>CACWLF010000030.1 GCA_902761645.1 uncultured Aeromonadales bacterium | reverse complement strand
CCAAAAAACAGGGAAACAGATGAATTTTTGATATGATTTGAAAAGAAAAGACCTCAGAACAAGAAGGTTTCTATAGTCCTGAGGTTTGTGAAAGTTTTATTAGACCTAATACTTTGTTTTTAAAAGAAAGTCAGATCGAGCTGACGTTTTTCGAAAATTGAAAAATCATGTGTTTTTTCAATATTGGGATAAAAATATTTAAACAGATACTCTTCGCGCGGAATGGAAATTTCACCAAGACTTTCGAGATATTCATTCGGAAGCTGGCAGTCGATTACAGTAATGTCATTTTCAAGACACCACCGGCACAGCGCCACGGTTGCCAGTTTCGATGTATTTGATTCGATGCTGAACTGTGATTCCCCGCAGAATACGCCGCCCACCAGAAGACCGTACAGCCCTCCGACCATGCGGTCGTCTCTGCTGTATATTTCAATTGAAACAAAATTAGGCTGAACCGGGTAGAGTTTTATGTATTCTTCAGAAATCCAGGTATCATCACCGTCGTGACGGATGGTGGCGCAGTTTCTTACTGTTGCGGTTTTATCCCGGTTAACCCAGATCCTGTAATCCTGTTTTCTGAGAAATTTGCGCAGACTCCGGTTGATGCGGATCTGATCCGGAAACAGCACACCTCTTACCGGAGGACAGTACCAGTGAGGTTTGCCTTTTGCGATAAACCACGGGAAGCAGGCATTGTAATATGCGGTCTGCAGCCACAGCGTGTTGAAATAACCGCCGACGGCCAGCAGACCGTTATATTCGTCAACCATGTGAGGAGGATCTGTTTCAAATGCATAATCAGGATGACTGATGGGAACCTCATCAGCATCAAGCACAAAACATCCCTCGTCTTCTTCCGTAATCATGATCTCTCTTATTCAGCCTGCTGAAGGTAGCGTTCGGCATCAATTGCAGCCATGCATCCGGTACCGGCGGAGGTAATCGCCTGCTGATAAATCTCATCGGCAACGTCTCCCGCGGCAAATACGCCGGCAACACTTGAAGATGTGCGGAAATGCGGATTGCGGTTGGTAACAATATAGCCGTTGTGCATTTCCAGAACCGGATCGACAAAATCGGTATTCGGCTTGTGTCCTATTGCCACAAATGCTCCGTCGGCATTAATGAATTTGATGCCTTCCGTTTTTACATTTTTGATGGTAAGACCTTCAAACTTTTCCTCTCCCATGAATTCCACCGGTACGGAATCAAGATGAAGAGATATTTTTCCTTCCTCAGCCAGAGCGAAAATCTTGTCGGAAAGAATCTTTTCAGCTCTGAAGCTGTCACGTCTGTGAACAAGATGAACCCTGCCGCAGATTGATGAAAGATACAGTGCATCTGTCAGTGCGGTGTTTCCGCCGCCGATTACGACTACATCCTTTTTGCGGTAGAAGAAACCGTCGCAGGTTGCGCAGGCTGAAATACCGTTGCCGATGAATCTGCTTTCACTTTCCAGACCGAGATATTTTGCGGATGAGCCTGTTGCAATAACAACGGCGTCCGCGGTATATGTCTGGTTTTCGCCGATCAGCATAAACGGCTTTGTTTTGAAATCTGAATTTGTTATCGTGTCGTTGATGATTTCAACATCGAACTGTTTTACGTGCTTTTCCAGACTGTCCATAAGTTCGAATCCGGAAGGGTACTGATATGCTCCGGGCCAGTTCTCGATGGAGGAGGTCTGAATCAGCTGGCCTCCGATATTGGCGCCTGTAATCAGACAAGGTGATAATCCTGCACGTGCCAGATAAATAGCCGCTGTATAGCCTGCAGGACCTGAGCCTACTATTATTACGCGTTTATGCATAAAACATCCTTAGTTCGTATTTTCGATTTGAATTGTATTCTGTTAAGTAATTGTTATTATTTTTATAATTTTTATACTTGCTTGTTTATCACCGATTTTTGAATTTAACTACAAATCGTGAAAAAATGCAATTTTTTTCTTTTTTTGAAAAAAAACGAGTTTTGTGACTTCTGTTAATGTTTTGTTTTTATATTATTGTACTGCATTCATTTTACAACGTTTTTTTAGCGGTTGAACAACCTGCTTTTTTGCCGCCTGAAAAGCAAATACTGTGCATATCCGTAAATGCCATGATGCCGGGCGGAATCCTGAATTAAAACTCCGCGCGGCGGATTTCTTTTGTCATGCTCCGGTTTTCGCCGCACCGTCATTAATTGATGCCGCATTGCCGCCGCCGGTCTCGCGACGTGAATTTGCGGTCCGGCGTGTTTTAAAAACCATTTAATTTAATGCTCGTAAAATGTTATAATTTCAGTTTGTTTTAATAAGAATAAGAACTGTTTTACTTAAAATAAAGGTTAGATAAATTAGGGCATTGCCGTGTTGTTCAATTATAAAGATAAGCCGCTCAGCGGACCTCGACGTGTAACCGAGTCTTGTTTTATACTGCTCATACTGTTTTCAGTTTTTCTGTTTGTTGCCATCGCCTCCCATGACAGTCAGGATCCGAGCTGGTCGCAGACAGGATTTTCAACCCATACCAGCAATCTGGTGGGCAGGGTAGGGGCTCTGATTTCCGATGTAATGCTTAATTTCATCGGATACGGTTCATATCTGTTTCCGCTTGCTCTTCTGTACCTCGGTTTCTGCATTCTGATCAAGAAATTCAATATATGGGAGCTCGACTGGTTCACCATAGGACTGAGAGTTGTCGGTTTTGTTTTCATATTCTGTTCGGCACTGGTGCTGATCAGCATGAATGTGCTGAATGCGCCGTCGTACAATTCAGGCGGCATTGTCGGCACAATTCTGTCGACAATTTCAATTTCCTATTTCAACGAGCTGGGCACTTCGCTTATCTACCTTGCTCTTTTTCTGTGCGGTATTCCTTTGTTTACCGGAGTTTCCTGGCTGACAATCTGCGATGTAATCGGCGATCTGGTATACAATGCGGTATTCTACAGATCGATCCGCGATCGCCGTCTGGCAGAGGAACAGCTTGCAAGTCTGAGAAGCAACAGCGCTTCTAGGGAAAAGGAGGATCCCGAGGAATCAAAATATACCACCATCGATCCGAAAACCGGCTTTGTTATCTATCTGCGTGATGATGATGAAATCCGCTATGCGGGTTCGGCTTACGATGACGATGATCCGCCTATTATCAGAAATTCCGAAGGCCAGAGAAAATCCGTACAGCCTTCTGATAACGGAAACGCTCCTCAGCCGGAAAAAAGCAGGGACGGCTCAAGAATTGTGGATCTGACGGCACAGCGTGCAAAGGCAAACAGCAGTACCGGCGAAAGAGTGGAACCTGAACTCAACCTTGATTTTGCAGAAAGAAGGCAGAATCCATCCGCGGCCGAGCCTGCAGTGAATCCTTTAAGGGTGAATGCCGATGCGCCGAAAGCCGAGACGGCCCCGCAGAATACTTCATTCGCACCATCCGGAACAGATGCCGCCGGCAGGACCGCACCTGCAGCAGCCGGTACCGCGGCTGCCACTTCGTCCGGAGTTCATGCGCCAGCACCTGCAGCCGCAGTTAAACCTGCATCCGGCAGCACCGGAGACGGCAGGAGAATAACAGTTACCTTTGACAGCGGCAGAAATGCCCCGGCCGCCGTCAATATGAACAGCACCGGTTCGTCCGTCGCTGCAAAACAGGCCTCATCTCCTGCTGCTGCACCGGCGGGAGCTTCCGCTGTCCGGAATACCCCTTCCGATCCTCTCGAGGATGATATTGATAAATTCCTGGATTCAATTGAACCAGGTTCCGTGCTCGATCAGTACGACAATGAAAACAGAACCTCCGGTTCCGATTCCGGCCGTGAATTTGATTTCAGCATCATTCACGATGTACCTGAGAAACTGAACGGAATCCCTGCAGATACAGCGGAGTCACGTTCCGGAAACGATTACGGCGATGACGATAAATCGGATTTCGGATTCCGGACCGGGGAAATTGATGAGCAGGATGAAGAACTGCAGGATGAGGACTGGTCCGCAGATCCGTCTGCCGCTTCGGCGCCGCAGGGGGCGCAGAACCGCTTCATCAGTGCCGCGGACGAGCAGAAACTTCAGAATGCACCGTGGGCGCAGTCTCCTGACAGCGGCAAGGATGATGCGGGACAGGATGAACAAAGCGGTACAGTGCGCCGCAGGGACGAGAACGGCATGGTGGAGGATGCACGTCCGTTTTATCCGAAATACGACGAGGAGGTTCTTAAGGACACCTATGATCCGGAAGTTCTGCCGGGAGTAGATCTGTTAAGAAATGTTCCTGCGCGCACCAATGAGGTGCCGAAGGAGCAGCTGGAGCAGCTCGGTCTTCTCATTGAACAGAAACTGAAGGAATTCAGAATCGAGGCGGCGGTTGTAGGCTACGAAAAGGGTCCTGTTGTTACCCGTTTCTCTCTGCAGCTGTCTCCAGGCACCAAGGTTTCGACCATTAATAACATTTCACGCGACCTGGCCCGTGAACTTTCCGCCAAGAGTCTGCGCGTAATTGATATTATTCCTGGAACCACCTATATCGGACTGGAAATTCCTAATGCCGAAAGAACAACAATCTACTTCAGGGAACTGATAGACAGCGATAAATTCAAGGAATCAAAGGCAAAACTCACCTGTGCGCTGGGCTGTGATATTGTCGGTCAGCCTGTGGTTATGAATCTTGCCAAGATGCCGCATCTGCTGGTGGCAGGTACCACCGGTTCCGGAAAGTCGGTCGGCGTGAACGGCATGATTCTGTCAATGCTGTACAAGGCGACACCGGATGATCTGAGACTGATCATGATCGATCCGAAGATGCTTGAATTCTCCTCATACAATGATATTCCGCATCTGCTGACCGAGGTGGTGACGGATATTAAATTCGCACCGAATGCATTAAGATGGTGTGTTGGTGAAATGGAACGCCGCTACAAGCTTATGATGAAACTCGGCGTTAAAAAGATCGATGAATTCAATGAAAAGGTGGTCAAGGCCATTGAAATGGGAACCCCGATCCTGGATCCTTTATGGAATGCCACCGATCAGCTCAGCAATGAAAGACCTTATCTGAAGAAGCTGCCTTATATCGTGGTGGTTATTGATGAACTTGCCGATATGATGATGCAGGTAGGAAAACTGGTGGAGGAGCTGATTGCCCGACTGGCCCAGAAGGCGCGTGCTGCAGGTATTCACATGATTATCGCCACCCAGTCTCCGCGTTCCGACGTGCTTACCGGTCTTATCAAGAGCAATATTCCTTCACGTGTGGCCTTCACTGTGTCAAACGGCATGGAATCACGCATCATTCTCGAACAGCAGGGTGCGGAGTGTCTGCTCGGCAACGGTGACATGCTCTACAGTCCGACCGGTTCGAACAATCCGATCCGCGTTCACGGCGCATATGTTTCTCCTGAGGAAATCGATCGCATTGTCGAATTCTGGAAACAGCAGGGTGAACCGCAGTATGTCGACACTGTTCTTGATGACGAGATTACCGAGGAAAACGCGCTTCCTAGTGAAAAGGCCGAACTCGAGGCAAGCCGCAACGCCAATGCAAACGACGATCTGCTGCCTGATGCAATCCGCCTGATCCTTGACAACAATTCGGCTTCGGCATCTCTGCTGCAGCGCCGTCTCGGCGTAGGTTTCCCGCGTGCGGGCAAGATTGTGGATCAGCTTGAGGATCTCGGTTTGATCTCAAAGCCTCTTAATTCGGCAGGAAAGCGCAATGTATTCAAGGATCGATGCGAGGCGTTCCTGTCAAGCAACGGTACCGATACCGGCGCAATAAACAGCTTCGGCGATGACGGTTACTGATTTTCTGATTGTTTTTGAAGCTTCTGATTTAAAAAAAACTGAATTTTAAGCCTGTTTGCATGTCTATATGAAATGAATATGCAAACAGATAAACGTATCGGAGGATAAATGAAATTAACACGCATTATGTTCGGTGCCGCGCTGATGCTGGCATCTTCCTGGTGTTTTGCAGGCGCTACCGAGGATTTGCTTGCCAGATCCAGAGCTCTGAAAACCATGTCTGCAGATTTTCATGAGGTTATTACCGATGAGGACGGTCTCGAGCTTGAAACCTATGACGGCAGAATCAGAATTGAAACCGCCGCGAAATCATTCCGTCTTGATACCGCTGAACCGGAGGCCAATGCCGTTGTCTGCAACGGAAAGGAACTCTACAGCTATGATCCGTCCGTGGCCCAGGTAACCATTCTGTCCTTTGACAAAATTGTTCAGAATTCACCGTTCTGGCTGGTAATCGACCCGAGTCCGAAGGTGCTGGAAAAATTCAAAATCACAGCTTCCGGTCCGGACAGCTTCAATATCGAGGCCAGGGATACCGCGGTTGTTTACAATGTATCCTTCGACAAACAGGGGCTTGCCTCCATAGGCTATACAGATAAGAACAAACAGACTGTAAAATATACTTTCGAAAAGCGAGATTTCAATTACAAGGCTTCATCCCGGGATTTTGAATTTACGGTTCCCGAGGGAGTAACGGTAGATGATCAGCGATAACTATGATCTGTTCTCCGCTCTTTCTGAAAATGAAGGTGCCGAAGAAAGCGGTTCAGGCGATTTTCTTCCTCTTGCCGCGAGAATGAGACCCCTGACCATCGGTGAATATATCGGTCAGGAGCATATTCTTGCCCCTGGCAAACCTCTGAGAAAAGCCATCGATCTCGGCATCTGCCAGTCGCTTGTTTTCTGGGGACCTCCCGGCACCGGCAAGACGACTCTTGCGGAGATTGTGGCCCGCCATTCCCATGCGCGGATTCAGAAGATTTCGGCAGTCACCTCGGGCATAAAGGAAATACGCGAGGCCATTGATCGTGCGGAGAAGAACCGCAATGCCGGCAAAAAAACCGTGCTTTTTGTCGACGAGGTGCACAGGTTCAACAAAAGCCAGCAGGATGCCTTTCTTCCCTATATTGAAAACGGAACCATTTATTTTATCGGCGCAACAACCGAAAATCCTTCCTTTGAACTGAACAACGCTCTGCTGTCGCGTCTCAGAGTCTATACCATCAAAAAATTATCCAGGGAAAATCTGCTGCAGATCGTAAACAGGGCACTGAGAGAGGATCATGTTCTGAAGGAACTCAAGGTGGTCTTTCTCGACAATTCACTGGATATCCTTATTGATTATGCAGGCGGCGACGGACGCAGAGTTCTCAATTTTCTTGAAGCCCTGATCGACTGCGCACCTTCGGATGCGGACGGTGTATGCCGGATATCGGTGCCGCTGATCATTGAAACGCTGGGGGAGAAATCCGCGGTATATGACAAAAAGGGGGACAGCTATTACGATTATATATCCGCTCTCCATAAATCAATCCGCGGTTCCTGCGCCGACGGCGCCCTGTACTGGTACGCCAGAATCCTGGCAGGCGGCGGAGATCCGCTTTATGTTGCCCGCAGGCTGCTGGCGATAGCATCCGAGGATGTCGGAAATGCTGATCCGAACGCCATGCGTGTGGCTCTGAATGCATGGGACTGCTACGAACGGGTGGGAGCCGCCGAGGGAGAACGGGCGATCGCCCAGGCGATAATCTATCTTGCAGTGGCGCCGAAGAGCAATGCTGTTTATACAGCATGGAACAGGGCGCGGGAACTTGCAAAGCAGACCTCTGATCTGCCGGTTCCTCTGTACCTGCGCAATGCTCCGACCAGGCTGATGGAGGCAATACATTATCACGAGGGCTACCGTTATGCTCATGACGAGGAAAATGCCTATGCGGCGGGAGAGTGCTATTTTCCGCCGGAACTCAGAGATCAGGTGTTTTATCAGCCGAACCAGCGGGGCACGGAAATTAAAATCTCCCAGAAGCTGGCACAGCTCAGGGAACTGGATCGTCAGAGCAGGAACAAAAGATATCCGGACTGACGGACGCATTGATCCGGCGCCTGTGCAGTATCCTTCTTTCGAAAGAAGCGGTCCGGCACTCCATAAAACAATGGACTTGCGTGATTTTTTTCATATAATTTAGGCATGATTTTAAGTATTCCCGGGAATTGCGGACATGAATAAAATAACTTCCTTTCTAACAGCCCTGTCATTAAGTTTCGTCATGGGTATTTCGCCTTCGTGCCATGCTCTTGATCTTGAAATAGGAAACACCGATTTCAAATCACTCTGGCGCAGCATTTCCGAACTGTCCGGTTCAAACGACGATGCTCTGCTTCAGGACAAATCCGATTACGGATGGTCTCTGTTCAATTCGTACGACAGCTTTTTTGAAAAGGCCATTGATATTCTTACCGACAAGGAATCAGGCAGACTGGTCAAGAAAATCTACGACTGCCAGAAGGAAATTTTCAAAAACAACAAAAAAAAGGAGGAACTGAACGCCCAGTACTTTGCCGCTGAAGACTCCTCCTGGAATCCTTTTGCAACAACCAAGAAATCAATAACCGCCGATGTAAAAAAACTGGATAAGAAGAATGAGGATCTCAGACAGGAAATAAACCGGATGAGAGATCAGCTGCATGCCAGTCTCAACAGGCACGGCATTGTAATCGATCGCGAACAGCTGGATTTCCTTTTATCCTCGGTATCCGGACCTACGCTGTCAAAGATGCTGCTTGTAACCGATTCCATGAAGCAGATCCTTAATTCCATTGAAGTGCAGATGAAGGACAATGCCGATAATGCGGTGGTCAAGCGTTATGCATCGATTTATCTTGTTACCATTATAGCCCTGCGTCATGCGCAGGATCTTGCAGTGGAGGATTTAAAGCAGAACTGCGAGAAAATCGACCGGCTGATCGATCAGGCTCATCAGGCTATCAGGGATGCCAAAAGCATCAGCGGATACAATACCGACAAGGTTCTGCTGTCCAATATCAAACTGAATACCAGAACAGTGGTGATTGCGAAGAAATACAAGGAGATTCTGCAGAATTATCAGGCGCTGATTCTGGCTGAACGTCCGAATATCGAACGTAACATCAAGGTTGCGCGCAACATGTATCATACCGTAAATGTGGCAAGCAGTCTGATCAGCATTGTCCAGAAGAGCAGCAGCGACTACAATGCGCTGTTTAAATTCACCATGCCGGCTGTCAATGAAATTTACGCCTCTTCTCTTAACAGGGAATTCGACAAGCTTTCAGAACGTCTGAATCAAATGGAATAGTTGCGTTCCGGAACCTGCGTCTGCCGTTTATTCCGCGTTTTTTTCATTGGTAAAATGCGGATTTATAAAGCTTTTTTCCACAAGTTCGTCAAGTCTGTCACGGTATAGGTCAAACAGTCCGGGATCTTTTGAGGCGGTGATTTTTTTCACTATGGCGATCGCCTGCACCGCTTCGTTGGAGCTGATGTCAGGGAGCGGAAATTCCGCCACATACTGGGTCTGATATCTTCTTTTTCCGCAGTACAGCCGGTTATTGAATTCAAGATCGTAATATTTTTCAATAAATGAACTGTTGGCAACGGCCAGTGCCAGTGAAATCAGATCGTCAGCAATCCGTTCTCCGAGTTCAATCCAGTAGCAGTCACCGTTGACTACGGCACCGCTTTCATCCAGCCAGAACTGAGGTCTGTCTGAAATGTCCCTGAACACTATCTTTCTCTGTTTCCATGAATCCGGATGATGAGGCACCCAGATTTCATACCATTTTCTTCCGCTGCCGGCTATATATTTCCTCTGGGACAGACGCCCGTAGTGTTTCATAAGATATGCTCTGCTCTTCGGATAGTCGTCAAGGCTGCAGACTGTCTTCCTCCCATTCAGAGAGGTGTGGGTATATAAAACCTTCCATTCAGGCAGATCTGCTCCGGCAACAATCCGTCCGGCATTGCGGTGGGTGATCAGAGGTCTCAGCAGTTCGATTCCCTCCTTTTCGCCCGACCAGTCATCGCCGATAAAGACACTGTCGGCGGTGGTTTTAATGCCTACGCGTATTTTTCCGAGATCCGAGAAATGCATTCGGGTATTTGATCTGACTTCTGCAAGCCATTTACGGTTTTCATCGGTGTCAATGAGCCACAAACCTCCTTTCTCCCGGTATTTCAGTGTTCCCTGGCGGAAACTGAAGATCCTGCCGTCGGGAAGCCGGAAGGAACCGTTTTTTTCAATGGAATCGTAAATGCCTGCGGTCTGGCTGCAGCCTGCGGGCTCAGACTGGCTGCCGGATCTGTATACCGAGGTGAAGGAGACACTGCCGCCGCATGACGTTTCACCAAGGGAGAAAATCAGAATGCAGGGAAGTACGGAGGCGCTGAAAAGTCCGGTGTCTCCGAGATCTGTTATGCTGTGAAGTCTGTAGTGATCAAGCATATACTTCCTTACAGATGCTCCGGCTCCGACGGTCATGAATTTATTGGAGGTGATATAGCCTGCTGTTCCGTCCTGTTTAAGAACAGTGCCTGCGTGAACCAGAAATGCGTAATAAAGATCAACCCTTCCTTTCAGGGAAAGTTTTTCCGCAATCCTCCTTGATCTTTCACTGCCGATTATCTGGGTTCTGATATAGGGAGGATTGGCTATGACAAAATCGAATTTTTCAATTGCACCCTGTTCGGCTTCAGACAGAAAATCTCTGTTCCTGATTTCAATTTCGACATCCGGAAACATTTTACTGATGCGAAGCCGTGCCTTTTTACCGGCCGTTTCATCGGTATCGTAACCGACAGCGCGAATCCTGCCGCAGAAGGGAATTACTGCTTTAATTATGGCGGCCAGCAGCTCTCCCTCGCCGGCGGCGGGATCCAGAATCGAAATTTCGGTTCTGCAGCTGTACGGAAGGTTTGAATGGCGGATCATCCGTGAAGCGATGTAGCAGGCGGTTTCGGAAGGTGTGTAAACCACGCCGTTGCTTTTGTTTCTGTTTTCATTTCTGTAGCGCATGAAGACAGGTTCATTGTTTTCAATCCGATGCGGCATCGTCCGGTACTCTTTTAACTTGCGGAAAATTTTTTATGAATGTTCTTTTCAGATCCAGGTTCCGGCATTGTTTGCTTCATTCCGGAAAGGACTTTTTCAATTATCGCATTTTGCCGCCGGTTTGAATATATGAGGCGGCCGACTTTTTGAACATGCGTGCATTCTGAAGAAATCCGCCCGTACAGCCGGCGGTCATGATTTAAATGATTTTTTGAACCGGCGCACAGAAAATCATATTCGGAATCTTGACTGCAGGACATGTTTTGTATATTATCGCCAAACACCGTCTGTATCTGATCCGATCACCGTCAGACGGTGTTTTGTTACGCATTTTATTTTTAAGTTGAGTTCAGGAATACGAACCAGGGTAGAACGATGTTGGATTTGAATTTCACATATAAAGGCTTTAAAGCTGCGGTTAAGCAGACGGACCTCGGTAATCCGGTTTTCGGCTTTTATTCAGTGCAGGCATCGGGATGCGGTTGCCGGAGGGGAAATATAAAGAGTTGACCCCCGATTGTAACAAGGATTATCAAGAGACCGCTTAACCTGCGACCCCGGATTAAGCGGTTTTTTTTATACCATGAATATCGTATAGTAAATGGAAAAATGAATGAGCGGCAAAAGGTAAGTTCGTTCATTAAGGAATGTAAATGTTTGAAATCAAAGGAAAAATGAATACGGCAATCTGTTATGCGTCAGTTGTTGAAAGCGAGGCGATAGAGCAGGTGCGAAGGATCTGCAATTACGATTTTACCGTCGGATCCCGTATCAGAATAATGCCTGATGTGCATGTGGGAAAAGGATGCACCATCGGTACAACCATGACCATTGCCGACAAGGCGGTACCGAATCTTGTGGGTGTGGACATCGGCTGCGGCATGTATACTGTAAATCTGGGAAAAATCGAACCGGATTTTGAAAAAATAGATGAAGCCGTGCATTTTGTACCTTCCGGACATGATGTCTGGGACAGAGTTCAGGAACCTTTCGATCTGCAGAGACTTCGATGCTACCGCAGTCTGAAAGATACTGTCAGGCTGTCGCGCAGTCTCGGCACTCTGGGAGGAGGAAACCACTTCATTGAAATTGATGAGGCAAAGGATGGAACGAAATATCTGGTAATCCACAGCGGAAGCAGAAATCTGGGAAAACAGGTGGCTGAACTGTATCAGAAAATGGCGGTAATGCAGCATTGCGGCGATCATGATTTTCTGTCACGGAAAAGCGAAATTATTGAATTCTGCAGGAAACAGGGACGCCGCAGTGAAATTCAGAAGGAGCTGTGCAGGCTTGAAGCTGAGTACAGAAAACAAAAGCCGGATATGCCTGATGATCTGTGCTATGTAAGCGGCAGCTGTTTTGACGATTATCTGCATGACGTGGAGATTTGTCAGGAATTCGCAAGACGCAGCCGCGAGATTATGGCGAAGGTTGTTCTGCAGAGGACCGGACTTCAGTCCGCAGAGGCTTTCCACACCGTTCACAACTACATTGCAACCGATGAAATGATTCTGCGCAAGGGTGCAATCGCCGCGCACAGGGGAGAGAAGGTTCTGATTCCGATCAACATGAGGGACGGAAGTGTTCTGGCTGTGGGAAAAGGAAACGAGGAGTGGAATTTTTCCGCACCTCACGGCGCCGGACGTGTGCTTTCAAGATCGGCGGCAAAGAGCAGTCTGTCTCTTGAGGAATACCGCGAGTGCATGGCAGGCGTATACACGACCTCGGTAAATCAGAGCACTCTTGACGAGGCTCCGATGGCGTATAAATCACTGAACGATATTGTTGATGTAATCGGCGAGACGGTTGACATTATTGATATCATGAAGCCGGTATACAGCTTCAAGTCATCGCAGTAGTTTCTGCATCCGGTTATTCAGGAACATGAGATCCTCCCGCATGGAAGTGAAAATGCGGGAGGATCTTTTTATTTGCGCATTCCCTGCAGGAGAGGCGTGATTTGCGGCATGGGCATGGAACTGCCGACGGCGGACAAAAGAGGTGCAGTGTGCCGGACCGGATATTTTTTACTTTGCCGGAACTTAACCAAAAAGCGACCGAACCGGTCAATCATGAATAATAATTTTTGTTTTTGAGTGTAAATATAAGCTCCGTTTTGGTAAAATAACGGCAAAGATTTTAACTATCATTGTAGTACTTTTTATTAAAAATAAGTTGGAAATATGTTAGACCCTAAATATTTAAGAACCGATCTTGAAGAAGCCGCTGAAAGATTGGCAACACGCAATTATACTCTTGATGTAGAAACTCTTAAATCACTAGAAAACCAGCGTAAAGAGTTGCAGATTAAAACTCAGGATTTACAGGCTAAAAGAAATTCTATTTCTAAATCCATCGGTGAAGCAAAGAAAAAGGGTGAGGACGTTACCGCGATTATGGCTTCCGTCGGAGAGCTCGGAAAGGAACTTGACGATATAAAGACACAGCAGGACGAAGTGCTGGCAAAAATTGAAAAGATTGCACTTACCATTCCTAATCTTCCGGACAGATCTGTTCCGATCGGAAAGGATGATACCTTCAACGTGGAGGTGAGACGCTGGGGAACTCCAAGAGAATTCGATTTTCCGGTCAAGGATCATGTGGCGCTCGGCGAAGGCATCAGAACAGCCAATGCAGGTCCGCAGCTTGATTTTGACAAGGCACGCGACATTACCGGCGCCCGTTTTGTTGTTATGAAGAGTCAGATTGCGCGTCTGCACCGGGCACTTGCACAGTTTATGCTTGATGTTCATACCCAGGAGCACGGCTATACCGAATGCTATGTGCCGTATCTGGTAAATTCAAGAACACTGCAGGGTACAGGTCAGCTTCCGAAGTTTGAAGAGGATTTGTTCCATACCAGTCTTGACGGCACCTGTGAACTGGACGGTCAGACCAAGCGCTATTCACTGATTCCGACCGCCGAGGTTCCGTTGACCAACCTGGTGGCAAATACCGTGCTGGATCCAAAGGATCTGCCGATCAAGATTACCGCTCACACACCTTGCTTCAGATCCGAGGCAGGTTCCGCCGGACGCGATACCCGCGGTCTGATCCGCATGCATCAGTTTGACAAGGTTGAAATGGTTCAGATTGTTGAGCCCGACAAGTCATGGGAGGCTCTGGAAAGCCTTGTTCATGATGCCGAGGATATTCTGCAGAAACTTGAACTTCCGTACAGGGTTATTACCTTGAGCACCGGCGATATGGGCTTCTCTTCAGCGAAAACCTATGACCTCGAGGTATGGGTTCCTGCACAGAACACCTACCGCGAAATTTCCTCCTGTTCAAACTGCCTTGATTTCCAGGCAAGAAGAATGCAGGCCAGAGTAAAGGTTGCAAAGGGAAAGAACGAGCTTGTTCATACTCTTAACGGTTCAGGTCTTGCTGTGGGAAGAACCCTGGTTGCCGTTATGGAAAACTACCAGCAGGCCGACGGCAGCATTACCGTTCCGAAGGTTCTTGTTCCATACATGAACGGTCTGACATCAATCAAGTAGCAGGGTATTCTGATGGAAATAACTTTTAATACATTGGACTGGGTAATGGTTGGTATCATACTGTTATCCATGACACTGAGTCTGTTTTACGGTTTTATCAAGGAGTGTCTTTCTCTTATCAAATGGTTTGCATCCTTCACTTTTGCAAAACTGTTTTATGAGAATCTTGCGCATTCCGGCATGCTCAGTTCTCTGCCGGAGAATGTAAGAATCCCGGTGGCGATTTTATCAATATTCTTTATAAGCATTGTTGCAGGTACAATTCTGATTGAACTGATTATACGCATTCTGCGCAAGACCAGCGGTTCAATCAATCTGACGGACCGTGTGCTCGGTCTTTTCTTCGGAGCTCTGCGCGGTGTCATGATTGTATGTCTCGGACTTGCAATCTGCAAAATGGGATTCTCTCTCGGACTGTTCAATTTCGTGCAGAAAATGCCGATCTGGGCCGAGTCCTATCTGATCCCTGAATTTGACAAGATTGTCGTATGGTTTTTCGATAAAATCGATCTTAACGGAATGGTGAACGGACTTTCTGACCAGTTGACCTCTCCGCTGGATCCTTCCGCATCCGCGGATCCTTCTGCAGTGAATGCGTCTGATGCACAGCCGCTGACTGAAGAGGAAAAGGCTCTGATTCAGAATGTAAATGAAACAGGCGCAGAAAAAGCTGAAAAATAATTCAAGGAGCCGTTCCCGAGCACTTCTGGGACGGTTCAATTTAAAAAGTAATAAAACAAAGCAGTATCAATAGGTGTTTTTATGTGTGGAATAGCAGGAATTGTCGGAACAACCCCGGTTAATCAGTCTTTGTATGATGCATTGACCGTACTACAGCACAGAGGTCAGGATGCGGCCGGTATTGTAACCATTTCAAACGGCAAATTCAGACAAAGAAAGGCTAACGGCCTGGTAAAAGATGTTTTTGAAACAAGACATATGCATCGTTTGCAGGGCAACATCGGCATTGCGCATGTGCGCTATCCGACAGCCGGTTCTTCAAGCGCCGCCGAGGCTCAGCCGTTCTATGTGAATTCACCGTACGGCATCGCGCTGGCTCATAACGGCAATCTGACCAATGCAAAGGAATTAAGAGAGCGTCATCTCAAGGTAACAAGAAGACATATCAACACCACGTCGGATTCCGAACTGCTGCTGAATGTTCTGGCTTATGAGCTTGAAAAATCAGTTACCAATCCTACATTGGAACCTGAGGATATTTTCCGTGCCATTACTTCCGTAAATGCACAGATCAGAGGCGGTTATGCGGTACTTGCTCTGATTATCGGCGGCGGTGTTGTCGCTTTCAGAGATCCTAACGGCATCCGTCCGCTTGTATACGGTTCACGTGTAAATGAAGAAGGCAAAACCGAATATATGGTTGCGTCGGAAAGTGTTGCACTTGATATTCTCGGTTTTAAGCTTGAAAGAGATGTTCGTCCGGGTGAGGCCATCTACATTACCGAAGACGGCAGATTCTTCAGTCAGCAGTGCTGCGAAAACGCCAAGCTCTGCCCGTGCATTTTCGAATACGTGTATTTTGCCCGTCCTGATTCCTATATCAATGACGTATCGGTATATGCGTCAAGAGTAAACATGGGTCGAAGACTCGGCGCAAAGATTCAGAGGGAACTGGCTGATGCGAACATTGATGTGATTATTCCTATACCGGAAACCTCCTGCGATATAGCACTCGAAATTGCAAAATATCTTGGAATACAGTACCGCCAGGGATTTGTAAAGAACCGTTATATCGGCAGAACCTTTATCATGCCGGGACAGAAGCAGCGCAAGAAGTCCGTGAGAAACAAACTCAATGCAATCAAGTCTGAATTCAAGGACAAGAATGTTCTTCTGGTGGATGATTCAATTGTCCGCGGTACCACCAGCGGTCAGATCATCGATCTTGCCCGTGAGGCAGGCGCCAAGAAGGTTTATTTTGCCTCCGCCGCTCCTGAGGTAAGATATCCCAACGTGTACGGTATTGATATGGCAACCAGCCGCGAGCTCATAGCATACGGCAAAACAAATCAGGAAATCTGTGATTTAATCGGTGCCGACGGACTGGTATATCAGGATCTTGAAGATCTGAAAGGTGCGGTAAGAGAGGAAAATCCGGCGCTGACCGAATTTGATGATTCAATCTTTACCGGCAGATATGTAACCAACGACATAGATGATAACTATCTTGCCTATCTTGATCAGTTAAGAAACGACGACGCCAAGGCAGACAAGGCATGGAACGAGGCTGCCGAATCGGATCTTGAACTGTACAACGAAGATAATTAATCAGATCTGTCATGGAAAAGTATCTTGATCCTGAAAAATTCGTACCCTTTTACGAATCCGATACGGCATTGCTGTATCGGACGGATGCGTTCGTTGCACTGGAAAATATCAGAGAGCAGTGCGCGGATCTGATTTTTGCGGATCCTCCATATTTTTTAAGCAACGGCGGAGTTACCTGCAAAAACGGCAGGATGGTATCCGTAAACAAGGGCATGTGGGATGCCTGTACGGATTATCAGCAGAAGTATGAATTCAACCGCAGGTGGCTGAGTCTTTGCAAGCGTGTGCTGAAGCCGGACGGAACCATCTGGATCAGCGGTACTCTTCATAATATTTATGTTATCGGAGCTCTTCTTGAGGAACTCGGATACAAGATTATCAATAATATAATCTGGCAGAAAAAAAATCCTCCTCCTAATCTGGCTTGCAAGTGTTTTACCCACAGTACTGAAACCATTCTCTGGGCCAAGCTGGATAATGACGAGCCGTATTATTTCAATTATCAGCTCATGAAACAGCTCAACGAAAACAAGCAGATGAAGGATGTGTGGTCAGGCAGTCTGACTCCGCAGAGAGAAAAAATATTTGGAAAGCATCCTACCCAGAAACCGCTGTATCTGCTTGAACGTATTGTTGATGCGGCATCAAGGGAGGGAGATGTTATTCTCGATCCTTTTGCCGGAAGTTCAAGCACGGGTGTTGCAGCGATCAGCAAAGGAAGGAGGTTTATCGGTTTTGATCTTGAGGAGCCTTTTCTGAAGCTTTCGGCCAAACGTCTGCAGCAGGCGGAAATTTCCAGAAAACACAAGCCTGTAAACGCTGAA
This sequence comes from uncultured Aeromonadales bacterium, assembly GCA_902761645.1. Classification (GTDB taxonomy): domain Bacteria; phylum Pseudomonadota; class Gammaproteobacteria; order Enterobacterales; family Succinivibrionaceae; genus UBA2804. The sequence continues at coordinate 3,157 of CACWLF010000030.1, read as the reverse complement.
AAAGCTCCAAAATGAAAAAATCCGGCAGCTGATTTTTGAGACTTTGATACATGTTCAGGGAATCATGCATGACTGCCTTACTGCTGTAATTGCATGAGCAGTCTTTTTTTGTTTTAAATATCGCGTGATCGTCGGAAATAATTCTGAATATTGATGCTGTCAGTTCCTAACTTCAGGTATATTTTCAATTTTTTCCGTGGCTGCAGCTGTCTGCTCATCTCCGATTAAAGAGGTGATTTCATCGCAGGTTACAATAATCAGAGTAAACAGCTGAAGAACAATATGCTGCCAGGCATAGTTTTCTCTGCTGCGAACCTCGCTGTCAATCAGTCCATGGAGCCAGCAGCTATCAATGGTCATGATCAGTTCATCTGTCATCATGAGCAGATCAATGAACCTTCCCATCTGCGGTGTGGTTAAACTGACCTCGAGCAGCAGACTGTTTGAATAAACAGGTTTGCCCGGATCTGTTTTATTCTGCGTCAGAAGCTTTTGTCTGGCTTCTGTTTCCTTTCTGATCCTGTTTTCAATTTCAGTAAAATGTTTTTCAATGTTGGCCTGATTTTCCAAAACAGGTTTAGGATCCTTAAGGCGGTGGCCGTATACAACATACAGTGAATACATCAGTTTGCTTATTTTCTTTATTGTATGGCGGAAAATCAGATGTGATTCATGGGTATAGAGCTTGAAGCGGCGTTTCAGTGCCGGCCTGGAATAAATATTTTTTCTTGCTGTGATTGACTGCGGCTTTATTTCTAAGACAGTTTCATCGTCTGCCGTTGGATTTTCAGAAATGATTTCATGATCTTCAATCTGTTCCATATATAAAATTCTCCGGATATAGTTTAAAAATTTTTTACCATCTAAATTGTGTTTACTGACGGATATTCATCTGTCTGCTGGATTTTATTATCTGGACAGGTAGCTTTATGAGAAAATACAGCCCTTCAGGTATATATTTAATTTTGTTAAGCAAAAATTAAGACATGACTTTTTTTTCAGCGGGATTTTTAAGCTCATGTCTCATGCGGATTCTGTTTTTCCTGTATCCCGGCAGAATCAGCCGCGATACTGTGTATGTCACTTATATAAGTATTGCATAAACTGCCATCGATGATGATCTTGAGGCAGGGGCTTTAATATTCGACGGCAGCTGTTCAGGTATGTTTTGTCTCTTTGTGCAGAAAGAGAAATCAATCAGAGCATTATGGAACTTATTTGTTATCTGACGGAAAAAAGTCCGCAAAGGGATTAATGGAGAAGAAAGAGGCATTAAGAGCAATGACAAGTTGGGACTGTCAGGAGAGAAAGATCCTGAGCAGCAGTTTTTTGCGGAAAATTTATGATTGAATCAAAGAAATGCAGATGAAGTTCGGTTAAGATCGGGGTGTGAACTGCAGTAGACTGCAGATCAGGCGTGCCATTGACGTTCTGAAATTTCTTGCGTCCTGTTTTAAAAAGGAAGAACTAAATCATTTTAACCGGAGAGATGAAATGAGTTCAATTACAATCAGACAGATCAGCATAACCGAATCTGATACCGATGCTGTTGTCAATGCGGCAAATTCGGGACTGTGGCAGGGAGGCGGTGTCTGCGGGTTTATATTCAGGGCGGCCGGAGCGGAACAGATGACAGAGGCATGTGAAAAGATCGGACACTGCGATGTCGGTTCCGCCGTGATTACACCAGGTTTCAATCTCAGGGCCGGATACGTGATTCATGCTGTGGGACCGCGCTGGACCGGCGGCGGCAGCAATGAACAGACTCTTCTTTACAGTGCCTATCAGAGCGCACTTCGTCTGGCTAGGGAAAACAATCTTTCCTCCATTGCATTTCCGCTGATTTCAGCCGGCATATTCGGTTATCCGCTCGAGCAGGCCTGGCAGGTTGCCGTCAGAGCCTGCAGAGACTTTATCAGCGTTAATGCGGATTTCTGCATTGATATTGTTTTTGCTGTTCTTGACGATTATATAAAGGCCGCCGGAGAAAAAATTCTTAATGACAGTGCCGGTTAGCAGATCAAAATGACCGCATGAATGCGGTCATTTTGAAAGTGATCTGCTGAAAGCGGTAACTGTTATGACTCGTAAACACCGAAATGCTGCTGTGAATATGCAACGCGCTCCTCGACAGTCATGCGGGGATCATCCTCCAGCAGTTTTTCAATCTGCCTCAGACGCGGCAGCAGACCTGTGGCATTGGCAATCTGAATTGCAAGACCTGGACGGGCGTTAAGTTCAAGAAGCATAGGACCCTTCTCGCGATCCAGCACAATATCGGTACCGATGTAGCCGAGTCCGGACATTTCATAGCAGGAGGAAGCCAGTTTCATCACCTCGTTCCAGTGAGGTATCTTCAGTTCAAGGAGATTTTTTCCGGTATCCGGATGAATTTCAATAGGCGTGTTGAACTGAACTGCACGTATGGCACGTCCAGTTCTCAGACACAGACCAACGCCGACCGCACCCTGATGAAGGTTTGCCTTTCCGTCGGATTCGGCTGTTGAAAGACGCATCATGGCCATTACCGGGAAACCCTTGAATACGATAACACGTGAATCAGGCACTCCTTCATATGAATAGCCGTCAAATACATTGTCGAAATGTATGAGTTCCTCAATGAGTGCTGTATCCAGTTTACCGCCAAGGGAGAACAGACCGGCAAGAATATTGGAAATATGACGTTCAATATCAAGAATTTCCAGTTCCTGCTTGTTCGGCTTGATAAACTTGTCGCCCTGGTGATCCACGATAACCAGTATTCCCTTTCCGCCGGAACCCTGAGCCGGCTTGATGCAGAACTCCTTGCGAGCCTTGACCATGTCAAGAATATTGGAAACCTCATACTGATGTCCGATGGTGCCGATGAGTTTCGGCACGGTCACTCCGGCCTTCTGTGCAATCTTTTTGGTAAGCACCTTGTTATCAACCAGAGGGTAGAGTTCTCTCGGATTATACGGGCTGATATAGCGGCAGTTGCGCATATTCATGCCCATTATTCCAATGCGGGACAATTTAAACGGAGAGGTGTACTTTTTAAAAAAATCCAACAACATGTTTATTGTAAACGCTCCATAATAACCTTTGATGCTATTTAAGATTGTTTAAAATCAACAATCCATCCTTTTCTTTTTTCAATAAGACTTAACTTTTTATA
>CACWLF010000029.1 GCA_902761645.1 uncultured Aeromonadales bacterium | reverse complement strand
TCAGTTTTTAAGCAAATAAAAACCCTATGTAATATAGGGTTTTATATCCAATTGCCGCAAACTGTTCATAGATCAGTTAAATTAAGAAAAGTTTGGGATAAGATCGAATTTAAATGATTTGGGAAGATCCGTAATTCGTAATCTGGAATATTTTCTTATAACTTGAATATATCTTGGATTTGGAGGTTTGAGGTATAGATTACGTAGCCGGAGAGTTCTGATTAGCATGCAAATAAATTATATAAGCCCTACCATAGTGTATATAAGTATCCTGTGCAGTGGAATTGTCTAAGCACTCTGATTTTGTCTCATATCTGGTTAATCTGAATGAAGATGGTAATTATAATGCTTAAGATCGTGCAGTAAATGAAAAATGAATTTACTGAACGATAATAAATGTTGTTCAGCAGATCATTGTTTAGTGCCCTGTCACTTAGTAACGAATATTATTGTAGATTTCAGAATAACAATACGGTGGTTCACAATTTGCGTTTACTTAAAACAAGGATGACAAAAGTTCAGAACAAACACCTGATTTACATAGGATTATTCTAAATAAAAGATTCAATTTAAAGATACAATCTGAAAATGTATTAAAAGAAATGGTGCTCGATGAGGGACTTGAACCCTCACGCCGCGAAGCATAGCCACCTCAAGGCTACGTGTCTACCAATTCCACCAACCGAGCGACAGCAGAATTATATCACACTTTTTCAGGAATGCGAGCATTTTTATCATTTAATTTCATTTTTGTTTTTTCTTTAAATTACCTAAAAAAATGCTATAATTGTAAAAATAGTTGCAGTTGCTATAAATATAATAATGAGATAGCTTTTTGCAGCGCCTGATGTAGACGGATTAATGTTTTATCAGGACAAATCGAATAAGGTGAGAGGAGGCCACGATTCGGATCGTAGCCTTTTTTATTTGTTTAAAACTATGAGGTTAATTTGGCTGTAATTAAAGATCAAATCAAGGATGTGATTCAACCGACAATTGAAGGTATGGGATACATTCTTTGGGGAATAGAATTTAAACATGTAGGAAGAAAATCATTCCTTACCGTTTATATTGATAAAGACGGCGGCGTTTCAATTGAAGATTGTTCAGACGTAAGCCGTCAGATCAGTAGCGTTTTGGATGTGGAAGATTTAATTTCCTACGCATATGATTTAGAAGTCTCTTCTCCAGGATTGGATAGGTTGTTTTTTAATATTGAGCAGTTTAAACAGTACATCAATGAAAAAATTGATATCGAATTAAATATGCCGATGGATAATCATAGAAAATTCAAAGGTTTGCTTGTTGCGGTTGCTGATAATATTGTGACTGTGAAATTAGATGATGACACATCTTTGGATATTATGTATCCGAATATTAAGAAAGCTCGTTTAGTGCCAAATTATGATTTTAGCAAAAAGGAAGAAAAGTAATGGATAGCAAAGAGATCGCTGGAGTTGTTGAGTCTGTTTCTAATGAAAAAGATTTACCAAAAGAAAAAGTATTTGAGGCTTTAGAGTTTGCGTTAGCAGTAGCTACAAAAAACTTCCTTGAAAAGGGTGATATTCTGGTAAGAGTTCATATCGATCCTAAGTCATGTGATTACAAGGCGTATCGTCGCTGGCTTGTCGTTGATGACAAAGCTCTTTCTAAGCCATTAGTTGAAATTACCTTGTCTGCCGCCAGATTTGATGATCCAACTATTGAAATCGGTCAGTATGTGGAAGAGGAAATTGATCTGGAAGAAGCCAAAGCTAAAAAATCAGGTTTTGACAGAATTGCTGCACAGACTGCAAAGAATGTAATTGTTCAGAAACTGAGAGATGCTGAAAGAGAACGCGTTGTAAACTCATTCAAGGATAAAGTCGGTCACATGGTTTTTGGTACTGTAAAGAAGAAAACTCGTGATTCGATAACACTGGACTTAAGCAATGCCCGTCAGCGCGGTATGAACGCCGAAGCTGTTTTAACCCGCGATAACTGGTTAAAGAATGAAAACTTATCAATGAATCAAAGAGTGAGAGCTGTCTTGCTTCCATTTAATGAACGTACCGGACAATTGGCGGTAAGCAGAACCACCAGTGAATTTTTAGTGGAATTAATTAAGAATGAAGTTCCTGAGGTAAATGACGGATTTGTAGAAATCCGTGCTGTTGCAAGAGATCCCGGTAATCGCTCCAAGGTGGCTGTAATATCAAAGGATAAGAGAATTGACGCTGTAGGCGCCTGTGTAGGGATGCGCAAAACAAGAATCAATGCCATTCTTGAAGAGTTGAACGGAGAGAATATTGATATTGTTCAATGGGATGCTGATCCTGTTAAGTTTGTTTTTAATGCCATGGCTCCTGCAAAGATTGAAAAGGTTTCAATCAATGAGGAGGATCACGTAATGGATTTATCTGTTACTGCCGAGAATAAACCTTTTGCAATCGGCAAGAGCGGAGTTAACGTGAGACTTGCAAGCAAATTGACCGGATGGAATATCAACGTATATTCAAATGAGGAGTTTGATCAAAAGTTAAATGGTCATAATGCTGAAATTGAAAAACTTTTCATGGAAAAATTAAATATTGATGAAGAGTTTGCAGAAGTTCTCGTTAAGGAAGGATTTGAAACACTCGATACCATAGCATATGTGGATTCTTCGGAACTGACTTCCATCGACGGTATCGATGAGGAAATTGCACAGGCTCTGCAGGAAAGTGCAAAGGCTGCAGTGGAAAGCATCAACAATGAGGCAAAGGAACTGCTGGAAATTGAAGGTGTTGATGTTGCAATTGCTTCCGCTTTAATTGAGAAAGATATAAAAACTAAAGACGATTTAGCAGAATTATCAACTGATGAACTATTGGATATTAGCGGCATGACTAATGAAAAGGCCGGAAAGATTATTCTGGCAGCTCGTACTGCTTGTCATTGGTTTGATGAATAGTTATAGGGAAAGGGAAAATAAATGACAGAAGAAAAAAAACCAATGAAGTTATCATTAGGTGATCGTAATAAGAAGAATAATTCTGACAATAAGACCTTGATAAATGAAGGACAATCTGTACAGGTGTTTAAAAGGAAAAAACACGTTATTAAACCACAGGGTCCTTCTCCTGAAGAAGTTGCATTAATGAAGGCTCAGGAAGAAGCCCGCATTCAGGAACAGAATCGTAAACTGGAAGCAGAAAAACTTCGAAAGGAAAATGCTGAAAAAGAACGCATCAAGCGCGAGCAGGCTCTTAAAGCCAAGAAAGAAAATGAAGCTAAACAGCAGAAGAAAGAACTTTCTGACGAGGAATTGGAACTGCGTCGCAAGAAGAAAGAGGCTGAAGAAAAGAATCGTGCTGAAGAACGTGAACTGGCAAAGATTCAGGAAGAAAATGCACGATTGAAAGCCGAAGCGGAAGCTGAAGTTGCCCGTAAACTGGCAGAAGAGAACAGCGCCCGCTGGGAACAGGAAGAAAAGGAACGTGAAACTTCCCTGGATGACGTTTATGAAACATCGTCTTCAAAATACGTAAAGGAAGCCGAGGAGGAACTTGATCGCGAGGAGGAAAATAAATCCCGTCGTCGTGGTGGCAATGCGGCTTCAATGAAAAAGGGAAAGAACGGCCGTGAAGAGGAAGAAAGAGAAGATCGTTCAGCACGCCAGGGTAAGAATGGCAAGCTTAATAAGCACCATAAAGGTGCCGGCAAGAATGTTCCTATTCAGAATCAGCATGGTTTTAACAAGCCTGTAGCACCTGTTTCAAGAGATATTGTTTTATCAGGTCCTATTACAGTCGGTGATTTGGCTCAGAAGATGGCTGTTAAGGCTGTTGAAGTAATCAAGGTTCTTATGAAACTTGGCGAAATGGCAACCATCAATCAGTATCTTGAAGAAGATACTGCACAGGTTGTGGCCGAGGAAATGGGACATAAGGTAATCATCAAGAAGGAAAATGAGTTTGAAGAGTCTGTTTTGAATGAATCAAAGACCAATGCTCCTTTGGTTACCCGTCCTCCTGTAGTTACCATCATGGGTCATGTTGACCACGGTAAGACATCCCTGCTGGATTTTATCAGAAAAACAAAGGTTGCCTCCGGAGAAGCCGGCGGTATTACACAGCATATCGGTGCTTATCATGTAGAAACTGACAAAGGCTCAATTACATTCCTTGATACTCCCGGCCATGCCGCGTTTACCGCAATGAGAGCACGCGGAGCAAAAACAACCGATATCGTAATTCTGGTTGTTGCTGCCGATGACGGTGTAATGCCTCAGACAGAGGAAGCCATTCAGCATGCCAAAGCCGGTAATGTGCCTATTGTGGTTGCAATAAACAAAATTGATAAGCCTGAGGCTGATCCAGACAGAGTTATATCTGAACTCAGCAGATTAGGTGTTGTATCTGAAGAATGGGGCGGTGATACACAGTTCGTGAGAGTTTCTGCCAAAGCAGGTACAGGTATTGATGATCTGCTTGATGCTGTTTTACTGCAGGCTGAAGTTCTTGAATTAAAAGCACCGAAGGAAGGATATGCGGTTGGTACAGTAATTGAATCTCGTCTGGATAAGGGTCGCGGTCCTGTTGCTACCGTTCTTGTACAGTCCGGTACCCTTCGTCAGGGTGATAATATTCTTTGCGGCATGGAATACGGCCGTATAAGAGCAATGCGCAACGAATTAGGCAAGGATGTCAAGGAAGCAGGTCCTTCGATGCCGGTGGAAATTATCGGTCTGTCAGGTGTTCCTGCGGCCGGTGACGAAGCTGTTGCAGTTAAAGATGAAAAGCGAGCCCGTGAAGTTGCGTTGCTCCGTCAGGAAAAAATCAAGGCGGTTAAACTTAAGAAGAAAGTTACTCTTGATAAACTGTTTGATGAACAATCCAAAGAAACAATGGTTCTTTCTGTTATTGTTAAAACCGATGTACAGGGTTCAAAGGAAGCAATCGTTGATTCACTGATGAAGCTTTCTACAGATGAGGTTAAGGTTAATATTATTTCATCAGGTGTTGGTGGTATTACTGAAAACGACGTTAACCTGGCAATGACAGGAGAAGATACTAATGCTATTATTCTCGGCTTTAATGTCCGTGCGGACGCTCCTGCTAAAAAACTGGCAGAAACCAATCAGGTTGAAATTCGTTACTATTCCGTAATTTACGATTTGATTGATGAAGTTAAATCAGCTATGAGCGGTATGCTGAAGCCTGAATTTAAACAGCAGATCGTTGGTATTGCCGAGGTTAGAGCTGTATTCAAATCACCTAAATACGGTGCTATTGCAGGCTGCATGGTTACTGAAGGCAGTGTGAAGAGATTAAATCCTATCCGTGTATTGCGTGATAATATCGTGATTTACGAAGGTCAGCTTGAATCATTACGCAGATTCAAGGAAGATGCTTCCGAGGTATCAAAGGGTAATGAATGTGGTATCGGTGTGAAGAATTACAATGATGTTCAAGTTGGTGACCAAATTGAAGTTTATGAAGTAATTCAGATTAATCGTACCATTTAACAGTAAGTAATAATTGTTTTATTATAGGATATGTTAGTATTATATTTGCATATCCTTTTTTAATGGAGTTAATTTGGCTAGATTATTCAGTCGTTCCCGTCGTGTTGCCGAACAGCTGCAAAAGGAAATTGCAGAAGTCCTGCAGCGTGAGTTTAAAGATCCCCGTGTAGGATTTGTAACAGTTTCCGGAGTTGATTTGTCCAACGATCTTATGTATTCGAAGGTTTATGTGACATTTCTGAATATGGAGAAGGACAAAATCGGAGAAGCTGTCAAAGTTCTTAATGGTGCTGTAGGGTTCTTTAGGTCCATGGTGGGAAAAAAGATGAAACTGAGGGTGGTTCCCAATATTACCTTTGTTTATGATGACACTCTTGTCAAGGGTATGGAATTATCTGAATTGATTACAAAGTCTGTAAGACATGATCATGAATTACAGGAACAGAATCAGGAAAAGCAGCAACCTGACGTGGATGAACAATAGTTGGAGGAAGGTGATTAAATGTCGCGCCATAGGCGATCTTTCGGAAGAGATGTAAACGGAATTCTGTTGTTAAACAAATCAACAGGTATGTCTTCTAATTTTGCGTTGCAAAAGGTAAAAAAAATTTACAATGCGAATAAAGCAGGTCATACGGGTGCACTGGATCCTCTGGCAACCGGTATGCTGCCAATCTGTCTCGGAGAAGCAACAAAGTTCTCCCAGTATCTTCTGGATTCCGATAAGTGTTACGAGGTAACCGCTCAATTAGGTGTAAGAACTGATACTTCTGACTCGGAAGGACAGATGATCGAGGAGCATGAGGTTGATGTCAGAGTGGAAGAAATTGAACGAGCCCTGAACAAATTCCGTGGAAATATAAATCAGGTTCCTTCAATGTATTCCGCCTTAAAATATCAGGGAAAGCCTCTGTATCAGTATGCACGTGAAGGAATAACCGTAGACAGACCGGCTCGTCCGATAACTGTTTATGAATTCAATATTTTAGATTTTTCGCCTACCAATAAACTGAAAATGTATGTACATTGTTCCAAGGGAACGTATGTGAGAACTCTTGTTGATGATTTGGGGCAGGAATTAGGCTGCGGCGCATGTGTCATACAGCTGAACAGAACCAAGGTTGCAGGATATCCGGCGGATCGTATGCTGACAATCGAGCAGTTAAATGATATTTATGACGACTGTGTTAACAAAAGTGTTGTGCCGAAAACAAAACTTGATCAGTACTTGCTGCCGATAGATTCTGTAGTCAGTTATATGCCGAAGGTTACCGTGTCTCTTGCTACTCTGCAGAAACTTATGAACGGTCAGTATGTTAACTTCCGCCTGGATCAAAGCAACAATGTTATGGTAAGACTTTACCTTGAAGGAAAGGATTTGTTTTTAGGGGTGGGCGAGTACCAGGATGGAAAAATTCTTCCGCGCAAGCTGGTAAGAAGTGAAGAAATCATTAATATAGCTGCATCAACTGATAACAACTGAATGTAAGTCGCAATCAAATAACTTTTGATTGTCATACGGATTTATGCTAGAATCTGCAAGGTTTTATTAGGTATAGTGCCTTTTAAACATTTTTATTTGATCTTTAACTCTACTTAACTGAATTAGTGATTGGTTAAGTTTAATTTTAGGAGAAATTTATGTCACTAACTAAAGAACAAAGAGCGGAAATTATTGCTACATACGGTCGTGATGCTAAAGATACAGGTTCAAGTGAAGTTCAGATTGCATTATTAACTGCACGTATCAATGATTTACAGCCACACTTTGAAGCTAATAAGAAAGATCACCATGGTCGTCGTGGTTTGTTACGTTTAGTATCACGTCGTCGTAATTTATTGGACTACTTACACAAGACCAATGAACAAAGTTATCATGAACTTATTAAGAAATTAGAATTACGTAAGTAAGATTAATTTTGCAAAGTACTGTTTCAAGGAATACTGCAGAGTGTGGTATTCCTTTTTTTTTTATATCAATTTTTGATGCATTAATTAAAAAATACAATACATGTCAATATATTTGCGCCAGTTAAGATCTATAATGTATTAGATATGCTAGATTAAGGACAGTGTTTACTATGAGTGAAAATGTAAAAAATACAGATAATAGTAATGCATCTGGTGAAAAAAACAAGAAAAAGGGCTTTTTTTCATTTTTTCATAGAGAAAAGAAAGTTAGTGATGACAAAAAGGAAAAGTCATCAAATTCGACCGCTGCTTCTGCCAAGGACCAGAAACAGTCTTCTTCCCTGTCTGCAAATACTGACGGTTCAAGAAAAAATTCAAAAAAGGAAGATGGTTCTGTTCTGCAAAACACAGCCAAGCCAGAGGGAACTTCTGGTGTTAAGAATAAAAACAGCAATATAACAGGTGCAGATAAAAAATCAGCGGCTGATGTACGAAAGAAGATCCCGAAAGAAAACAATAGCGTTTCATCGGATGAAAAAAAGAATTCTTCAGCTGCCGGCAAGAGACCTGTTGCAGGTGGTAATTCAGACAGACCGACGGGTGGAACTGTTAGAAAGACAGGTGCGGCAACCGGTCATGGAAGCAGTAATTCCGGATCAAAGACTTCAGACAGTTCAAAGATCAAGGGATCTACTAAATTAAACTTAAATGTGAAGAATGCTGAAGCGGTTAATGCAGCTACCGGTAAAAAGAAATCATCGGATCCGGCATTTTTTAAATTCTTCCAGTTTAAAAACATACCGATAGTAAATTTGGTTTATATCGGTTTCAGTATTTTACTTATACTTCTTATATCAATATCTGCACTGAGTTTTGTAAAATTCAGCACTTTGAAAAGTGCATTCCAGGAGGTTACCGAAAAGGCAACGCCTGTTGTTTTAAACGCTGATCGCGTAGAGGCTGATCTGATTTCAACCCATAAATCGCTGGTGGATATACTGACTGCAACAAATGCGACTGATATTAAACGGTTAACAACAATTTATGAGAATGAAAGGAAGAAACTTAGTGATTCCAACGCAAAGTTAATTGAAATAGCCAAGAATGAACCGAAAATAGCATCTGAATTAAATTCATTGAACAGTGTTTTGGACAGTTATTTTAATCTTACCAGTGCCATACCGCAGAAATATCTGGATTGGGCTGAGGATAACAATAAATCTCTTGTGCGAATCAGTAAATACCGATCTTCAGTAGGATTTTTCAACAGTGCATATGCTTCGGTTCAGCATGTGCTTGAAGAAGAGGATGATTTCGTTTTTCAGGAATCCAAAACTGCTGAAATGCCGAAGGGTGTTCTGATGAATAAGGTTGATGAATCCTTGTCGAGTTACGATCCAGCCCTTATTAAGAAAAATATCGATGACATGCAGTTTCATTTGAAGCAGTTTGTTGATTTGATTAAGACCATGGAAAAGGACTGGCCGAACTTTAAAAATGAACTGGGCAGTTATTACACACCTTTTATTTCTGATATCTCCGGAGAGAAGGGCGTTCTGTTGAATCACTACAATCTGGCATTGAGACAGGCCGAGTTAAAGAGGATTTCCAAGGAAGCAAACTCTCAGCTTGATGAACTGCGGGAGATTATAGCAAGAATCGGAATTATTAGTAATAACTCCATGGTGCATTATGTGAGCAATGCGTATAACCTGATAAACAGTTCATATCTGCAGCTGCTCGCAATTCTGGTTTTCGGAATCATAGTTGCGTTGTGTGTTGCCATTGTTGTCGGCAGGGTTATCAGAGTTCCGCTGCATCGCATTGTTGAGACAATTAATGCAATGTGTGATTATGATATGACGAAAAAGGTTAATTATTCCGCTTCAAGTGAATTCGGATTTCTGGCCCGCAAGATAAATCAGCTGATAGATGTATTCAGGGATATGCTTGGTCAGATTGCAAAATCATCAGATACTTTGAAGTCAAACGCTCATGACAACAGCGAGTCAATGACCAGAACATCTCTGAAGATTAAGGAGCAGCTTGATCAGACTGCATTAATTGATTCCGCCATGTCAGCACTTAAGAGCGCATCCGACAATGTGGCTGAATCTGCAGAGGTATCATTGAATCAGATTATATCCTCCAACGATACTGCTGAAAACGGCAGACGGTTAATGAGTGATAATATAACAACCAATCATCTGTTATCTTCAAAACTTCAGCGAACAAATGATGTTATTTGCAATGTAAGAGAAATGAGTGATAACATCGGTCAGATTGTAGGTGTTATCAAGGATATTGCCAATCAGACAAATTTACTGGCATTGAATGCTGCAATAGAATCTGCTCATGCCGGTGAACTCGGTAAAGGATTTGCCGTTGTTGCCGATCAGGTTAGAAGTCTGGCTCATAAGACCAGCGAGGCTACACGCGATGTTGAGAATTTGATTCAATCACTGCATGCGGTTGTTGATGAAGCTGTAAATAATGTAAAAGAGTGCGGTGACGAGATGAACCGTTCTGAGATGCAGACATCAGAGGTTAATTCCTCGATTGAAGAGTTGAAGGCAGTTCTGACGACTATCAGTGATATGGCTCATCAGATTGCGAGCGCAGCGGAGGAGCAGCGTTGCACCACGGATGAAATCAACAATAATATTGATAAGATTTCAAATCTGTCAGATGAGAATGCACTGGAAATTCAGAAGGCCAAGGAATTAAGTCTTATGCTTGACAGACTGGCTACAGAACAAAAACAGCTGGTTGGTAAATTTAAGTTCTAATTAGCGTTAAAAAATAGTTAAAAACCGCTATAATAATGACTAATTATAGTGGTTTTTGTTTTTATACGAATAATTAAGTAGAAATGAATATTAAATTAAAAAAATTACTGCTCACGTTTTCAATGGCAGTTTCAATGATCTGTGTTTCTGTTTCTGTGTCGGAAGCAAAAAATGTAAAACATAATTCCGCTCAGAAAAATAACATTTATCAAAATGCAAGGAAAAATAAACCGAATCATGCAGTTTCAAAACAGTCTAATACCTATATTCTGGAACCTGCAAGGGTAACCAACGGTTCGGTAACAGGATTTGCTTATTATTTGAACGGAAGAGACAGAGGTTTTAATAAGGATCTGCTGATCGCTCCTGCCTCAACAATGAAAGTACTGACTGCAACCGCCGCGCTGATTCAACTGGGACCAAACTATCAGTTTAAGACTGAATTGCTTGCAGATCATGGTGCTTTTCAGAGAGCCTCACGGACCGGAGTTTTAAATTCGGATCTTGTTGTCAGATTTTCCGGCGCGCCTGATCTGACATCCGAAAAATTACTGGCATTTCTGTCTTCGAACCTGAAGGATAACGGTATCAAAAGAATTCAGGGAAAGGTGTACATAGATGTGAGTTCATCTGTGGGATACGATCGGGGAAACGGCTGGCCCTGGGATGATCTTCCTTTATGTTTTTCGGCACCTGCATCGGCTGCGGTGATTGATCATAACTGCGTATATACAAATATGTACCTGCCTAAAGGTAAATCTTCCTTTAATGAACCGAAGCTTACCGAGTTTCAGCCTATTAAAATAAAGATTGATGCACCGCTGGTATCCGAGCAGAATTATTCACGTGATGCATGTTCACTGCAGGTTGCTCCGTCCATTTCAAATGTTTACCAGGTAAAAGGATGTTTTTCGGATAAGGTAAACAAAACCAAAAATTATCAGCTTGATCTTAAATTCGCCGTACAGAATCCGAATCGCTGGAGTTCTGATATCATTGCCAGAATGCTTAAAAAACTTGGTATAAAATACGAGGGCAAAATTGAGGTTTATAACGGTGAATCATCGTTGCCTTCAGTTGCTGTTTTACCGTCCCGTTCACTTAGATCACTGCTGGATCATATGCTGAAGAGATCAGACAATCTCTATGCAGAGGAAATCTGCAAGGCTGCTGCCAGATCCTATTACAAAAGACCTGTTTCCATTACTCAGGCAGCAGTCGGTATCCGTGACATACTGAAGAAAAGAGCCGGCATTAATTTTAAAGGTTCGGTTATCAACGACTGCAGCGGATTATCATCTTATAACATAATTACCCCTCAGGTTGTTTTGAATGTTCTTAAATTCGCGTTGAGCAATGAACGTGAACTTGGAATACTGGGACTGCTTCCTATTTCCGGTGAAAGCGGAACACTGCGCGCGAGACGCAGTGTTGTTCAGTATCCACTGAAGGGTAATGTGGTTGCTAAAACCGGAACCATCAGAAATGTAAGGAATTTAGCCGGATATGTAAAATCCGATAAAGGAAATTTTATTCCTTTTGTAGTTTATACCACAGGCTTTTCTCCCGACGCGGAAGAGGTTAATTATATGAATAATAATAAAACACTTTGGCCTAATTTTGAATTTGAAAAGAGAGTGTTGAGTTATTTATACGAGGAAAAAGAACCAGTTATTGCTAAATAACTGTCAAAGTGGTAATTTAATGAAAAAGGTGATTTATAAATTCAAAATAAGGCAAAATTATGAACATTGAGAAATCTCATAAACTGGATAATGTCTGTTATGATATAAGAGGTACGGTCCATCAGGAAGCAAGAAGACTTGAGGATGAAGGCCACAGAATTATAAAACTGAATATCGGAAATTTGGCACCTTTTGGATTTGATGCGCCTGAAGAAATTGTTAAGGATGTTATCGTAAATATTCCACAGAATGAAGGATACTGCGATTCCAAGGGATTATTCAGTGCACGTAAGGCTATTGTGCAGAATTACCAGCAGAAGGGATTGCGCGACGTTGACGTTAATGATGTGTTTATCGGTAACGGTTGTTCTGAGCTGATTGTTCAGTCAATGCAGGCACTGCTTAATAACGGCGATGAGGTTCTTGTTCCTGCTCCTGATTATCCTCTGTGGACTGCGGCAGTGAATCTGGCCGGAGGAAAGGCTGTTCATTATATTTGCGACGAGGCTCAGGGCTGGTTCCCTGATCTGGATGATATCAGAAAGAAAATTTCACCGCGAACCAAAGGTATTGTTGTAATCAATCCTAATAATCCGACCGGAGCAGTCTACAGTACTGATGTGCTGCTTGAAATTATTGAAGTGGCAAGGCAGAATAATCTGGTTGTTTTTGCCGATGAAATTTACGATAAAATTCTATATGACGATACAGCTCACCGCAGCATGTGTACCCTGAGTGATGATGTGCTGACTCTGTCATTCAACGGTCTTTCAAAGGCATATCGCGCGTGCGGATTCAGACAGGGCTGGATGGTTATCAGCGGTCCCAAGAATAAAGCGAAGGGCTATATTAACGGACTGGAACTGCTTGCAACCATGCGTCTTTGCGCCAATGTTCCTTTCCAGATGGCAATTCCAACCGCGCTCGGCGGATATCAGAGTATCAATGAACTGATTGTACCGGGCGGACGATTAAGAAAGCAGCGAGATCTGCTGTACGAGTTGTTCACAAATATACCGGGAATCAGTTGTGTAAAACCGAAGGCAACATTATACATGTTTCCAAAGGTTGATGTTAAGAAATACAACATTAAAGACGACAGCAAGATGATTCTGGATCTGCTGCGTCAGGAACATTTACTGATGGTGCAGGGTACCGGTTTTAACTGGCCGAAGCCTGATCACTTCAGAATTACATTCCTTCCGAATGAGGAAATTCTTACTGATGCTGCCAACCGTTTATCTCACTTCCTGAAGAGTTATCATCAGTAGAGGCCGATTTTGGAAAAAAGTAATTTCTTTGCTCAGATTGCCAGAATGAGTTTCATCAATCGCTGGGCTCTGATGCGCAATGTCAAAAATGAAAATCTTGCTGAGCACAGTTTTCAGGTTGCAGTCGTTGCGCATATGCTGGCTCTTATTGAAAATAAATACTGTGGCAAAAACATCGATGTCGGCAATGTAGCAGTTGTGGCTCTGTATCATGATGCTGCGGAAATCTTTACCGGAGATCTGCCGACGCCGGTCAAGTACTTTAATGATGATATTGCAAAGGCATACAAACATCTGGAACATCTTGCAGAAGACAAACTTGTGGATTTCATGCCCAGAGAATTTGTCGATGATTTCAGACCTCTGATTTCATCAAAAGCGGTTGACCCTGAGGTTAAAAGAATTGTCAAAGATGCGGATACAATATGCGCAATTATAAAATGCGATCATGAGCTTAAAGCAAACAATCACGAGTTTGCAGCTGCTAAAAAACGTCTGGAGCAGCAACTCAGGTCCCGCAAGGAAAATTCACCTGGCATTAAATATTTTGAAGAAATGTTTATGGACAGTTTTACTAAAACACTGGATGAAATTTCGGTGTAGTATGGGAAAATATATATAGATTTAAGGATTGAAGAAAATGGCAGAGGAAACAATTTTCAGCAAGATTATTCGACATGAAATTCCGTCGGATATTGTTTATCAGGATGAATTTGTAACCGCCTTCAAGGATATTGCTCCAAAGGCTAAAGTTCATGTTTTAATTATTCCGAACAAGGTAATTCCTTCAGTTAATGAAATCGAAGAAGGAGATGAGGCTTTAATTGGAAAACTTTTCATTGTTGCTAAAAAAATAGCAAAGGATATGGGTTTTGCCGAAAATGGCTACCGTTTGATTTTTAACTGCGGCAAGGACGGCGGTCAGGAAGTTGCACACCTTCATATGCATCTGCTCGGAGGGGAACCTCTTCACAGCAAGGGTTTCTGCAATTAATAACATATAAGAGCAAAAATAGGAGAAGAAAATCCTTTTGAGATTTTGGAGAATTATGAAAAATTTTTGGATTGTTAGTTTAGAAATTATATGTATTTCATACTTGGCAACAGGTTGTTCCTTGTTACAGAACCGTTATGCCGATCGTTCCAGGATTGAAGAAGATAACTCTGCTGCTGCGATTAAAACTTCAGCTTATAATCAAAAAATAGAAGACGGTATTTCATACCATAAAAATGCAAACGGCGATATTGTTGCCGATGGAAATGCAGATCATCCTTTAATTACCGAGGCCAACATTGTAGATAATACCGTTTATCATCATACTGTTGCCGCTGACAATTCGTTAACTGTTAATAATTCTTTGAATTCAAATATTGACAGTTCTGTTAATAATTTGAACACCAAAATTGAAACTGTTGAAACTGCGGTGAATTCGAAAAAGGAAGAAGTAGCTGCAGCCGTTCAGAACAGCAATCCGCGAATCGGTGACACTAAGGTTAATGAAGCTTCAGTTTTTGCGTCTTCAAGTGAAATGATAATAGGATCGTTTGGAAAGATGCCTGAGAATTCAACACTTTATGTTGAAGTTGTTGCCTGTGATCCTCCATTGGTTTACAACACCGGAAGACTGACAGATTCGATTATTGCCCAGTACCGCAATTCAAATAAATTCAGGATGGCAAGTGATGCCAGCATAAAGGCATTGCGTTCAAAAATTGAATATAATGATGTTGCGAACGGTGACTGGTCCAGCCTTGCAAGCCTGGCAAGAGCACAGAAATATGATTATGTGTTTTACGGTGCTATCGGAAAAGAGAATTCAGATGTTTACCTGATGTACTATCTTATCAGGGTGGACAGCGGAGAGATTGTCTGGGAATCAACCAAATCAATTAAGTAGAGTTGATTTTATCTGCTGATTTTCAGAAAATTTAAATCAGATTCTGAAATGAATTTAATTGTTGAATTTTTTAATTTGTGAATAGAGAGTATATATGATTATTGAACCAAAAGTTCGTGGTTTTATCTGTACAACCACTCATCCAAGCGGATGCTTTGCCAATGTTGAGCATCAGATTGAAGTTACCAAAAAACAAGGTGAAATTAAAGACGGTCCGAAGAAAGTTCTGGTGATCGGAGCTTCAACCGGTTATGGTCTTGCTTCCCGTATTACCGCTGCTTTTGGTTCCAATGCTGCAACAATCGGCGTGTTTTTTGAAAAGCCTGGAACTGAAAAGAAACCTGGAACAGCCGGATGGTACAATTCTGCAGCATTTGATCATTATGCAAAGAAAGCCGGTTTATATGCCAAGAACATCAACGGTGACGCTTTTTCTGACGAATGCCGTGCCAAAGTTATCGAATTAATAAAGCAGGATTTAGGAAAGGTTGATCTGGTTGTTTATTCCCTGGCTGCTCCTGTAAGAAAAATGCCGGATACCGGAGAGGTTGTAAGATCCTCCCTGAAGCCTGTTGGACAGGTTTATAAGACAACCGCTGTAGATACCAATAAAGATGAAATCATTGAATCTGAAATTCAGCCTGCAACCGAGGAAGAAATTGCAAATACTGTTAAGGTAATGGGCGGTCAGGACTGGGAATTGTGGTTAAAGGCACTTAAGGAGGCCGATGTCCTGGCTGACGGAGTTAAGACCGTTGCATACAGCTATATCGGAACCGATCTGACATGGCCTATTTACTGGCACGGCACTTTAGGTAAGGCAAAAGCCGATCTTGATCGTGCAAGCCATGAAATCAGCAAATCATTGCAGAGTGTTAATGGTAATGCCTATGTAACTGTACTGAAATCAGTGGTTACTCAGGCATCTTCCGCTATTCCTGTAATGCCGCTGTATATTTCAATGGTATTCAAGATTATGAGAGAAAAGAATCTTCATGAAGTACCTATCGATCAGATCAATCGTCTTTTCAGAACAAGACTTTATCAGGGTTCCGACTTGGCACTGGATGAAGAATCACGTATCCGTATGGATGACTGGGAACTGAGAGATGATGTCCAGCAGGCATGCAAGGATTTATGGCCGAAAGTTACCACTGAAAATTTATCTCAGTTAACAGATTACAGACAGTATAAAGAGGAATTTTTGAGTCTGTTCGGATTTGGATTCAATTCTGTTGATTACAGCAAAGATGTAGATCCTGTGGTTAATTTCGATGTAATCGAGTTAAAGTAACACTGCAGATCTGTTTTAACTGACATACTGAATATTGAGGAACCTTTTCTTTTGAACCGGTTCCTTTTTTATGGCAGGAATCCATCACTGATCAATATCGGCGGTTTGCTTCGATTTCGGTCTGCTGTTCCTCCTGCCACAATTTATCAATGTTGGTACCGGTTGCCACATTGTTCATACACGAGGTCAGCATCCGGTAAACCCTGTAGTCGGTATAAAGAATGATAAATATAAAGGCAAACAGGAATAAAGGAAATACGGAAACACTAGTGAAAATTATGTTCTCAAAGTGACGCACCTCTGAATCCGGAGGCAGATAGAACAAAATCGCATCCAGAGCTTTTGAAACACCCAGTTCCATTGCAATATAAACAATCAGCACGGCGATTGACCAGACGGAACACTCTATTATCGATAAAGCCTTTACTTTGATAAGTTCATGCGGTTTACGTATATGGATAAACAGGCACAAGTAGATTATTGTGCAGAAATTAAACCCGAAAAGAAATAAATTGTATGGATCTATAACATTGCTTATTGCCGAATATTCCTTGAGAAAGAATACAACATTGACAACCCAAAGCATAATAGTCACAGAACTAACCACTAAATGAGCCAGCACACAAAAAATTAGTTTTTTAAGTAATTTAATGTTCTGTTCCATTTTATGCCTCTTTTTGAAACGTCCGGACAGAATGCTTAAATCGGAAGCGTTTCTAGTTGTTAGCTTCCTTTCCTTTTATGATCAGAAATAAACAATGTACACATCTGATAAAAATCCAAATAAAAGGTAATACTGATATAATTAATGAACCGAATAATATTACCGGCCATAATGTATTGCCGATTACATTTGCAGACAACAGCCTGTTTAAAGCTACAATTACAAAATTATCCTGTTCAATTGAAATAAAGGATAAATATTTGCTGTTACCTGTATGGCATGCCATATTATCAAAGCTGTATTGTATAAAACCCGCAATATCGGTATTTGTTCCAGGTTCAATTGACGATGAACAGTGATGAACTGCCTGTTCGGGCACACCGGCGGCAAAGTGTATGCAAAGCCACAGAATCACGAATACAGCCAGAAAATCAACAGCTATAAAAGCAGCTCCGCGATAAATGGTCTTTATATAGTACATGGATTGTGACAGCCCGACCTGACCAAAATCAAACAGATAATTATGTGATTTTGTTCTGAAGTAGATCAAAACTGCAAATAACACATTGGCAAAACCAATCAAAAATATTGTCAGAATTGTCAGGAAACTGTAGTTTGTAAGACTGTGCAGATAAACGACAACATTTATTATGTCGAACAAAAGACACAGCATCAGTATAAAATCCTGTTTTAATGTTTTCTTTACAGAGGTACTTGCAGTCATGTCGGAAATCCCTTTTTAAGAATGATATTTTTCACAGGCCTCTAGAGTGTTTTCTATCAGGCTTGCAACGGTCATAGGACCCACACCTCCCGGTACAGGGGTAATGTAACTTGCCCGTTCCTTGGCAACCTCGTAGTCTATATCGCCGCATAGAGAACCGTCATCCAGACGATTGATACCCACGTCAATAACGATGGCTCCTTCCTTAATCCAGTCTCCCGGAATAAATTTAGGCTTGCCGACGGCAACCACCAGAATATCAGCCTGTTCAATAAAGGAACGTAAATTTCTGGTAAATCTGTGTGTCGTAAGAGTTGTGCATCCTGCCAGTAAAAATTCCAGGGTCATCGGTCTGCCTACAATATTTGAAGCTCCGACGATAACAGCATTCTTGCCTTTAAGATCTGTGAATCCTTCATTTCTGATAAGAGTCATGATTCCCTTCGGAGTACATGAACGCAATGCCGGAATTCTTTGAGCCAGTCTGCCGACATTGTACGGATGGAAGCCGTCAACATCCTTGTCAGGAACTATTCTTTCAATTACTTTGGTTGAATCTATGTGTTTAGGCAAAGGTAACTGTACCAGAATTCCGTCAACTTCCGGATCCTTGTTAAGTTCATCTATCAGGTCAAGAACCTCCTGCTCCGAGGTTGTGTCCGGCAAATCATAGGCACGGGAAACAAAACCGACTTCCTTGCAGGCATTACGCTTTGATTTTACGTATACTTTTGATGCCGGATTCTCTCCAACTAAAATAACCGCCAGACCAGGTGCACGAAGACCTGATTCAATTCTCTGCTGAACTTTCTGTTTAACTGTATTTCTAAGATTTTGAGCGCACAACTTGCCGTCAATGATTTTTGCTGTCATTCGAATTAGTCCTAATTTCTCTGGATTCCACTACCTTTTATGAAGCTTCGGAACTGAAACTTTTTATCTTTATGCATCAGCTGCCGGGCAACACAACGGTAGACTGTTAACTGTCTATCATTATATAAAAAGGCCATTATTGGGTAAAGTAATATCACAAAAATCACCGGCAAACAAAGCATGCCGGCGAGCTTTGATTTTCATTGTTTCCATTTAATTACCGGCGGTAATCAACCGATTGAAATCAATTGGTGTTTTTATGTGTCTCCTTGATATCTCCCCAGTGGGTTTCCTTTAATCTTTGTTCGGTTTCCTTTGCCGTCTGACTGTCAAAGGATCGCAGGATCATGCGGTTTGACTGGTCATATGTAAAGTAGTTCCAAATCCAGTCCATAAGCACGGATAATTTATTGCGGACAAACAGAATTGACATGAGATGCACTGCCATCCATAAAACCCATGCTATGAAACCGCTGAATGATAATTTGCCGATATCGGCAACAGCCTTGTTTTTTCCTATGGTGGCCATGCAGCCGAGATTCTTGTATTTGAATTTTCGGAGAGGCTTTCCTTCGGATAACGCCCTAAGATTCCGAGCAAGCAGTTCTCCCTGCTGCAGTGCAGGCTGTGCCATCTGCGGATGACCTTTCGGATAGTCAGGATCCTCGTTCTCAATAAGTGCCAGATCTCCGATTGCATAGATATTATCATAGCCGGAAACCTGGTTATATCCGTTGACCCTGATGCGGTTTCCCCGTCCTACTGCATCATCGCTGATACCGATGATTTTGTTTGCTGTAACGCCGCCCACCCATATTAAATTTCTTGTCGGAATTCTGCTTCCGTCATTCATGATTACCTGGTTATCGACATAGTCGGTTACAAAGGTATTAAGTTTTATGTTCACATGCATTTTGGTAAGAAATCTGTAGGAACTTTCAGATGCCTTTTCGCTCATTCCGTTCAGAAGCTTTTTATCACCCTGGATCAGATGGATATTAACCTCTGAAACATCCATGTCCGGATAGTCCTTATGAAGAATGTATTTTCTCATTTCCGCCAGGGCACCTGCTATTTCAACTCCGGACGGGCCTCCTCCGACTATCACTATGTTAAGCAGTTCCAGTCTTTCCTGTTCGCTTGAACATGTTACGGCGCGTTCAAAGTTCAACAGCAGTGCATTTCTTAATCCCATTGCCTCCGATACTGTCTTCATTGGAACAGCGGCATTTGCAATATTCTGATTGTTAAAAAAATTGGTTGTGGTTCCGTTTGCCAGTACCAGGTAGTCGTAATCAATTTTGCCGATGGATGTCTGAATGTAGTTTTCTTCAGGATAAACGGCACGCAGCTCCGTCATGCGGAAGAATGAATCCTTGCGATCCTCAAATAACTTTCTGAACGGAAATGAAATTGAACTTGGGTGGAGACCTGCGGTTGCAATCTGGTAAATCAGCGGAGGAAACTGATTGTAGTTGTTCTTATCGATCAGTATTACCTGGTACTGTGAATTTTTTAATTTCTGTGCCAGACGAAGACCGGCGAATCCGCCGCCTACTATAATCACCCTTTTTTTATTGGTTTTAGGAATATTAAAACTCAAAGTAAACCCCTAGCAAAAACAGTTACATACTTAATACCGATTTTGCATTATTGCCTGATATTTGGCTATTATTTTGATGCAAAAACCAAAGATAGGTAGCAATAAATCTATTTTTAGAAACAGATCTTTCTTTTAATCCGGATAATCAATCCGGATAACCGGTTATAAAAGTGCTATAATCCGGATTTCGAAATATGAATTTGTCAGTAAACGATGATGTTATGGAGAAAGAACAGTTATGGATAATAAGTACAGAAATCTTGCCGTTATTACAGCCAGAGGCGGAAGCAAAAGGATACCCCGCAAAAATATCAGGGATTTTATGGGTAAACCTATGATGTCATATGCAATTGAGGCTGCAGTAAAAAGCGGTTTGTTCGGTGAGATAATGGTGTCGACTGAAGATCAGGAAATTGCGGAAGTTGCCAGAGCTTACGGAGCATCGGTTCCTTTCATGCGGTCGGAGGTGACTGCAAATGATTATGCCACAACCTTTGATGTTATGGACGAGGTTGTGTCCGAGTATGCCGCAAGAGGAATGAAATTTGATAATATATGCTGTATTTATCCGTGTGTTCCGCTGTTACAGCCGGAACAGCTTGCTGCCGCCTTTGAACATTTTCTGAAAAATCCTGAAGTGGAGCATCTGATCCCGGTCGTGCGTTTCTCCTATCCTGTTCAAAGAGCATTCATCAGGAAGGAAGGGGATTTGATCATGTACAGGGAACCTGAATATAAAAATTCCCGTTCACAGGATTTGGAACCGACATATCATGATGCCGGCATGTTCTACTGGTACCGGAACAGTTACTTCTCTCTGGTCAAGGAGCATTCATTCCTGGTCAAGACTGCAATGTATGAAATGGATGAAAAATTTGTGCAGGATATAGATAACATCAGTGACTGGGAAATGGCAGAACTTAAATACAGAATTCTCAATCAGAAGATTTAGCGGAAGTCGGAGCGGTTAAAAGGTGTTTTTAGCTTTTCATCTGCGGAGTTTCTTCAGAATCTGATTTGCTTGATAAAAAATATTGGCTCTGTTGTAATTATGTATTGATTATATCCTTGTTAACAATAATCATCAAACAGACTTTAAATTCCAAAATATTACTTGTTGTTTGAATTTTA
>CACWLF010000028.1 GCA_902761645.1 uncultured Aeromonadales bacterium | reverse complement strand
CATTCTCTCATAACGTAGTTCATTCACTTTTCAGTGAAATCACTTAGACTAAGCAAAAGCCATAATTACCTTAAAGGTTATTATGGATCGTTTACTATCTTCTGTTACCTTATGATTCGATTTTTTCCATCGAAACAAACTTACTTCCGTCAAGGGTTAAAAGGAAACGTCCGTGAATGCCGTTGTATGATACAAAACGCTGAAAATTGCCAATCGGCAGATCCAGACGCAGCCCCTGATCGGTCAGAACCTGAACCCTCTTGATCTGCGAGTTGTACATGATCTCCTTAACCGAAGCTGAATCCATATCCACTCTGAATGTAAATTCTCTCACGGTATGTTCTCCTTCATCTACTTGCCCAGAGCCTTTGCAATCTTTTCATACAGATCGGAGGCAAGATCAGGCAGAGCGAATAATTTCTCGAGACATGCAGTAATCATTGTCTGACGATGCTGATCATAACGTTTGAATTTGATCAGCGGTTCAATGATCCTTGCTGCAGTCTGAGGGTTGGTCTTATTCAGTTTAATCAGAATTTCAGTAATGAATTCGTAGCCGGAACCGTCCTTGGCATGGAACACAAACGGATTTGCCATTGCAAAGTTTCCAATCAACGCTCTGATACGGTTCGGATTTGTCATGGAAAAGCTTCTGTGATTCATCAGTTCCTTCACTTTAGCGAGAGTAACTGCTTTTGGAACCGCCGACTGAACTCTGAACCAGTTATCCATTATCAGTCCGTCACCATGCCATTTCTCTTCGAAATCAGCGAGCAGTTTTTCCTTGCATGGAAGTTCATTGTGCACAGCCACCGACATCGCCGCCAGTGTATCCGTCATGTTGTTGGCATTGCTGTAATGCGCGTTGACAAGCAAATCGGCATAATTTTCGTCAAGTTTGGCAATAAATCTCAGAGCAAGATTTGCCAATGCTCTTCCGGCAATGGCTGAGGGTTCAATGCTGTACGGTACATCAGCTCTGTAATTGTTTTCATATACCCTGCGCCATAGATCGCCGAGCTGCGAGGCAAGTTCATTGACCAGATATTCCCTGCCCTCATGAATACGATCGATATCAATTGTATTGTCAAACATCGACGCAATCTGTACTTCGCTTGGAACCGCCAGAATTTCCGCCAGGAACCACTTGTCAATCCGTTCATTTTCAAGAAGCAATGCATAGGATCTTGCAAGACCTGATAAATCTCTTTCATTCTGCTCCACAAAACCATGGAAATAGTTGCTGTAAAGCTGCCAGATTGCCTCATAGCGGTTGAAATCATTGCCGGTATTGGCAGCAATATTCAGAAGTTCATCGGTACTGTATGATTTATTCAGTTTAACCGGCGCGGAAAAATCACCAAGGTAGCTGATAACCGGCAATTCAGGAACATCAGTGAAAGTTGCCGTCTGCTCCATGTCTGTCAGTACCAGCAGATTATCTTTTACCTGCTCCGAATTTATTCCGATCTGACCGCCGTCGGATGCCAGAAATTCCAGTTTCAGAGGTATAACCATTGCCGGATATGCACTGCGGTCACGGTAAGGTGTTGACGGATTGCTCTGTCTGAACCTGATTGTCAGACTCTTTGTAACCGGGTCATAACTTTCCTCCGTTTCAACAAGAGGAGTACCGTCGCAGCAGTACCAGTTTCTGAACTGAGTCAGATCATAACCGGATGCATCCTGCATAGCCTGAACAAAATCATCGCAGGTTGCACAGCCGCCGTCAAAACGAGAAATATAAAGTTTCATGCCCTCCTGGAATTTTGTTTCTCCGATCAGGGTATGAATCATTCTGATAACCTCTGAACCCTTGTCATAAACCGTTACGGTGTAGAAATTGTTCTGCTCGTATACCAGATCCGGACGGATAGGATGAGCCATAGGACCGAGATCTTCGGCAAACTGAGCTCCGCGAACAACCTTCACCGCCTGAATGCGATGAACGGAACGGGAACTTACATCAGATGAAAATTCCTGATCTCTGAATACGGTCAGTCCTTCCTTAAGACTCAGCTGAAACCAGTCACGGCAGGTTACGCGATCGCCCGTCCAGTTGTGGAAATACTCATGACCGATTACACTTTCAATAATATCAAAATCATTGTCTGTACCGGTCTTTGCATCAGCAAGAACGCATTTTGAATTGAAAATATTAAGACCTTTGTTTTCCATGGCTCCCATATTGAAGAAATCCACGGCTACAACCTGAAACAGATCCAGATCATATTCAAATCCGAAACGATCCTCATCCCACTTCATCGCCTTTTTGATGCAGTTCATGGCATGAATACCGCGATTGTAGTTGCCGACATCAACAAAAAGCTGAAGTTCAACGTCTCGACCTGATTTTGTGACAAAACGATCTTCCACCACATCAAATTTTCCGGCAACAAGCGCAAACAGATATGAAGGCTTTGAAAACGGATCCTGGCGGACTACATAATGTTTTCCATCCGGAAGATCTCCTTTTTCAACGCGGTTTCCGTTTGACAGAAGGTATGGAAAATCATTCTTCGGCGCGATGATTTTTGTGGTAAAACGGGCGGAAACATCCGGACGATCCAGATAATAGGTGATCTTTCTGAAACCCTCGGCTTCGCACTGTGTGCAGTAGGCTCCGTCTGACATGTACAGACCTTCAAATGCAAGGTTGTTTGCAGGATCTATGTAATTTACAATCCTTAATTCAAATTCATCAGGTAAATCAAACACCGTCAGATTTGTTGCGGAGGTTTCATATTTCACCTCTCTGCCGTCCACCAGCACCTGCTCCAATGTTAAATTTTCACCGTCAAGCACAAGCGGTTCACTGTGACTGCCGTTACGAACTATTTTTGATACCGCTGTTACCTTTGTATGGTGCGGATCCAGATCAAATTCAAGGTATACTTCATTAATCCTGTATTTAGGAGGCTGATAATCCAGACGTCTTTTTTCTTTTTTCATTTCAATTCCCGATTTGTTTCAATTCTCTACAATTATATACTAAGCAGACAATTAATTCACAGATATAGTTTTTGCCGCATGTAAAAACAGCCGCTATCTCTGATTTTAAGTCATAAACTACTGTCATTTATATATGCACAAGTCAGGTCGAAGAAAAACAGATCCATCCCATATTCGCGTGTATTTTTCTCAAGGATTTATGACCGTAAAAAAAATCCTGCACAGAGGCAGGATATTAAATCTGTTATTGCAACAATATGTACTTACTTGTGCACCATCAGAGAAGCCAGATCAAGAGCAACCTGAGCAGCCTGCTCTTTTACCGGATCCGGATATTTAACATCACCGGGAACATCATTAAGATCCTTTACCGGTTCCTTTCCGATGATTTTCAGCAATCTGTTGGTACGTTCAAGTTCGCCCTTCGCATCCTCATCCTTCTTGGCCTTGCGCTCGGCAAGATTCAAAGACACGCTCTGCTTATCCATTGTTTCCTTTGCAAGCTGAATCTGTTCAAGAGTTACCTTATATGCAGGATCTGCGGCAATTCTTTCATCAAGCTTTTTCTTTAACACGGAAGCATACTTTTCAGGAGCACCGATCAGATCGTATTTCTGCGATTTGATAGAATCCCAAGGCAGTGCATTTTCCAGTTCCTTTTCACCGTATTTCTGCACATCACTCAGGGAAGGCATTGAAACATCAGGAGTAACGCCTTTCAGCTGGGTACTTCCGCCGTTGATACGATAGAACTTGGCAATGGTATAAGACAGCTGACCAAGCTCGCCGTTAAACAAATCATAGAACTTGCCCAGAGATCTCACCTGCTGCACCGTACCCTTGCCGAATGAGTTTGAACCCACAATCAGTGCACGGCCGTAATCCTGAAGAGCCGCGGCGAATATTTCGGAGGCTGAAGCACTCAGATTATCAATAAGAACCACCATCGGACCTTCATACATCACATCCGAACTCGGATCATCCACGGTTTCAATATAATTATTCATATCGCGGACCTGTACAATCGGTCCCTTTGGTACAAACAGTCCGGTAAAGCCTGCAGCTTCGGTGATAAGACCGCCGCCGTTGCCTCTCAGATCCACAACCAGAGCCTCAATGTTTTCCTTCTTCAGCTTTTCCAGTTCCTTTCTGGCATCTGTTGTAAGATGATCATAAAAACTTGAAGCCTTGAGAACACCCACCTTGCGTTTGCCGAAGGTCAGAACCTCGCTTGTTGCGGCGCGATCTGTAAGTTTAATCTTGTCGCGAACAAGACTGATTACAAAAATCTTTGCGGATTCACCCTCACCGCGCTGAATCTGCAGATATGCTGTTGAACCTTTCGGACCGCGGATCAGCTTTACAGCCTCGTCAAGTCTCATGCCCACAAGATCTGTAAGCTTGTTTTCCTTTGCTCCTACCGCAATTATACGATCCTTAGGCTTAAGCAGCTTTGATTTTTCAGCAGGACCGCCCGGTATCAGTTCCTCGATTACAACAGTATCATCCTCGGTCCTCAAAGTTGCTCCGATACCTTCAAGAGATAAATGCATATCAGCATAGAATTCTTCGGATGCAATAGGCGACATATAGTTTGTATGAGGATCAAACTGATGGGCAAGACTGTTTTCAAACGAACTGAAGGCATCCTCGCTCTTTAACTGGGTAAGGAAATTAAGATTGCTCTTGTAACGTTTGATGAGCTGTTTGCTTGCCTCCTCTCTGGTTTTTCCTGAAAGAATGATTTTAATCAAATCGTACTTGACAATTTTCTCCCAGAGTTCAAGGCGCTGTTTCGGATCTTCAGGCCATTCTGCCTTTTCACGATCGTAAACAAATTCATCATGCTGATCCAAATCAAGTTTTCCGCCTTCAAGCAGACCGATGGCATACTTCATCTGATCAAACTTGTGAAACGCATAACGGTTGAATATTTTGTACGGAAGATCAAGATTGCATCTGACAACCGATGCTCTTACATTGCCGATGTCTGAAATAAACTCGGCAATTTCATTCTTGAAGAAAAGAGACTTGTACGGATCAATATATCTGAAATACTGAATATAGAAATCATGTATGAACTGATCATCTATGGCAACATCCTTTCTGTAATGGGTTTCAGTAAGATCACGGTAAATTCTCCTGCAGGAAACCGGATGCTGATCCTCCATAGTCAGCTTCGGAATATCACTTAACGTAACTTCCTTTTCTGTTTTGTCTGCTGCATAAACACAGGTAGGAACAGCAAGCACCAGTCCAATAACTAAATTTCGAACCAGTTTCAGCATAATATTATTCTGCCTTCTTATTATCATCTGTATTCTGAGTTGATACTCTGCTTTCATCATATATGAATAAATTATCCACTGAAAGCTTTAAACTCATGCCTGATACCAAATCCACATATACGTCTTCACGTTCTATCTTCTTGATACGACCGGAAATTTTCTTGGCTTTAGGATCATATCCGATCTGAACAAAAACGCGATCGTTAACATTAAGAGACTCAAGTGACGGATTTACAAATCCTTCATCATGGAAAACTCTTCTCGGTCTGCTGTTCTTGGCGCCGCGGAAATTCTTGAAACCTTTGCGGTCTTCTCCGCCATTGCGGCTGTTTTTGAAATTGCGGTTGCGGTTGTCGTTGCGGTTGAAAGTTTTTTTCTTCTCTGCCTGAGGATGTTTTTCAGCAAACGCCTTTTTGCTTGCCTCAAGTTTTTCCGCAGCATACTTTGCATGCTCGGCCTGAACTGACTCAACCTCTTTTCCTTCCAGATCCAGGCGCGGAGCGTTTTCCTTGCAGGCCGCAAGATAAGCCCATGATTTTGTATATAACTGGATGCCGTGTCTGATTGCTGTCTTGGAATATGTTGCATCACCCTTGAGTGCTTCAACAACGTCATTGAGAATACCAAGTTTCAAAGGTTTTACTTCTTTCAGATCCTTCTTAAAACAGGCAGGAAACTTCTCAATAAGGAAATTAACCACATCTTTGGCCAAGTACTTCTTTGCATTGTCGGCAGAAACCTTTTCGGTTTCGTTATTATTGTTGTTATCTTTGACAGCCGCCTGAGATTCAGCTGAAACCTTGTCATTATTTTCAATATCAGTATCTAATGTTGTCATTTTTTCATTCACTTATAAAAATCATCAAAAACGCTTACCGGGTCCCAAATAGCCCCACAGTCCCGGTAGCAACTTCACATTATACGTTTTTATAAAGTCCAATACTATTTTATTTAACTTATTTGTTCATTATTTAATCAGATAAGGTGTTTTTTTCTTATTGCTTCAATCTGAAGACATCCTCTGAATACTTCGCATGACAGTAACATTGTCGCATCATACTCAATGCACATGCAGGTCCTGTTCGTTCGGTCGCGACAGTCATATCTTATTGACGGATGACTGTATTTTTGCCCCCGGTATCTATGTTATAATGAGGAAAATTTTCAGATAGAGGATTAAAATGATCGGTACCCCTTATTGTTCCAAAGCAACAAAAGCTGTTTTATTAGGTTCTGGCGAATTAGGAAAGGAAATTGCAATTGAACTGCAACGCCTCGGAGTCGAGGTAATTGCCGTTGATCGCTACGAGCACGCTCCCGCCATGCATATTGCCCATAAGTCATACGTTATTGATATGCTGAACGATCAGGCCCTTGAGCAGCTGCTTAATGAAATCAAACCTGACTATGTTATTCCTGAAATAGAAGCCATTGCAACAAACACACTTGTCAAACTGGAGCAGCAGGGCATGCATATCGTGCCGTGCAGTCAGGCGACACTGATTACCATGGATCGGGAAAAAATCCGTACTCTAAGTGCCGAAACCCTCGGTCTTAAAACCTCAAAATACGTATTTGCCGATTCCCAGGAGGAATTTGAGGCCGGAGTGAAGAAAATCGGAATTCCATGCGTTGTAAAACCGGTTATGAGTTCATCCGGCAAGGGACAGTCCGTAATCAAGGATGAATCCCAGATCCTTGCGGCATGGAAATATGCACACGAGGAAGGCCGCGGCAAAAAGAACAAGGTTATTATCGAGGAATTTCTGAAATTCGACTATGAAATTACCCAGCTTACCGTTAATGCGGTTGACGGCATTCATTTCTGCGAACCAATCGGACATCGCCAGGAGGACGGCGACTACCGCGAATCATGGCAGCCTCGTCAGATGCCTGAACAGATCAAGAAGAAGGCTCAGGAAATAGCCGGAACCATTGTAAAGGCTCTCGGCGGTTACGGAATTTTCGGTGTGGAACTGTTTGTCTGCGGTGATGAGGTAATCTTCTCCGAGGTATCTCCGCGTCCTCATGATACAGGTCTTGTTACACTGATTTCACAGAATCTTTCTGAATTCGCGCTTCATGTAAGAGCCATTCTGGGACTGCCGATCGGTACCATTAAACAGTACGGATACTGCGCTTCTGCTGTAATTCTCGGCGACGGAACTTCAAAGGATTTAACTTACGATAATATAAATGATGCGTTATCGGCTTTCAGCAACTCACAGATCCGTCTCTTCGGCAAACCTGAAATAAACGGTCACAGGCGTCTGGGCGTTGCACTTGCAATGGGAGACAGTATAGAAGAAGCTGTAGCCGGAGCAAAGGCCGTTGCAGACAGAGTAACAATCTCCTATAACGGTTAATCAGTTTGCGGCGGCATAACTGCCGATGGAATTGAAATACGGCATTATCAGTTCCAGAACAACGGACCCGGTTCCAGGCTGCCGCCGGCAGTCTGAATGAGGAACACGGGTCTTTCTGTCTTCCTTTCAGATTAAATCTTCAAAACCCGGTATTCATTTTTTCCCGCATTTTTTTAAGGATAAAAAAAACGATCTTTCAAAATCAGCAACAACTTTGAAAAACCGTTCTCTTACAGCAGTCAGACCGATCGGATCTGCAGACTATTTAACAAGTTTTCTCCACCAGTCTTGGTGATCAAGATACCATCTGATTGTCTTGACAATACCTGTTTCAAAACTGTCCTTAGGTTTATATCCGAGTTCAGTCATAATCTTCTTTGCATCAATTGCATAACGGCGATCGTGACCGAGACGATCGGTTACATGGGTAATCAGAGTTTTTGCTGATTTGCCGTCGCTGCACGGACAGTCAGGATACTGAGCCTTGTATTCAGGCTGCTCGGCAAAAATTCTGTCAATCTGATCGCACAGTAAATTCACAATATCAATATTTGCCCATTCATTTATACCGCCGATATTGTAGCTTTCACCAAGACGGCCGTACTTTAAAACAAGATCGATTCCGTAGCAGTGATCCCATACAAACAGCCAGTCCCGGATCTGTCTGCCGTCACCGTAAACCGGAATGTTTTTTCCTCTCAGAATATTGGTAAGCGTAAGAGGAATAAGTTTCTCAGGATGATGATAGAAACCGTAGTTATTTGAACAGTTTGAGGTTGTAACCTTTAATCCGTAGGTATGATGATATGCACGCACCAGCAGATCGGATGAAGCCTTTGATGCCGAGTAAGGGGAATTAGGCAGATACTGATTTGTTTCCGCAAAAGGAGGATCGTCAGGCTTTAATGTTCCGTATACCTCATCCGTTGAAACGTGATGGAAACGATGATCAGCCTTAGGCGCATCACTGTCCATCCATACTTTCTTGCACGCCTTCAGCAGGGAATAGGTACCGAGAATATTGGTATTGATAAATGCATCCGGTCCGGTAATTGAACGATCCACATGAGACTCTGCCGCAAAATGAACAAGCGTATCAATATCATGTTCCTTCAGCAGCTTTTCAACCAAAGGAGTATCGCAGATATCACCGTGAACAAAGGTAAAATTTTCTGATTTTTCCAAATCTTCAATATTTTCCCTGTTACCTGCATAGGTAAGAGCATCCAGAACAACGATGCTGTCATCAGGATAGTTTTCATGCCAGTAATGAACAAAGTTGGAACCTATAAAACCTGCAGCACCTGTAACCAATAATTTTTTCATACTTTTTAAAATCCAATATTCGCCTGTTAAATCCATCAATATTAATAATTTTCAATCTTTCACTGACAGCGGCATCATTGCGATATCACAAGATCAGTCAAAATAAACCGCGTCCCTGAATGAGGTGGCGCGCTTCAAATCCTTCTCGGAAAGATTTACCTTTACACCGTCGGCAATCGGCCATGCGATATTCAGATCCGGATCGTTCCAGACAATTGAATGCTCGGATGAAGGATCATAGTAATCGGTGCACTTGTATGCAAACACCGCTTCATCGCTCATTACGTAGAATCCGTGGGCAAATCCTTCAGGAACCCAGAACTGAAGTTTGTTTTCACCGGATAATTCAACTCCAACATACTGACCGAAAGTAGGAGAACTTTTCCTTATATCAACTGCAACATCATAAACTCTTCCTGACAGAACACGCACCAGTTTACCCTGGGTATGACTTGTCTGATAATGGAGCCCTCTTAATACTCCGAGAGTTGAACTTGACTGGTTGTCCTGAACCAGAGGCTTGTCAAAAATATTGCTGCGGAAGAATTCCTCCCGCCAGGTTTCCATGAAATAACCGCGTGAATCGCCGAAAACCTGAGGCTTTAAAATTTTTACTTCTCTGATTTTTGTATCAATAATTTCCATCAAAAATACCTGTTATTTTCCCCAAAACACACATTCCGGACTGTTTGTTATGCCGTTACTCCGGAATTTTTCTGTAATTGAATTGTCTATTCGGCCACCAGATCACAGAGAGCTTTGCCGTATGAGTTTTTCATCAGCGGCTGAGCCAGTTTCAGCAGCTGTTCCTTGTCAATATATCCGCGGATATAGGCAATCTCTTCCGGACAGCAGATCTGGCAGTTCTGACGGCGTTCCAGAGTACGGATATAGGCTGACGCCTCCAGCAGACTGTCGTAGGTTCCGGTATCAAGCCATGCAATACCGCGGCTGAATTTTTCCACGGAAAGATTTCCTGCCTTCAGATAAAGATTGTTAATATCCGTTATTTCCAGTTCTCCACGTTTGGAAGGTTTAATCTGCTTTGCATACTCGATTACCTTATTGTCATAGAAATAAAGACCTGTAACCGCATATTTTGATTTAGGATGTTCCGGCTTTTCCTCAATTGAAACCGCCTTGTTGTCTTTATCAAATTCAACAATGCCGTAACGTTCCGGATCATGCACCTTGTAACCGAAAACAATTGCGCCGTTCTCGAGTTTTGCGCATTTTGAGAGCAGCCCTGTTAATCCGTGGCCATGATAGATATTGTCTCCGAGAATCAGACACACCGTATCGTTTCCGATGAATTTTTCTCCAATAAGGAAAGCCTGGGCCAGTCCTTTCGGCTCCTCCTGAATTGCATATTCTATTTTTATGCCGAGATGAGATCCGTCCTTTAAAAGTTTTTTGTACAACGGCTGATCATCCGGAGTACTGATTATCAGTATTTCCTTGATACCTGCAATCATAAGAGTAGACAACGGATAATAAATCATAGGTTTGTCGTACACCGGCAGAAGCTGCTTATTTACTGCCAGAGTCAACGGATACAGACGTGTTCCGGAACCGCCGGCCAATATAATACCTTTCATCTCATGCGCTCTCTTTCTTTATTTTTTCAATTTATCCTGTTTTTATTCCTGAACCACAGACTGCTGGAAAATGATAAAACAGTCTCTGGCAATCATGATTCGAAATTAATATGTGGCATTATAGCATTTTCAAGGCATGCGTTACATACAAGAGAGCGATCTGGAACAAATTTCATAAAAAAATCCGGCTACAATATATGCAGTCGGACCGTTCCAATGTTATGGAATTTACCTGAATTCAACGGGAAAAAACTACAAGCAGAAATATGACAACGATCGTTGCCGCCGTAACAATCTCCCTTATTTTCCTCTGCTTCTGCCTGTTCTTTCTGAGCATTTCGGCAAACTGTTCAGGTGAGCCGGCTCCGTTCCTCGCAAACGGATTGTCTGCTTCGCCGAAAGGATTGCCGGAACTGAAAGGATTTTTCTGGGTAAAGGAACTTGAACTGCCGGTGCCACCTGCCGAGAAGCCTGCTTTTGAGTTAAAATTCGCTCTCTGTGTTCTTTTGAAATTTTCGAACTGAGCTTTATTCGAAGCAGTCTGCCGTGCTCCTGCTCCATCTCCTGATTTCCCGCCGTTATCACCATCTGCAAGTCTGCATGACAGACACAGAGTCGGAATAGGAAGTTTTCCTTCCAGACAGAACTGCCGCTCTTCTTCCGTAAGATCGAACTGTTCTCCGCATTTGGCGCATTTTATATTATGTGTAACAGTATTTTTTATTTTAACATATGGCATAAATCAAACCCCTGCCGGTAATAAATCTATGCCAGCAGACTTTCCCATTTACGGAAACTGCTGGCACAGACAAATATACAAAATAATGCATTACACAAAATTCAGACTAGAACTTGATTTCCGGTCTCTTCTGAATAGCTTCCTTTTCAGTATCCTGATAGTATGCAAATGTAGGGAACTGGCTAGGGAAGAACATCGGAACAATAACTGAAGGGAACTGTGAACGCTTTGTCTGATAATCAGAAACAGTCTGATTATAGTGATTGCGTGAAAAAGCAATTTTATTTTCAACAGATTCAATACCGTCCTGCAACTGTTTAACAGTTTCTACAGACTTCAAATCAGGATATGCTTCAAGCTGAATTTTCATACCGGCAAATGCACTGTCAAGAGCCGCGGTTTTAACCTGCAGATTCTGCAGAAGTTCTTCAGTCGCAACACCACCGTTGGCTGAAATACTGTCCAGGGCTGCCTTTGCTGCATTTCTTGCTTCAACAACTTCTTTAAAAGTCTCCTTCTCAAACTTCATTGCACCCTTGGCGGCATCAACGAGCTGAGGGATCATATCAAAGCGCTGTCTCAGGGCAACATCAATACTGGAGAATGCAGACTTAACCTGCTCACGCAATGATACCAAACCGTTATATGCGGCTAATAAAACTAATGCCAGTAAAACAACTAGTCCTAAAAAACCTAAAATAAGTACAATTAAAAAAGTTACCATCGTGGATCCTTAGTTAAAATAATGAAAAACACCGATGAACTGATTATCGGTAAAATAATAACAAAAATCAATAAATTTCGGACCTGAAAATGTCAAATTTTAAAACCTGCCGGCAAAATAATTCCCGGCACCGGCCGATGCTTATCCGGTAAGACATGCAGGATCAAATGCATACTTTCCTTTGAGGAAATCATAAATTTCCCTGCCGTACGGATTGGAACGGAACTTTTCATATTTTTTCTGCAGTTCTGCAAGTTCATCAGACTCAATACCGCTTAAGCCGATCTCGGTAAAAAATCTGAAATCATCGCGGATGCACCGGG
This sequence comes from uncultured Aeromonadales bacterium, assembly GCA_902761645.1. Lineage (GTDB taxonomy): Bacteria > Pseudomonadota > Gammaproteobacteria > Enterobacterales > Succinivibrionaceae > UBA2804. The sequence continues at coordinate 9,136 of CACWLF010000028.1, read as the reverse complement.
CAAGCTTCCTGCCGGTAAACCCGGCCACTCTCTGCCAGTAAAGTTCGGAATCCGTGTCAAGAGCACGATCATCATATGTATCGCCCAGCGTGCTCATGGTTATTTTGTTGAGGTGCGGTTCACGCATCGGATTTACCGCGTGTCCCGCCAGGTATTCATTCAGAAAGGATGCCCTGTTTTCAAAAGGTTTCAGGAATAAAAAATCTGCAAGTTTCTTTCCGTCGTTAACAGGATAGTTATCCCACAGGAACGGTTTGCGTCTGAAATGTTCTGCAAACCATTCCAGATGCGCACGGGAATAGGAATCAGAACACACCTTTTCTCCGGTCCAGAACAGATTTACTTCAGGATCAAGACCGTCAGCATAATCGTTCCAGTAATTTTCAGGTCTTTCGCCGAAAACCCTGCCTAAAACAGGATCTGTCGTGTAATAGCTCGGGCATACAATAAAATGCTTGACGGAAGTCAGCTCCGAGGTAATCAGATCAATTATTCTGAGCTGATAATATGCCAGTCTGCTCCGATCGTTGTTCTTCAGATCGTCAAAGAGCAAAGCAAAATAATCGAGCGGAAGAACACTGCTGATTTCTCTTACTCTTGCCAATAGAAGTTCGGGATTTTCTGCAACCGCCGATGCATCTCCGGCCGGAGTAAATCCGATCCCGAATTCAATGCCGGATCTGTGACAGCTGCCGGCAAAATTTTTCAGTATCTTTATGTACCTGTCAGACCATTCCCTGTCCCATTTTTTTCTTAGAAAAGGATCGTTTTTCGGCGCATAGATAAAAAATCTGTAACCGTATTTCCTTAAAAATTCCGGATAGGTATTACGGCTTTTAAACGACCAGGGAGTGCCGAAATATCCCTCAATAACACCGCAGTTATGCATAACCTCTCTCTTATATGAAAACAGAGATCTCCGATCCGTAAAGCAGGATCGGAGATCTGCAACAATACTGTATCAATATGACGCCGAAATCCTACTTTTTATCAAGACTCGGTGCTTTGCCCTGTGCAGCGGATATTTCATTGATATCCCCCTGCTCGCGCTTTTCTATATCTTTCATCAGTTTGTCGGTAGATGCTACGGTTCGGGAGGAAACCTTCTGAGGAACAACCTCCTCGCGGCCGTTGTCATCTTTAATCTTTTTATCCTTGTTTACATTTTCCGGCAGCGCCTTCTTCTGTTCCTGGGATTCTTTCAAGCCGCCGGTTTTATCGGATTCAATATCCGGATTGCCGTTTTCATCCACACCGTAGCGGAAATTAAGCTGCTGATCCACACCGTGATTTACCGAAATCACTACACGGCGGTTAAGATTTCTGCCCTCTTCCGTGGCATTGGTCATAATATGTTGCTTTTCTCCATATCCGTTTTTCTGCATCAGTTCCGGTCCGATTCCGCTCTGTTCAATATACCTGCCGATGGCAACGGCACGTTCCTTTGAAATCTGACGGTTTCTTTCCGCGGTTCCGAAACTGTCGGTATAGGAATCTATAACCAGATCATCAACATTTGGATCGTTGGACAGGTAGGTAATCAGCATATCAAGTTTTCTTTTGGATTCATCGGTAAGTTCATTTGTTCCCGGTTTGAATCCCACTATTGTATATGAAATATCGTCAAAAGAATACGGCAGGAGCTTTGCCTGGCAGTTTTCAAATTTACGGTAATTCGGCTTGAAATTAATGGTATTGACCGTCACCTGCAACTGTTTGTTGCGATACAGAGGATCGTTGTAGATAAAGGCGATATTGCGGCTTTCCATCAGTGAACTGATGATGTTCATAGCCTCAAGACCGGTGATTTCACCTCCGAAATATTTAAGATTCTTCATGGAGGTTATATGTTCATCGGCAACACCTGGACGATAATTTGGCGCCACTGCTCTGACGATCACATCGGATTCCCTGACAGGTTCACGGGCTGCAGAAAATTTAACCGCCAGATTATGATTTTTTCCGGCTTCGGAAACAAATAAAACCTTTCCGTAATCCGGAATCTCATGTTCCAGAGTGCAATTAAGCGGAGTATCAACCGTCAGTTTCCAGTTTGAAGAGGAAAGAGGAGCCTTAAATTCCAGATCCGCCGCGGCACTGCCGGTCGCATAAACAGCCAGAACTGACAAACCAATCTTTTTAAAATTCACTTTCAACTCCTTTCTTACCTAACTGCCATATGATAACCGTACATTTCGGCCGGTGCTACAGCTGAAACTGCGGACTTTTATTTTAATTAAGCAAAATACGTGCCGTATGATGCATATCAATTTACCGGCATTCATCCGATTCTTTGATTATGAAGAACGACTACTTTCGGAATTATAAATCATAGCCGCCGCGGCCATAAGATTTTTTTTCAAATCCGTTAAATAGTCGTATCGGCAGTCACAAAGTTGCATTTCAGGAGAGCTGTCCTCTTTCATGCCTGAGCAATGCATTGTCATCAGCATATGTCACTGAGAAATAACAATAAAAATCATAAGCATCAGGAATCGCTGTGCTATAATTGGCGGCAAAAAAACGAAAAGTCCGGAACACTCTATGATTGAACAATTGAATTTAAAAGAAAATCCCATTAATGAAAGATTCAGAGGCTATCTTCCCGTAATTGTGGATGTTGAGACAGCAGGATTCGACCCGCAGAAAAACGCCCTTCTCGAAATCGGCGCCTACTTTATAGATTTGAATGAAAACGGAAGTTTTGTCGTATCAGGCAGTCTGCATTACAATATCAAACCCTTTGATGGAGCTGAAATAAACAAGGATTCTGTTAATTTTATCGGCATTGATCCGTTTGATCCTGAACGCGATGCCATGGATGAGGCGGATGCCATCAAAGAATTCTGCAAGGCGGTTTCCAAAAAAGTAAAGGAAAATAAATGCAACCGTGCAATTATGGTTGCCCACAACGCACATTTCGATCACAGCTTTATCATGAATGCCGTGTCCCGTCATAACTACAAGCGATGCCCTTTTCATCCGTTTTCCACCATTGATACCGCATCACTGGCAATGGGACTTCTGGGACATACCGTTCTGGCAAAAGCCTGTGAAATCAGCGGAATCGAATACGACAGCCAGAAAGCGCACGGTGCTCTGTACGATGCCGAGGTAACCGCAGAATTATTCTGCACCATGCTGAACAGCTACCAGAAAATGCTGAATTTCTACAGGGAACAGCATAATGCCTGATACGAATCAGAATATTGAAACGGAACAGCTTCAGGATTTTCTGATTGCAGTCCGCAGAGATCTCCACAAGTACCCTGAATCAGGCTGGTGCGAGTTTCGCACCACTGCGGTTATAGCAGGTTATCTGCGTGATTTCGGCTACCGGATACATTTTCTCAGTGATTTAATCGAACCTGACAGCATGCTGGGCAATACGGCGGATCTTAAAGCTGAAAAGGAACGCGCCGTATCCGAGGGAGCAGATCCCGAACTGGTAAACAGACTAAAATGCACCGGACTCATAGCGACCATTGAAAGCGGAAAGCCAGGGGAAAATTACGGTTTCCGTTTTGACATTGATGCGGTATCTGTCGGCGAATCATCTTCTGCCGATCATCTGCCGGCAAAATACGGGTTCAGATCGGTTCATGAAAATGTAAGCCACGCCTGCGGTCACGACGGTCATACCGCCCTCGGAATTGCCCTGGCCCGCTACATTGCCGGCAGCATCGCTTCTCTCAGCGGCAGATTCACTCTTGTTTTTCAGCCGGCCGAAGAAGGATGCAGAGGTGCATACAGCCTTAGAGATTTGAAACTCATCAGGGAAACAGATCAGTTTTACGCCTTTCATCTGGGGATCTGTGCCGGAAATTACGAAATTGTTCTGGCTCCGGATAATTTTCTGGTTTCCACAAAATTCAAAGTTGAAATTTTCGGCAGAAGCGCCCATGCCGGCATTGAGCCCGAGAAAGGAATCAACGCGCTGCACTGTGCGGCTTTAATTGCCGTTCGCATATTCGAACTTGGGAAATCAGGACCTTCATCCAGGACAAACATCGGAAATTTTATCAGTGGCAATGCACAGAACGTAATCAGCGATTATGTTTCATTCAACGGGGAATGCAGGGATGCAACCGAAGAGCAGAACAACGGATTAATGAAAAGAATTTATGACATTACGGAAGAAATCTGCAGTCAGTTCAATGCCGTATACAAAATTACCGTAACCGGTCAGGCCTGCGGGATTCACAACAGTCCGGAACAGGCCGTACATGTGGAAAAAGCCGCCGCCTCCTCAGGTTTAAAGATTATAGAATCAGCGCACTTCAACGCCTGCGAGGACTGCGGGCATCTGATTAAAGCGATTCAGGACGAGGGAAAATCTGCCGGGTATTATATCCTCGGAAACAGCATCAGGGGCCGGCACCACTCGCCTGAATTCGATCTGGATGAGAATTCTCTCAGAGCTGATTTGAACTTCTTAACCTCTTTGGTTCACGCAATTGCAGATCGGCCGCAAAATTAAAAATGCCGATGGTAGATCTTTCACGGCTTTTCCGCTATTATCCCATGATACAGGTTTCAACAGACGGTCGGAACTTGCGCACCGCAGTCCTGTGTAGCAATGCGGCAAAGGGTAAAACAGTTTTTTGTCAAACAGCAGAACAGCACAAAGGGTGAAATTACGGAAAAAAACATTTTCAGGAGGAAACCATGGAAGAGACATATTTTTCAATAAGCTATAATGCCGCAATCCAGATTGAACCGGCAGGCACAGCTACACCTCCAGATGAAATTGAAATTGCCGGTGAAATTCCTCCGCTGTTCATGCTTTCCGATTCCATTGAACATCTGGATCCAACCACCACAAAAAGTCTGAAAAAATATGGAACGGAGTTTTCCCGCCTGGTAGATCAGGTCAACTCCTATGCCAATAAGATAAACAGTATTCTGTGCTATCTTATGCACCATGAAATTGAAGGAAAAAATGAATATGTCACCGATTCCATCAGCGGCGGCGGTTTCAGTTTTACTGCGAAAAACAGTGAATTTCAGCTTAACAGCCAGCTGAAAGCAAAAATATTTTTCCCGGAATACGCAATTGCGGTCTTCTGCTACGGCAGAATTACGGAAACAGATCCGCAGACAGGAAAAATAAAAGTTGAGTTTTCCTCAATACGCGAGGAGGATCGCGAACGGATGATCGGCATAGTTACCAGACATCAGCAGAAAATTCTGCGCAAACGCGCTGAGGAACGAAACAAAAATCATGATAACACCTGAAATTCTGAATTTAACCGGAAACAGTCTGACAATCAGCAATGCCGAAGGCTGTGCGGTTCCGATCTACATCAGCGAATTATACAGACACAGAAGACAGCAACTGCTGGTTATCTGCAGAGATCATGCCGGTGCCAATCATCTGATTGACGATCTGAAATTTCTGCTTCCTTCCGAACTTGTTCTGAATTTTTCAGATTATGAAACACTGCCCTATGATTCATTCTCTCCTCAGCAGGATCTGATCTCCAACCGCATGGAAGCTCTTTTTACCATGCTCCACACCCCTGCCTGCATAGTGGTGTCATCGATAAATACGCTGATGCAGAGAATAGCGCCGCGTGAATACATTGAAAAAAACGTTTTCATACTGAACCGCGGTCAGGAAATTTCAATGACGGAGATTATCGGCACCCTGAATCATAACGGATATTCAAGAGTTTCGCAGGTATACGAGCAGGGAGAATTTGCAGTCCGCGGATCAATTATAGATTTATTTCCGACCGGCACAAACAATCCTTACCGTATTGATTTTTTCGATAATGAAATTGAATCAATAAGAATTTTCAATACCGAAACCCAGCGTACCGGCGAAGAGGTTAAACATATCCGACTGCTTCCGGCCAGGGAATTTCCGATTCAGAAAACGGACATAGAACTGTTCAGGCAGAACTACCGTGAAAATTTCAGCGCCAGTCTGGATCCGTCTAGTGTATACCAGCAGGTGTCGTCAGGCCACATTCCTGCGGGTATAGAATATTATCTTCCACTGTTTTATCAGAAAACCGATTCCATCCTCGATTACCTGCAGAAGGATAGCAGAATTGTTCTGGTTCACGGTGTATCCGAACAGGCATGTTCATTTATGGAATATGTCAAACAGCGTTATGAAGCAGGCAATCCGGAGGATTCCGACTTCAATGCACAGGAACGGCCGAAATTAAAACCGCTGCAGCTGTATTTTGCACCGGAGGAATTTTTCCGTCAGCTGAAAAATTTCTGTCAGATCAAACTGCTTGCAGGTGAAAGTGAACACGGATTTTCACTGGGAACCTGCAGACCGGATGACGTCGGTATCAGCAGTACCGGAAGAAAACTGGCAAAACTGGAAAATTTCATAAAAAATTCGAATCTCAGAATTCTGTTTTCAGCATACTCTCCCGGTCGTGTAGACACGGTGTGCGAACTGCTAAGGGATATTAATGTCAGACCGAAGCAGGTCAGCAGTATTGACGAATTCACGAAATCGGACGAACAGTACGGTATTATCGTAACCTCCTTTGATGAAGGGCTGATTTTCACGGAGCGGAACATTGCCGTCATTACAGAATCCGAACTGTTCGGCAACACCTATATTGCCACCAAACGCAATAATAAAAATGTTCAGGCCGATGCCATCATCAGAAATCTGGCCGAACTTAAAACCGGCGAAAAGATCGTTCATTACAAATACGGCATAGGATGCTACAGGGGACTGGAGATACGCGACATAAACGGAATCAACAAGGAATTCTTCTGTCTGGAATATGCCGACAATGCCAGACTGTACGTTGAAATCACCGAACTTCACCTGATTTCCCGCTATACCGGCGGAGCAAATCCTCCGCTTAACAAACTTGGCAGCGATACATGGGTGAAAAACAGGGAAAAAGCCCAGAAGAAAGTCAAGGACGTTGCCGTTCAGCTGCTTGATGTATACTCCAAACGTGCAACCAGAAAAGGATTCAGGTTCAAATTCGATAAAACGGCATACAACAGTTTTGTTGCCGATTTCCCTTACGTTGAAACCGAAGATCAGAAAAAAGCCATTCTTTCCGTTATAACCGACATGACGCAGGCGAAAACCATGGATCGTCTGATCTGCGGCGATGTGGGTTTCGGAAAAACGGAAGTCGCAATACGTGCCGCTTTTATTGCCGTATCAAACAGCAAACAGGTGGCGGTTCTGGTTCCGACCGTACTGCTTGCCGAACAGCACTACGACACCTTTAAGAACAGATTTTCCAATGAAGCCGTCACCATCGAATCATTAAGCAGGTTTAAAACCGCAGGACAGCAGACCAGGATTCTGGAAGATCTGGCCGAGGGTAAAATTGACATTATTATCGGTACTCATAAATTACTGAGCAAAACCGTAAATTATAAAGATCTGGGACTGCTTATCGTGGACGAGGAGCACCGCTTCGGAGTAAAGCAGAAAGAAATGATCAAGGCGATGCGTTCGGATGTGGACATTCTTACGCTTACTGCAACTCCGATCCCCCGCACTCTGAATATGGCTTTTTCCGGTTTGCGGGATCTATCACTGATTACCACACCTCCTGCCAAACGTCTTGCAATAAAGACATTCCTGAAACAGATGGATTTTTCAATTATCAGAGAGGCTGTTGCCCGCGAACTCAAACGCGGAGGTCAGGTATACTATATTCACAATGAAGTATCCACCATAGAGCACCGCGCCGAGGAACTCCGCAATCTTCTTCCTGAAGCAAGAATAGAAGTTGCGCACGGTCAGATGAACGAACGGATGCTCGGTCTGATCATGAATAATTTTTACCGGCACAAGTTTGATATTCTTGTATGCACCACCATCATTGAAACCGGAATCGATATTCCTTCCGCCAATACCATGATAATTGAAAGAGCCGATAAGTTCGGTCTGGCACAGCTTCATCAGATAAGAGGTCGAGTCGGCCGTTCCTGCCACCAGGCTTATGCATATCTTCTTACCCCTCCGCCGAAGCTTATGAGCAGGGACGCAGTAAAGCGTCTGGAAGCCATTACCATGCATGAAGATCTCGGAGTGGGATTTGCACTTGCCAACCACGATCTGGAAATCCGCGGAGCGGGAGAACTGCTGGGAGATGAACAAAGCGGTCAGATTGCTGCTGTCGGTTTCACTCTGTACATGGAAATGCTGAACAAGGCAATAAACTCGCTTAAGGATGGCGATGAGCTTTCTCTCACCGATTTATCAGCACGCAATACGGAAATTAATCTTGATATTTCCGCTCTTATCCCCGCGACATACATCGATGATGTAAGCACCAGACTGATTTTCTACAAACGTCTTGTTTCGGCGGCAAACGATGAGGAACTGCAGTCAATTAAAGCAGAAATGATCGATCGCTTCGGACTTATTCCGCAGGAATTGTCGGATTTATTTGAAATACATAAACTGAGGATAAAGGTTGAACCGCTCGGCATTGACAGTATTGCCATGAACAATGTTACCAGATTTATTAAATTCAATACCCGAAACAAGATTAATCCGGACAGGATTGTCAAACTTCTGATGAAATATCCAAAGGATTACGCTCTCGAGGGTCTTAAACTCAGAATCATTCCAAAGGTTGAGCCGCTGGAACAGATAAAATTCATAAACGATGTTATCAGCAACATAGTATGATTTTCGCTGTCGCTGTGCAGAATTTCCGTCAAAACAGACTTCCCTGCCGATACGGGAAGGATTTTTGATTCCTGTCCGCAAGAAATAAATCTGATCTTCCACCTTCAACCTGATAAGAAAACCGGCCGCCCCGCATTCCAAAAGAAACCTCTATATAATTCAGCCGGCATATTTAACTCTCAAGATGAACAGAATGAAAATCATTTCCTGATCTTTTTACAGCATTTCGCGGCATTTTCGCACCGCCGCTTTAATCAATGCGCATAACAGCCTGCAGGATTTGATTATCTGCACTTGTCAACTGCTTGCAAAATCTGAATAAATTGTTGTCAAAATAAAAAACATGCTTGGTATTTTTGCAATATACTTGTCAAGTTGTTGTCAAACTGCACCCAGGGCCTACGCATGAACGAAACGTGATTTATGGATCATAGCTAAAAAATAATTTGTGATGCAAGGATCACATTAATAAAAACTCACTTGTGCTCATTA
>CACWLF010000027.1 GCA_902761645.1 uncultured Aeromonadales bacterium | reverse complement strand
TGGATTGACCGGTTTATGGCAGGTAAGTGGCAGAAGCAATATTAAGGATTTTGATGAAGTTGTGAAACTTGATATGGAATACATTGACAACTCATCCTTCTGGTTTGATGTCAAGATTATTCTGATGACTGTTAAGGTTGTGTTGTTTGGAAAAGGTGCCAAATAGATTTAAATCAAACGTTGATAGTCAATACAATCAAATCGAAATTTAAATTTGAAAATCAATACAGTTTTGCGAGTAGGAGTTTTTAAATGGATTACATGAATGAGTACAGAAAGTGGCTTGAAAACGTTAAAGACAAGGAACTTGCTGATGCTCTTTTGAGAATGAATGAAACTGAAATTGAGGATTCATTTTATCGCAATTTGTCTTTTGGAACTGGTGGTCTCAGGGGCGTTATAGGGGCTGGTACCAATCGCATGAACGTATTTGTAGTTGCCAAGGCAAGTCAGGGATTGGCTAATTACGTAGGTTGTGGTAATTCAATTGTCATCGGATACGATAGCAGAATCAAAAGTAATGAGTTTGCAAAGGTTGCTGCAAGCGTTTTTGCTGCCAATGGAATTAAGGTACACATTTGGCGTGAACTTCTTCCCGTGCCAACAGTAAGTTTTGCTGTAAGAAAATATGGAGCAAAGGCAGGAGTTATGATTACAGCTTCTCATAATCCTGCTAAATATAATGGTTATAAGGTTTACGGTTCAGACGGATGTCAGATTACTACTGAAGACGCGGACTCAATATTAAATGAAATAGAAAAACTAGACATATTCAAAGATCTAAAAATTGGTGACTTTGATGAATTGGTAAACAAAGGTCTGATTGATTTCATTGATGAAAGCGTGTTTGACGATTATATATCCGCCGTAAAGAGCCAGTCTGTACTGTTCGGTGATGAGATTAACAGAGATGTAGCTATAGTGTATTCACCTCTTAATGGTACAGGGTTAAAACCTGTTACCAGGGTTTTATCCGAAACAGGTTTTTCAAATATTACAGTTGTAGAAGAACAGAAATATCCTGACGGAAGCTTTCCTACCTGTCCTTATCCGAATCCAGAAATAAAAGAAGCGATGCAACTGGGACTTGACTATTGTAGAAAAGTTAATGCAGATCTTTTGTTGGCCACAGATCCTGATGCAGATCGTTGCGGTATAGCAGTGAAATCATCTCAAGGAGATTACAAGTTACTGTCTGGCAATGAGGTTGGATTGCTACTTCTTGACTATATCTGTTCACAGAGAAAGAAACATGATTCTATGCCAAAAAATCCTGTTTTTGTTAAAACCATTGTTACTATGGATTTAGCAGAGAAAATTGCCAGACACTACGGTGTACAGACAGTAAATGTTCTTACCGGTTTTAAATTTATTGGCGAAGTTATAGGTAATCTAGAAAAACAAAATAGAGTTAAGGATTATATTTGCGGATTTGAAGAATCGTATGGTTATCTTACAGGTTCGTACGTCAGAGATAAAGATGCTGTAAACGCAGCATTCCTGATATGTGAAATGTTCGCTTATTACAAAACAAGGAATATCACACTTATCGATAAATTAAGTGACTTGTTTAAAACTTATGGTTACTGTTTAAATACTCTTCATTCATATGAGTTTGCCGGTTCTTCTGGAATGGTTCAAATGAACAAAATTATGAATAGTTTTAGAGCAGACGTAAAAGTATTTGGAAATCATAAAATTACAAGGATTGAAGATTTCAGTCAAGGTCTTAATGGTCTGCCAAAATCCGATGTTATTAAATTTCACACAAACTTTGGTTCAGTGGTAGTTCGCCCATCAGGCACTGAACCTAAAATTAAGACATACATTAGTGTTACTGCATCTGATGAGTGCGAAGCCAGAGAAATCGAATCATCAGTTAATGCTTCATTGTCAGATATGATGAAATAATTGAGGTGACTATATGAAACATTACGGAATAATCATGGCAGGTGGCGGTGGTACCAGGTTTTGGCCTCTTTCAAGACAGAAAACACCTAAGCAGTTATTAAACCTTTCCGGCAAAGACCTGATGGTCAATGAAGCTGTAGAGCGCATGGCCACGGTCATAGGAAAGAGCAACATTTTTATCGTGACCGCCGATGTCCAAGCCCCGGCAATGATTACAGCAACACAGGGGAAGGTGTTCCCTGGAAATATACTGGCGGAGCCGGCAGCAAGAAACACTGCCGCTTGTATCGGATATTCAGCTATGGAGATCCTTCGCAAATATGGCGACGGAGTAATGATCATCACGCCGGCAGATCACTATATCGAGGATGTTCCGGCTCTGACAGAGATCTTTAAGTCCGCAATCCTTACGGCAGAAGAAAATGACAAGCTGGTTACCATCGGTTTGAAGCCGACCTTCCCGTCCACAGGATTTGGCTATATCAAATACGATCATGAAACGGATGGCGAGGTTAAATCCGTTATTGAGTTCCGTGAGAAGCCTGACGAAGAGACGGCAAAGAAATACGTGGAATCCGGACGTTATGCATGGAACAGTGGCATGTTTATCTGGAAGGCGAGCCTGATTCTTAAGAAGCTGGAAGAATACGCGCCTGACATCTATGAAGATCTGAAAACAATTGGCGATGCGATGAACACTCCGCAGGAGCAGGAAGTTCTTCATAATGTCTATCCGAATATCAGGAAGATTAGTATCGACTATGCAGTCATGGAGCCAAGTGCTGCGAATGGTGATGTACTCGTCATTCACGGTGATTGTGGCTGGAACGATGTAGGCTCCTGGGACATGATGGATATTCTCCATGATCCCGATGAGAACGGAAACATCTGCTTGGGCGATGTCATGACGGTCAATGTCAAAGATGCGGTGATTTACTCCTCAACCCGTACTGTGACCGCAGTTGACGTGGAGAATATCGTAATCGTAGAAACACCCGACGCTATTATGGTCTGTCGTAAGGATAAGGCACAGGAAGTAAAAAAAATAGTAGATGCTTTGAATGAGGTTGGAAGAAGAGAACTGCTGTGATTGCCACCGCGATGGTATTCACCGGCGATGTAGAAAGAACGGTAGCAGATAGGATGGATTTGAGCTTATGAAATGTCTCATTCTGGCGGGAGGCAAAGGAGAGCGACTATGGCCACTTTCCAGAAGCAACTTTCCGAAGCAGTTTATCAAGGTACAAAAGAATCACTCGATCTTTCAGGAAACAATAGCCCGGAACATGGCATATTGCGACGAATTCATTATCGTTACGAACTATGCTTACCGTTCTATTATCGCAAACCAGATGGAGGCGTTTCAAGGAGTTCCCTATCGGTGTGTATTCGAGGAAGAAGGACGAAGTACTACAGCTGCTATTGTGCTGAGTTGTTTTGGTCTTCAGCCGTCCGAGTTTGTGTTTGTCGTTTCTTCAGATCACCTGATCGATACGGGAGAGTGCGATGGTCTCTCTTATAAATATTCGATCCTGAAAGCGAAAGAGTATGCGCGAGATGGTAGCATTGTTCTGTTCGGCGCAAGGGCTGAAGAGGTCAACAGTCAGTTCGGATACTTCACTACCAACGGTAAGATCTTCATAGAGAAGCCAGAACGCAAGCAGATAAAAGAGCTTCAAGGGCAAACGATATATCAAAACCTCGGCATGCTTCTGTTTCAGAACGGTACGTTGCTGAATGAGTTAAAAGCTCTCCATCCGGACATTTACGATCAGTGCAAAGCTGCAGAGTGGACACAGATTCCCGAAGGCTTTCTGTTTAAGGCAGAAACGATCCGAACCATTGAAGCCGTATCGATTGAACACAGCGTAATCGAGAAGACAGAAAAACGTTACGGATTAGAGATCGGCTTTGGATGGAGTGACATCGGCAGCCTAGAGGATCTCTGCAAGACCGAGCTGTCCAATGAGGGCGTGAGCGTTGTAAACGATGGAGAAGGAAGCTCCATTATAAACTGCTCCACGCATCGGGCTGTTGTTGTCAATGATCTCGATAATGTGCTAGTGGTTAACACAACTGATGCTGTGTATATCGGTCGCAAAGGAAAATCGCATTTGCTGAAGGAGATCCTTCATGACAATCCGGAGCTTGATCCTTTTACCGAACAAGGTAGGATGTTCTATCGGCCTTGGGGCTATTATGAGCAACTGATAGAAGAGGAAGGATACCGTGTTAGAAAGGTCGTGCTTCTCCCCGGCAAAACGATCTATGAGCACAGACATGATCAGAGAACGGAAAATTGGACAGTCGTGCGAGGTGAAGCAAAAGTAACTCTAAACGGTGAGAGCTTGACATATGGCCAAAATGGATTCATCAGCGTTACACCTGGTACAGCGCATCAGATCTCAAATATCGGTGAACAGCCTGTTCTGTTCATTGAGACAGCAATCGGCCCTGTACTGTTCGGCGGAGATATGAAGTCAGAAGACAAGCCTGATGTCACCGAAGCTGAACTCGGCCTGAAACCCGATCCTATCATAAAGCTTTCACCAGCCTTCAAAGATTACTTGTGGGGCGGGACAAAGCTCCGGGATGTGTTTGGCAAACAGTGTGACTTTGACACGATAGCGGAGAGTTGGGAACTGTCAGCACATCCGGCAGGTAATTGTATGGTCGCTTCTGGCCGCCACAAGGGGCTCAGCTTTAGTAAGTACCTTGAAACTGTAGGAAAAGAAGTTCTTGGCTGGAAATGTGCTCCATCGCAGTCTTTCCCGTTGCTGATCAAATTCATTGACGCCAAGCAAAACCTCTCTGTTCAGGTTCATCCAAACGATGACTATGCCCTCGAAAACGAGAGCGAATACGGCAAGAACGAAATGTGGTACGTCATCAATGCTGAACCGGGAGCAGGATTGTACGTAGGGTTCAATCGGCAGGTAAGCAGTGAGGAAGTCGTGCAGCGGGTAGCTGATAACACAATCCTCGATATCTTGAACTTCTACCCTACAAAGCCTGGAGATGTGTTTTTCATTCCGGCAGGAACAGTTCATGCTATCGGCAATGGTAACCTCATCTGCGAGATTCAACAGAGTAGCAACAGCACTTATCGGCTATATGATTACGGAAGGGTAGATAAGTTCGGGAATCCAAGGGAACTACATCTGAAGAAGGCACTCGATGTACTTGAATATGGGAAGTATGAGCCGGTCGATTTTGAGATAGAACAGGATATCAAAACGAAACAAATCAGATGTAAGTATTTTGAAACAAGCATTGTGGAAGGGGATGCAAGAATCCAGCTCAAAGACGACAGTTTTTATTCAATAACATGCATTAATGGCAAAGGAACGATTCAGCTGGATAGGCATGAGATGGATGCAGATGCAGGAAAAACTTTTTTTATTCCAGCAGCAAAACACGTCTTGAATATAAATGGCAATCTAATGGTTTTAATTACAAGAGTATAAGGAGCTTTCTGGTGTCACGATTACGATTCATGAACAAACACCACTATGAGACATTAGAGCGGATTGATGAGTTAATCAAAAATGCATATGTCGTTACGCCTAATGTAGATCACCTTATTCAGCTTGAACTGGGTGGAGAATTATGCGAAGCGTATAAGCAAGCAGATTTAATTCTCACAGATGGGAAACCGCTAATATGGATATCCGAATGGTATGGCACACCAATCAATGAAAAAATAAGTGGGTCCAACTTGTTCCCTAAACTATGTAACTTGGTTGCAAAAAATGGCTACAGTGTGTTCTTTTTAGAGGCTACTGATGTGGTGGCTGAGAAAGTGGCTGAAAATATGACTAAGCGCTATCAAGGCATGCAGGTTGTGGGGACATATTCAACTCCATGCGGCTTTGAAAAGAATGATGAGGAAATGAAGAAAATAATTGCGATGGTAAAGGAAGTTCAGCCACATATACTTATCGATGCATTAGGTTGTCCAAAGCAAGAGTTATTTATTCTTCATCATCGTGAAGAACTTGGTGTCCCTCTTTCACTAAGTCTTGGCGCAAGTGTTGACTTTGAAGCAGGAAATATTAAACGTGCACCAAGGTGGATGGCGAACCACTGCTTGGAATGGCTTTATAGAATCACACAAGATCCGAAGCGCCTTGCGAAGAGATATCTCCTGGACAACATGAAGATTATAAGGTTAGCTATAAAATACAAACCCTCCAAGAATAATCGGGGGGTACAGCATAAGTTGATTCTTATGGCATTCGATTCTTTCAGAGAGGATGGGTTGTATGCCGCATAGGATGAGATTTATGAATACTTTCATCGACAACCTAACGATGGAAGAAGCGTTAAAAGAAATTGAGAGGCTCATAAAAGAAGATGCATGCTCCTTTGTAGTTACGCCAAATGTCGATCATATCGTGCAAATCGAAAAGGGAGGAGTCTTATCGGAGGCTTATAAAGCTGCGGATTTGATCCTGTGCGATGGGAAACCTCTTATTTGGATTTCTAAGTATTATGGGAATCCCATCAAGGAAAAAATAAGCGGGTCTGATCTCTTTCCTGAGATATGTCGAATGGCAGCCGAAAAGGGATATACAATGTATTTTCTGGGAGCTGCCGAGGGTATTGCTGCAAAAGCGGCTGAGGTACTGAAGCAGAAATACAAAGGTCTTAAAGTTGTGGGTACTTACTCTCCACCGTATGGATTCGAGAAGGATCAGGCGGAAATCGAAAGAATCATAGACCGGATACATGAAGCTAAACCAGATATTTTGATATTTGGGCTCGGTACACCCAAACAGGAACAGTTTATTCTGAACTATCGAGATAAGTTAAATGTTCCTGTTTCATTAGGCCTTGGCGCCAGTTTTGATTTTGTTGCAGGCAACGTAAAAAGGGCGCCAAAGTGGATGTCAGATCATGGATTAGAATGGTTATTCCGTATAACACAAGATCCGAAAAGAATGGCAAAGCGGTATCTGTTAGACGATATAAAGATTCTATCATTGGTACGTAAGTACAAGAAACAAATGAAGGAGAACAGCTAAAATGAAAAAAGCGTTGATTACTGGAATTACTGGGCAGGATGGTTCTTATTTGGCAGAACTATTACTTGAAAAAGGATATGAAGTTCATGGTATCGTTCGTCGTGCTTCTGTTTCTACAACTGCTCGTATTGATCACATCATCGACAAACTTATCATCCACGAAGGCGATCTGTCCGACTCCTCTAGCATTATTCGCATTGTGCTGAAGGTTAAGCCCGATGAGATCTATAACCTCGCAGCGCAGAGCCATGTGCAGGTGAGCTTTGATGCGGCAGAATATACTAGTGATGTAGATGCACTTGGCGTTCTTCGTATTCTTGAGGCTGTTCATACAGCGGGCCTCGACAGGATTTGCCGCGTTTATCAGGCTTCCACATCCGAGCTTTATGGCAAGGTTGAGGAAGTGCCTCAGAATGAAAACACACCTTTCCATCCGTACTCTCCCTATGCTGTCGCAAAGCAGTTTGGCTACTGGATGATCAAAGAATATCGTGAAGCATATGGCATTTTTGCTTGCAACGGTATCTTATTCAATCACGAGTCCGAGCGGCGTGGTGATAACTTTGTCACTCGAAAGATAACCATGGCAGCTGGACGTATCGCCTGTGGCCTACAGGATCATTTGGAGCTTGGTAACCTCGATTCCCTCCGTGATTGGGGCTATGCAAAGGACTACGTTGAGTGCATGTGGCTAATCCTTCAGCAGGATGAACCGGATGACTATGTTATCGCCACAGGTGTACAGCATACTGTACGTGAGTTTACAACACTTGCTTTCGCTAATGATGGTATTGAGCTGGAGTGGAAAGGAACTGGTCTTGATGAAAAGGGCTATGACAAGAATACCGGGAAGATGCTGGTCTGCGTCAACCCGAAGTGGTATCGCCCGACGGATGTTGTGAACCTTTGGGGTGATCCAACAAAGGCCAAAACTAAGCTTGGATGGAATCCACTGAAAACGAGTTATGAGGAATTGTGCAGGATCATGGCAGAACATGATCTTCAGCTAGCTAAGAAAGAGGCAAGTGTGAAGTGAAGGCATTAATCATAGGAAGTTCAGGTTTTATTGGATCTCATCTTATTGCAGAACTTAAGGCAAATGGATATGAGGTTGTGTGCTGTGACCTGAAGGAAACTGAGGACACTGTAGCCATGGACATAATGAATCCGGAAATGATTCGTAGCGTTCTTGAGAAGCATCAATCTGATGTGATTATCAACATGGCTGGACAGGCGAATGTCGGTTTGTCCTGGAAAAAGCCACAGTTGACAGTTCAACTGAATACGATCGGGCTCATTAATATTCTGGAAACAGTCCATGTTGTTAATCCTAAAATTCGTGTTATCGCTGTTGGTTCTTCCGATGAATATGGCCATCTGAAAGAAATCGGAGTGAACGTTACAGAAGATATTCCGGTAAAGCCTATTACCCCGTATGCGATTTCAAAACAGGCACAGGAACTGTTTGCACAGTTGTATGTTCGCTCTTATGGGATGGACATATGTATGATTCGCCTATTTAACCTTGGAGGTCCTGGACAGGCAAAGGGCTATATCATTTCTGACTTTTCCTCTGGTATTGCCGAAGTTGAAGCAGGAAAGAAAGAATACATGTCTGTGGGAAACCTTGAGTCTGCCCGTGACTTCACCCATGTGAAAGATGCCTGCAAAGCATTCCGTCTTATTGCTGAAAAAGGTCTCTCAGGAGAAGTTTACAACATCTCCTCTGGTGTCACTCATAAGGCGCAGGAAGTTCTGGATAAGCTTGTGCGTATGGCTACGGTTGACGTTAAGGTTGTTCAGGATCCTGCCAGGATGCGTCCGAGTGATACTCCGGTCGTGTGTGGAAATCATGATAAACTGACTGCGCACACGGGGTGGCAGCCGGAGCTAGGGTTAGATCAGATACTTGCAGATGCTCTCGATTATTGGAGAGAGAAGGTATAATTTAACTGGAGTGACATCATGAGAATGAAGTTCTTGAATACTAAAGTCGATAATTTGTCAATGAACGGATATAAGATTTATATTCTTGGAGTGGCAGCAAGGGCGGCAGATAACCTAAGGATGAAGTACGAGGGACTTCAAATTGTTGGCACATATTCTCCACCAATTAGATTCGAGAAGGATAATGAAGAAGTTAGAAGTATTATCATAGAAAATAACGATTCTGGGGCAGACATTCTCGCTGTTGCACTTGGCTCTCCTAAAAGCGAGAAATTCACATATACAGCATCATTGTCCACATCAATAGGAGTAACCATTGATTTTGAAGATGGTAACGTTAAGAGAGCTCCAAAATGGATGTCAGCTAGACTTGAAGGGTTATACAGAATTACACAAGCCCATGCGAGACTAATAAAGCGTTATATGAAAGATGTTATATCAATTGGGCCGATTATGAAGAAGTACGGAAAGTAGGCAAAATGAAGATTTGTATTGACTTAACATCATTGGCGGATAATCTCTCAGGCATTGAAAGATATGCTGCATGCTTGGCACTTGAATTGATTAAACATCCTGAAAATGATTATATTCTGTTGTTCAAGGGTGATATTCATGCTTTGTTTAGACCGTATATATTTAACAAAAACATTACATATGAAATAATTGAGCCATGTAACAAATTGTTATTTAACCAGATCAAGTTGCCTTTGCGGATTCATAGAATTAAGGCTGACTGGTATTTATTTATGGCTTTTCCTGTCCCTGTTCTGTCGTTTAAAAATAATATGGTTTCAACGATCCATGATATTTGTTGTTGGGATTGCCCCGAAACAATGAATGGAATGATGAAATGGTATTTTAGAATTTCACATAGAATTGCAATCAACAAATGCAAAGCCATAATGACTATATCAGAATTCTCAAAGAAAAGAATTCATGAAAAACTTAATTACCCCAATGAGAGGATATGGTTAATATATTGTGGGATTGACCAGAGCGAGTTTCAGATTCAGTCGAATAAAACGGATAGTGTAAGGGAAAAATATAGTCTTCCTGAAGAGTATATATTATCACTCTCAACATTAGAACCACGAAAAAACTTGCCCTTGCTCATTTATGCTTATCAAGATCTTATAAAGCGAGGGGAACAATTGCCGAAGCTTGTTCTTGCTGGACGAAAAGGTTGGAAAATGGATGAGTTTCTCAAGTCAATAGAAGATTCCGTTAAGGGCAATATTATTTTTACAGGCTTCATAGATGATGAAGATTTGGCAGCAGTATATGGTAATGCTAAGTATTTTGTTTATCCATCGTTATATGAAGGTTTTGGCATGCCACCATTAGAGGCAATGGCATGTGGAACACCAGTTATCTCATCAGATGCAGGGTCTCTGGAAGAAGTGTTAGGAGATGGAGCGATGGTCTTTGAATCTCAAAACATTGAACAGTTAAAAAACAGAATTATGGAGATTGAACGTCTTACTTTCAATAATAGAAAAAAGATTGGAATTTTAGGCAAGAAACAAACTGAGTTATTTTCGTGGAGTAACGAGGCAGATAAATTGATGGGGAATCTATTTAAATATCATTAAAGGACAGTGTTTATGAAGAAATGCACAGTTGCAGGTGATTGGGTGTTAGAAAATGTAGTAGGCATACAAAGGTATACCTACTAGATTCTGCGTGCAATTGATGCAATATTAACAGAAAGGGACTCTGATCTACAGTTTGAATTGATTATACCCAAAATGCAAACTGGTAAAATCAAGTTAAGAATAGTTGTAAAAAAAAGGTACGATTGATAGTAAAGTTAAAAAGTACATTCGGAAGCAAATAGTTTTCCCATCATATGTTCGAAAGAATAAAGTGTAGAACTCTATTTTATATGATTCTATTTCACCCTCATTTTATTCATTCACATTGATCCTAACAGATCAAACAATGTGAAGTTTAAGGGATCAAATAAAATGACTAACTACAATAAAGCGATAGGAATTGACTTGGCGGTTGCGTTACCAGTTTGGGGTTGCGATATTTGCGCAGTTCATGAAATGGTATGTAAAAAATACGGAATGTACGCTTTTGTCTCGGAAGGAAAATTCCATGATATTGGCTTAACTAGATGCGTACAGAGAGACTATGTGGAAATTTACAAAGAAAGTCAATCAGATTGAGAAAATGAAGTGAATGTTGGGAAAAGTAGTTGTTGCGATTGGGGGTGTAATATGAAAGAAAATGTTAAGTTCTCGCTTCTGTTGGGAACACTAAATAGACCTGAAATTCTGTCAATATGTTTGAACAAACTAAAGGAACAGACATACAAAAATTTTGAAGTGATTATAATTGACCAAAACGACAATGACAAAACGGAGCGAGTAGTTAAAGAATTTTCGGGAATTGATATCAAGTATAAGAGGGTAAATTTTCGTGGATTGTCTAAAGCCAGAAATGCGGCTATAGGCCTGATGTGTGGCACGCATTTTTGTTTGATAGATGATGACGCAGACTACTCGAATGATTATTTGGAAAATATTGTTAAGAGCTTACGAAATAATAACAAAGCAGTTATCAGTGGATATATACTTAATACGAATACAAAGAAAGGAATTGTCAACTATAGCAGGATAAAGAACAGGGGTCAGATATCACTTAGAGAGACGATACGTCTTTGCCCGTCTGCTGGATTGACTTTCCCATCAAGTACCATAAAAGAAGTTGGTCTGTTTGATGAAGAGTTTGGTATTGGAGCTATGTTTGGCGCTGCTGAAGAAACGGACTACCTTTTAAGGTGCAGAAAAAAAGGATATACCATTATTCACGATCCGAATGTATATGTAGAACATCCGATTGTCCTTAAACAGTTTCAGCAGGCTGAAGGCATTTCTATTGATAAAGTTAAGAGCTATGCAATGGGACTGGGTGCCCTTTATAAAAAACATTTAAAGTATTATAAGGAATTTGAACTCATTCCCGTTCTAATTGATAATATTGTTAGATTATTGGTAAAAAAAATTATATCAAGGAATAATGTTGCAGATGCGAGATTTTATGGGTTCATTGAGGGCTGGAAGCAATACAAGGCGAGATGAAACATGCCAAGCAAAAGATTCAATGGCAGGATATAATCTATGAAATATAAGTTCAACATATATGAAAAGATATATGCCGTTTTATTGGTTATCAATGCGGCTATAATATGTTTCCTTGGTATAAATTATCTAACATATGGTTTGTTGGTGTATCTTGTAATATTGAGAACAAGTAAGAAAATCAGCAATGATAATTTTCTGCTACTATCTCTCTTTATTCCAAACAAATACCTTCAATTGTTTTCTATCCCTATCTATATCTTTTTGAACCCATCAGTTCGGAAGAAGAGGTTGAGAAATACAGAAAAATTATTTTTGGCATTTATTCTCACAATCGGTATAGCGAATTGCGTTATTTACGGTAATATGCCATTGGGAACTTTTTTTCAGGTTGGAGTTTACTATTGTATATTTAAAATCATAGCATCTTTTGGACAAGTGATGGATCATTCTAAAACGCTGTCCATTCTTGATAAAATGCTACCTGTGCAGTTATTGGCATGTATTATAGAGTTTATAAAAAGCAAGGAGTTCGGTGATTCAATAAATGGAACATTGATTTCAGCGCACTACCTCGGAGTGTATTTGATTATTTATATTATCCTGTTGATACGCCTTAGGCCATACAAGTTCACAAGCAAGGAATTCATTATTTGGGTGATTGTTGCAGCGTTTATTATTTACGTAGCGGACGCTAAACATGTATGGGCAATATTTGTGTTCGCTTTTGCGGTAGCCTGGCTACTTGGGAAGTTGAAAATCAAAAATAGAATTTCAGTACCTATTGTTGTGATGACAATTATTGTTGTTGTAGGAACGCTATTTATTGTTAGCCCGTCAGCGCTTAGCCTCGTGTCTAGGTCTGATATGGCCAGCATATACATTTTAAACGAGAACTATAATAAAAAGGTCTTATTCTTCTCACGGACATTTCAGGAGATGCTTGGGTTGAATGGTGTTTTCGGATTTGGCGTAGGGCAGTTTGGCTCACAAATTTCAATAACACTCTCAAAAGGTATTATTTACGATTGGGATTCAACATTAACAGCATATCACTATGCAACTGAACCATATGCAAAAGCAGTTGGGGGATTAATGACTGAGTGGTATACCAATTTTGGAATAGGCATTTCGAGCTTGGTATTAGGTTATCCACTTGTTAGCTTTATAGGATTATTTGCTGAGTTAGGCATTGTAGGATACCTTTGGCTACTACGGATATTTGATAAGAGGTTTAAAAATTACAATCCAACCTTTATCATAGCTTTTTTCATGCTTTCGATATTTGATACCTATTTTGAAATACCATGTGTTTTTGTTCTTATTTTAATTGCAACATATGCTAACCCTAGTAAGAGAGGCTTAATAATGGGCAATAATAGGTTGCAAGTAATAGGTTGCAAAAAAAGAATAGAACACAAGGTATCAAGAAGTGAAGAGATAGAAAGTGTTGAACGATATCCTGCTGGAGGAGTACAACAATGATCCCAAAAACAATCCTTTACTGCTGGTTCGGACATAATCAGTTACCAGCTTCGGCGAAACTCTGTATAGATTCTTGGAAGCGCTATTGTCCGGATTATGAGATTAAACCTAAGATAATCACAAAAGTAACACTATAAATTTTTAAAGAGGTCAGATGTATAAGATTTAAGATCAATTTTATATCGAAGAAAAAAAATTTAGAACATCGAACGCTCAGGTCAATATTAGATGATACAGCTTTAAGCTATATGGCATCTGTATTTGAAGACTGTGAACTGCTCGATTAGGAACATGTATATGAAGTTAAATAAAAATGTATAATTTTTATAAAGGAAACAGTTATGTATAAAATATGCGCAGTTGTGGTAACACATAACCGAAAAACATTATTATTAAGAAATATTAAATCTTTACTTCTTCAAAGCTATCCATTAGATATTTTAATTTTTGATAATGCATCTACTGATGATACAGAGCAGTTTCTTAGAGAAAATAATATTATTGATAAAAAAAATGTGTTTTATGTAAAAAGTAAATTTAATACCGGTGGCGCAGGTGGTTTTAAATTTGGTGCAATGGAAGCTTATGAAAAAGGATATGATTATATGTGGCTTATGGATGATGACGGTTACTGTTTAAATAATTCTACACTACAAGAGTTAATTAGTAATGTCCATTTAGGCGACAAGGTTATTTTAAATTCATATGTAACTTTTAATTCTATTTCGTTAGAACCTACTTTTCCTATTGATGGAATTCCTACAAGAAAAGAACTACTAAAAAAATCTATAAATATGATTATAAAGGGAGGAAGTCCTTATAACGGAACACTCATACCTCGCTCATGTTTTGCAGAGGTTGGATTTAATGACGAACGATTTTTTATTTATGGTGATGAAAATGATTTTTATCTAAGAACAATAGAACATGGTTACGAATGGCAAACTAATATGAATTCACTTTATTACCATCCTATAAATAGAACGATCAAAAAGTCTTTTAACTTTTTGGGATTGCATGTTGAAGTTAAAAACCAACCTGTTTGGAAATATTATCTAGAGGTAAGGAACGCAGAATTTAATGCCATAAAGCATTTTGGTAGGAGTAAATACAGACTAATAGGATATTTACGAGTGCTTATAGTTTCATTACTTTCAAGTGATAAAAAATTCACAAGATTAAAGTATGGTTTTTTGGGAATAAGGGATGCAAAAAAAGAATATTTTACTCGTTCCTTGATGTTTAATAAATAAATGGATAATACTTTTGGAGTAATAATGGGACTTAAAAACTTTTTAAAACACAATATTTATACTAAAAATATTTATTCTTACTTAAGCAATACAAAGAAAAAATATCTAAAAGATCTTGAAAGAAAAAAAAATCTTTCGTGTAAATTCAGTTTTATCAACCGATCTAACAATTCGGATAAATTATGTATAGTTTTAGCAGGTTACAAAAATTTTCTAATTCCTTCGGTTATGGGCAGATTAAAAAAATTTGCTCCTGATGATATTGACGTATGTATTATTACCTCTGGTAAATGGTCTGAAGAAATTTCTCTTTTATGCAAAAAAAATAATTGGTCATATTTAAGCACAAAAAGAAATAATGTTTCCTTAGCTCAAAATATTGCAATTAATTTACATAAATCAGCTAAATACATATTTAAACTAGATGAAGATATCTTTATTACTAAGAATTATTTTTCTAAGTTACTTACTGCTTACCAAATGAGTAAGGATACAACTTATTATAACTGTGGTGTAATGGCTCCAACTATTCCAATAAATGGCTTTGGTCACGTCAGAATTTTAGAGCACTTTAACTTGGTAGACTTTTATCACAAAACATTTGGACAATTAAAAATAGCAGCAGGACCCGAAAGAAAAATCGAATCAGATCCTCAATTAGCAAGGTTTATGTGGGGTGACAAAATGGTTTGTGATGGACGAGAGTATTCTCTTCCATCCATAGATAAAATGAACGAAGTTTTTGAAAAAATGGAATCAACTATAGAATCTTGCTCAATCCGTTTCAGTATAGGTGCTATTTTGTTTGAAAGAAAATTATGGGAAGAAATGAACTTTTTTCACGTCAGTGATGGAACAGATATGGGAGCAGACGAAGTTCAACTTTGTGAGTTTTGTATGATTAAATCAAAGCCTATTATGATAAGCGAAAATATTGTTGTTGGTCATCTTTCCTTTGGCCAACAAAATGAATCAATGAAAGAGTATTACTTAAATAACAAAGATAAGTTTACTATATGATTTTGTTTGCCTTACTAAATTGACGATATTCCCAAGTATTAGGAGAGGTAATATGGGACTTGGTATCAAAACTCGAATTAAGAGTAAAATAAAAGAATTGCCTATTATAAATAAATTTGCATATGCGAAACAACTTTTTGCATACTACAAAAATGAAAATAGAAATTCATCATTTGGTGCATACCTAAAAGATAATATTAAAAACATTGTAATAGTCGGTAAAAAATGTAATAAGTTTAAACAAATTACTAAACTTATCAGCATTGTTAAAATAAACCCAACTAATAATTTTAATTTCTTTTATTCTATAGACGAAAACAAAACATTATCCCTACGCAACCGTATATTAGATAATTATTCCATAGACTATTCATGGGTAGTAGATTCATATCTAAATGAAAATAATGTTTTATCTAAGTTAAAGATGGGACAATTTACAGATATCATCACCAAACTAAAAATATACGTGAGAATTGCCAGGAATACTTTTAGTTCAAGATATAAACAAGATGTTTTTTCAGAGATAGAATCACTTTTTAAACGTCCTGCAGAACACTTGCACGAAGCTTTACAACGAATTCTCTTTGTAAATCAGTGGTTATGGCAAACAAGACACAAACACAATGGTTTTGGCTCTCTTGATTTAATTTTAGAAAATCTTTATAACTCTGATATTTCTTCAGGATATATTACTAAAGACGAAGCTAAACAATATTTGAAAGATTTTTTTCTTGTTATTCATGATAAGTGCTGGTTTAAAAGTACTATGCTTCTTGGGGATACAGGTCAAATTATTATCTTAGGAGGAATGCGTGATGATCTTGTTTATCACTGTAATGATCTTACCTACCTTTTTATAGAAATATCAAAAGAACTGAAATTACCAGATCCAAAAGTTCTTTTACGGGTTAGTAAAGATATGCCGGATGATCTTTTGAAATTAGCTATTGAATGTATTTCTACTGGCATAGGCGCACCTTTACTTTCAAATGACGATGTTGTTATACCTTCTTTGATACAGTATGGATACGAATGTGAAGATGCATATAATTATGCTACTTCAGCATGCTGGGAACCTCTTGTTGTTGGAAATTCCTGTGATCAAAATAACATCCAAACTATAAACTTCTGTGAGCCTTTTATTCGTTTTATTGATTCAAAAGATTTTGTCTTGTGTACTAGTATTGAAGAAATAAAAAAAGCATATTGCAGATATCTGTCCGTTTACATCAATAAGACACTTTCCAGATGGGATAAACTTGTTTTTGAGGAAGATCCGATTCTTACTCTCTTTAATCCAAAAATATTGAACACAGGTAAAGATATTACTCGTGGAGGTGCCAAATATTCAAATCTTGGTTTAACATCTGTTGGTTTAGCAACTGTAGTTGATTCATTGTTGAATATAGAACGATTGGTATTTCAAGAAAAAAGATATGATATCCAGGAATTAAATGCAATTCGTAAAAATAATTTTGACGGTAATGAGCAATTACGAAAAATTCTTGACAATGAAAAAGAAATGTTTGGAAAAGATGACAGTAGGGTTATTGCTCTTACAAATGAAATAATAAAATTTACTTCAAATGAATTTAATAAACATCGCACTAATCTTGGAGGCAGATACAAATTCGGTTTAAGTTCACCTTCTTACATTAGTGATGCAAGTAATATTGATGCAACTTTTGATGGAAGAAAAGCAAATATGCCTTTTGCAACTCATATTTCAGGTAAAAATGGGTTAACACCGACAGAACTAATAAATTTTTCTTCTCAGATTGATTACGGTGAAAATCGTATTAACGGCAATGTAGTTGATTTTTTTATTTCTCCAAGTTTTATAAAGAATAATGCTGATAAAGTTCTGACTATGCTTAAGGGTGGAATTAAAAAGGGCTTTTTTCAGATGCAGATAAATGTGGTCGACAGTAAAACTCTTATTGAGGCACAAAAACACCCTGAACTTTTCCCAAATCTTGTAGTAAGAGTATGGGGATTCAGTGCCTACTTTAAAGATTTGCCTAAAAATTATCAAGATAACTTAATTAAAAGAGCAATTGAAGCAGAACTATCATAGATACATGAAATTTGGTCAGTTTGAAAATGGCAGAGAAAAGCTTAAAGAAAAATTATTTATATAATTTAATATATCAGATATTATCTCTTTTGACTCCCTTGATTACAACTCCATATTTATCTCGCGTTTTAGGAGCAAATGGAATAGGAACCGTCAGTTATATTGAATCCATAGTTTCTTATTTTGCCTTATTTGCAGTGCTTGGGATCAATTTATATGGTCAGCGGGAAATATCATACTGTCGAGACAATCTATCAAAGCGAACCCTTGTTTTTTGGGAAACTAAAATATTACAAACTATATCAGGTGTTGTTGTTTTGCTAGGGTTTGTTATATTTGCGTTGTTTCAGGAAAACAAAATTCTGTTTCTTATTTTTTCATTTAATATTATCGCTGTACTTGTTGATGTGGTCTGGTTTCTACAAGGTATGGAAGAATTTGGAAAAATTGTATTAAGAAATGTAATCTTAAAAATAATCGGCGTTGTTTATATTTTTACTGTTGTAAAAACTCAAAATGATATTGCTCAATATGTTTTTGGATTAAGTTTTTTCAGTTTTTTAGGAAACATTTCTTTGTGGCCGTACGTAATTAAGTATGCAAATAAACCAGACTGGAAAGAAATCAGACCATTCAGAAATATTAAGGTTGTTATGTCCTTATTTGTACCAACCATAGCCATTCAGATATATACAGTACTCGACAAAACAATGATCGGTATTATTACTGAAGATTCATTTGAGAATGGATATTATGAACAGGCAATAAAAATTTCCAAGATGGCACTTGTTGTTGTTGCTTCTTTAGGTACTGTAATGATTCCTCGAATTGGTTATTATTTTGGAAAAGGTGATAATTTGGCCGTCCATAATGTAATATGCCGCGGATATCGTTTTGTCTGGTTCATTGGAATACCTATGTGCTCCGGACTTATAGGAATTTCTTCAAATTTTGTTCCATGGTTTTTTGGTCCTGGATTCGAAAAAGTCATACCGTTATTATGCATTTTAAGTTTTCTGATTTTATCTATTGGTATTAATAATGTTACAGGAGTTCAGTATATGATACCTACCAATAGACAGAATTTATTCACTACAACAGTTCTGATCGGAGCAATTGTGAATTTCGTTTTAAATTTGGTGTTGATACATTACTATGAATCTACTGGAGCTGCAATATCTTCAGTTATTGCAGAAACCGTTATTGCGTTGGTTCAACTGTATATTGTTAGAAAAGAATTTTCACTAAAGGATGTATTTGGTTCAGCATGGAAGTATTTAATTTCTGGAGTTATTATGCTTATTTTGTTAATTAAATTAGGAAACATTTTAACGCCGACAATAATACATACTTCTGTGATGGTCATTAGCGGAGCAACTGTATACTTTGCGCTTTTGTATGTTTTTAAAGATTCGTTCTTCATTGATAATGTTAAAAATATAACATCTAAGATGATGAAAAAATTAAGAGGAGTTTAATTTTATGTATGATTATTTGATTGTAGGATCTGGATTATACGGGTCAGTTTGTGCCAGAGAATTAACAGATGCCGGAAAGAAAGTTCTTGTTATTGATAAACGTGATCATATTGCAGGAAACGTATATACAAAAAAAATTGAAGGGATCAATGTGCACATATACGGAGCTCATATTTTCCACACAAATAATACAAAAGTATGGGAATATGTACAGAAGTTTGCAACTTTCAATCGTTTCACAAATTCACCGGTGGCAAATTATAATGGCGAGTTGTATTCACTTCCATTTAATATGTATACATTTAACAAAATGTGGGGTGTTGTAACGCCGGAGGAAGCTTTTGCTAAAATTGAAGAGCAGAAAAAGGCGGCAGGAATTACTGAGCCTAAAAATTTGGAAGAACAGGCAATCTCATTGGTTGGTACGGATATTTATGAGAAATTAATTAAAGGATATACTAAGAAACAATGGGGAAGACCATGTTCACAACTACCTTCTTTTATTATTAAAAGATTGCCTGTGCGCTTTACCTTTGATAATAACTATTTTAATGCCTTATATCAGGGAATACCTGTTGGTGGTTATACAAAGATGGTAGAGAAAATGCTTGAAGGCATAGAACTTAAACTGTCAGTAAATTATTTTGATAATCGAGAATATTGGAATACAGCTGCAAAAAAAATTATTTTTACAGGACCTATTGATGAGTTCTTTTCTTACGAACTCGGTAATCTTGAATATCGCTCGGTTCGTTTTCAGACTGAAATACTTGAAAAACAGAATTTTCAAGGAAATGCTGCAGTAAATTATACTGATGCCGATACTCCTTGGACTAGAATAATTGAGCATAAATGGTTTGAATTTGGTAAGGATGAGCATGGAAACGAATTACCAAAAACAGTAATCAGCAAAGAATACAGCAGTGAGTGGAAACCAGGAGACGAACCTTATTATCCTGTAAATGACGAAAAGAACGGTAAACTATATCAACAATATCTAGCAAAGGCGCTAAAAGAAGAAAATGTTATTTTTGGAGGTCGCCTTGGTGAATACAAGTATTACGACATGGATCAGGTTATTGCATTAGCATTGCAAAAAGTTACTGAATTAGTTGAGCAATAAAGAAATTTGAAAATCTTTCTGTATGGATAAAATACTTATAACAAATATCCAGAGATTTAGTGTTCATGACGGACCTGGAATAAGGACAACAATATTTCTTAAAGGTTGTAGCATCAGATGTCCATGGTGTTCAAATCCGGAAAATTTGACACCATATCCTCAAGAATACAGCCTTGATGGAATTGATGGTGTTTATGGTGAGTGGTATGAAACTGAAAATTTAGTCTTGGAGTGTCTTAAGGATAATGTCTATTACGAAGGGAAATATAATAACAAAAAATTATGGAACATAAAAAAATATGAAGATATAAAGAATTTACCCGGTGGTGTTACATTCAGTGGCGGTGAACCTCTTTTGCAGATGGAATCGTTGGTTACAGTTTGTGATTTACTGCACTGTCAAAATATTCATATTGCGGCGGAAACATCTTTGTTTGTTCCATCGGATCTTTTGGACATTGCTATTCAAAATATCGATTTTTTTTATGTAGATATTAAAATCATGGAGCCGAAATTATGTAGGAATATAGAACATGGCTCGATAGATTTGTATAAAATTAATTTTGATAAAATTATGAAAAGCGGTGTTCCTGTTGTTGTTCGTATTCCTGTGATAGGCGGTTTCACTGATGATAAACAAAATAGATTTGCAGTTAAGCAATTAATTCAACAATATCGAACAAGTATTCTAAAAATTGAATTAATAAAAGAACATAGTTTGGCTATAAAAAAGTATAAATCGCTGAAAATGGAAACAAGTTACCGTGGTGTTGATGACTCTTTGTTGGAAATTTATAAATTTGAACTGAAGGATATAGGAATACCTATTGAAATATGCGCGGTATAGTAGCAATGCAAATTAATTTTACCGAATCTTGTCTGAGTATAGGTGATAACTGATAACTGAGGCTTCTGGCATAATAGTGAAAAATTATGCTGACTGAATTGACTGTTAGGAGTTGAAAAAGCCACCTGTTATCCTTTAATGTATTATTAACCAAACCATTACTTAAAGGAGTGCTAACAGATGGCTTCAGCTAATACATTATGCAAGAAATTGCTCGGTGTCAAGTCCGCAGTTGTAACCGGACACGATTTTTATC
>CACWLF010000026.1 GCA_902761645.1 uncultured Aeromonadales bacterium | reverse complement strand
TTTCCTATAAAAAATTAAGTCTTATTGAAAAAAGAAAAGGTTGGATTGTTGATTTTAAACAATCTTAAGTAGCATCAAAGGTTATTATGGAGCGTTTACGTTTATTATGTTAGAGGCTTTTAAATGTTACAGCCAGGCAATAGGTTTACTGTTCAACAATATTAAATCCTATGCCTGTCTTGTTGTAATGAATGTTCTGTTCTTAGGTCTGGTTCTGTTTACACCGTTTTTAATATATTTCATTCCCAACGGTATACCCACCGGAGATATGCTTCTGATAGCATCTCTGATAGTCGGCAGTATTTTTATTATCGTGAATTATCCGATGCTGATTCTTACCCAGAATATTGTCGATCTGGGAGAAATGGACGAAGCTTTTTCATTAAAGGATTTATTTAAAACGAATCTGTCATGGAGGCGAATTTTCGCCATAGGCATCGCCATCAACTTTGTTATTATTTCCTTTATTATTGCTCTGTTCGTCTTTTCCCAGCTGTCTGCAAGTACCGATATTATTATATCATTCGCAACATTTCTGCTGTTTGTTCAACTGTTTGCATCACTTTTCAATTATATTTATATCAACAGGGCCAACGATCAGAATAAACTCCAGTCATTCGGTTGCATTATGGCTCTTATCGGAAGACATGCCAAACTGTTCTACTGCTTTTTCGGAGTATACGTTCTGATTTCTCTAATCAACTGTTATCTTGTTTGCATATTTTTCTCCGGCATGGACGAACTTCTTACCTTTGTAGTCAAAGGTCAGTCTTTGGCAGATCTGCAGCTTAGTTTCATTCATGCAGGATTTTCAATCGTTATACTTGTTCTGTTCAATACTGTTTCCCTTACAGCCAAGGCTCAGCTGTACAGAACAATCCGCGGACTTGAAGATAAAAAATAAAATTAAGATAAAAGATTTCATGAAAATGGCACTGATCCGCAGGATCAGTGCTTTTTTGTTTCCGGGACTGGCACAGAAATTGATGAACCGACACGACAGAGACACCGCCATTCAACTCCCGACATGATCTGCAAGTCAGCAGGTTATTCAGTTTTTAATGATCCTGTATCCGGTATGGGTCTTCTGAACAGCATATTTTTCGCTGCTACTGCCTTTTATTGTATTTTTGACGATAGGTGCGATATCTGTCATAGCCTTCCTTAAGCTGCTTAGGATTAAGATATTTTTTTACTTCCTTCAGATTAATGAGAGCATCCTCTTCAAGATAAGGATCATCGGCAGCCAGTGTAAACCAGGCATAGGCCTCTATCAAATCAACATTGTTGAATTTAGGATCTGCAAAAAGGACTCCGTAATTAAGATAGGCTGGTGAATATGAATTTTCTACGGCTTTTTGAAGATAGCGCTTGGCCTGATAAAAACTGCCCCGTTCAAGATACAGCACGCCTGCATTGTAACTTGCTTTAAAATGTTTGCCGTTGGCGGCCTTTTCATAGTACTCAAGAGCTTTGACGTGGTTTACCGGAGTTCCTCTGCCGAAATTATGCATCATTCCAAGATTGTAATAAACCTCGGCATGCTCATATTCTCCATTGGCGATGGAATTAAATAAATCAAAAGCCTTATCGTAGTTCTTCTCCGTGCCAAGTCCGTTGACATACATATATGCCAGAGCAAATATAACATCTTCATTCTTCATATGTTCAAACTGACTGCATATTGGAAATGCCTGATCGTAATTTCTGCTCAGATAGGCATCTCTGCATCCGTAAACTCTTTCATCAGCCTGTGCAGTTGAAAAAACACTCAAAATCACCAATAATAAAAGCTTTTTCAATTCCAACTCTCTTTACTGCTGCTCATCATAATCACGCATCTGCGAAATAATCTGATGAGCAAACTTTAATTCTCTGTCGGTTAATAATTTAACAAGTCTTGCTATTTCATTATGATATTTTATATTTGTATTAACATTCTGATTCTGCAGAACATTAAAGATAACGTAAGCGTGAAGAGAATCCTTGTAGCAGATGTTTCCGTCTATAAAATATTTAACAGCTTCCTGTGTTATACTTCCATGATATTTATCACGAATTATCGCCTTATAAAAATATTTGCATGCAAAATCGATATCCGGATCTACAAATTCGCCCTTGGAATAGATTTTTCCCAGTTTCAGCGCCGACTCCGGATCGTTCCTGTCAACACCGTTATGCAGCAATGCGGCAGCCTTGTCAAAACTTTTCTCCCTTCCGTTGCCGTATAGATAACAGTCTGCCAGAATCGAGTTTGCTTCGGGAACCGCCAGTTCCACCGCCTCCTGGGCGATGTCGCATCCTTTTTTGTAATCAACAGGAGTTCCGATACCCAAATAGTAATCAATGGCGACTCTGGTAAAAGCACTTGAACTTCCTGCTTCCATCGCCTTCGTGTAATAGAAGAACGATTTGTAAAGATTCTGTATCGGAGACTTCCTGGCATACAGTTCTCCGAGTTTTTCCAGAGCTGCAACCGAGCCTCCGTCAACAGCCTCCGTATACCATTCCACCGCTTTTTTCAGTTCATATAATCCGATATCCTCGTCACTGTACATTTCACCGAGCAGAAAGGCGGTTTCTTCACTGTGTGTTTTTTCATATGCCTTGAGCAGCAGATTTTCTCCCGTAACAATATTGGTCTTTCTGCCCTGACCGTTCAGATAGCACAAAGCAAGATTCTGCATGAATTTATAATCACTGCTTCCGGCAAATTTTTCATAAATATCGCATGCTTCATGATTTAGATTATGTTCAGAATAATATTTTGCCAGTTCAAAAGCTGCAGATGTCGAACCTTTGCTGATTGCAAGTTTCAAATATTTTTTTCCAAGTTCTTCATTAATATTCAGAGTTTCATCAATACCGTACAAATAGGAAAATCCCAGCAGATAAAGACTGTTCGGGAAGCCGAACTTTGCTCCCACTTTAATCCATCTTAAGAGTTCATTATTATTGTGGAACGGATCATCCTCGTTTGAATAGATATTGATTAATTTTTCAAGAGCTTCCTCGTTGCCGTTTAAAGCGGCTTTTTCCAGATAAGGAATCGCCTCCTTGATTTCTCCGTTGTGAATGTCAAAAATGCAGTTTGCGAGATGGTTTGCCGCTTCCGCATATCCCCGCCGCTCTGCCTGATAAAAATAATTGCAGGCTTTGAACAAGTCCTGTTCAATGTTCGGATTGCCGTGATAAAGCATTCCTAAAGCAAACAGCGCCTCTCCCGAACCGGCGTCTGCAGCAGTCTGGTAGCATTCAACCGCTTTTCCCGGTTCCCTGTTGTGGAGAAACCATTTTGCCTTAAGTATGTTTCCTTTGACTTTATCTGTTTTTACCATTTCCTCCGCGGCTTCAAGAGCTGCTCCAGGATCGCTTTTTACATATATTCCGTTAAGGTAGTAACTGAATTTTCTGTTTAATGCTTCTTTTGAACCGTGATTTGCCGCCTGATTTAAAAACTTAATGGCCAAACCGACATTTTTGCCCGAGTATTTATCGCCGATATATATTTCATAAAGTTTGTACATGGCATCGGCATTTCCCATTGTTGCAGCTCTGGTGAGATCGGCAAGCGCAATGGTGAAATTATTGTTTTTCGGGCTGAGATGATAGACACCGCTGGCATAATAGGCGTCACTGTCATTATGATTCATTCCCAGATTAATATACTCCAGGAAATCATTGTAATTGAAATTATCTGAATTCTCCGACAGCAGAATCCTTGCCATCACGCCGTAACGTTCGGTTTTTCCGCAGCTGTGAGCCTGGCGGTAATAATGCAGAGCCTTGTCCGCGGTGTTGTTTTTAAGACTTAAATCCCCGAGCAGATCGTAGGCTTTGCATACCTTGTGCTCTACTGCATTTTTGAGCTCAACTATTGCATCTGCGTATTCATCGTACTCAAAACCGGAGTCCAGAATAAATTTTGCTTTCAGATAATGACCCTCTGAGTCGTCAAGGGCTATGGCCCTGTCACACCATGCAATTGCGTCACGGTAATATACTCCGTCTTTTGCAGTTTTTCCATAATAGATTCTGGCCAGCTCAAGTGCCGCCTTTGTGTTATCGGCGTTGGCAGCCTTTCTCAGCAAATCAATTGCACGGGCCTCATCCGCTTTGATTTCCGGAGATCCCTGCTTGTAAAGCATTGCCATGTAATAATAGTGCTCGGCATCAGGAATGCTTTTTTCATCGGTAATCTGTTCCAGATAATTGAGAGCCTTGCTCCAGTTTTTACCAACTCCGCTGCCGTCATAGTAAAGTTTTGCCAGCTGCAGCTGTGCAGGAGGATATTTATAATCACGATCCAGTCTCTGCAGAATTTCAACAGCCTTATGATAGTCTACAGGTGTTCCATAGCCGGTAAGATAAAAAAGTCCAAGCAGATAGTTATACTTTACATAACACTCGTCGTCCGGTTTTCCTTCAGCAAGTCCTGTCATGATTTTAAAATCGTTTTTTGCAGTTTTATCCAGTGCCTGCGGATTTTTTCTGTAACGGTAGCTGATGCTTATCGGAACGGCTTCCTTTACATGGTTGTATTCAGCTATGGCAAGATATGACAATGCCAGTTCCTCATTATGCTTAATGTCCGGATCGTACAGGTATGCATATGCAAGCTTGGGAGCGGTGCTGAACATACCCTCCGCCAGTGCCCGCTGATAATATCGAATTGCAAGATCCTTGTTAACCGCTGTGCCGAGTCCGCGGTAGTATATATCTCCAAGAACTGCATGTGCCTTTGGATTGTAATAATCCTCATATGCTCCGCATAATTTTAAAGCAGCTGAATAATTATGATCATTATATTCATCCACACAGTACCGAACCAGCTGCTCCATTACATTGGAGTAATCCGCAGAAACCTCGGAAACATAAGGCAAGCCTCCGGCAATCGAAGCCTTTAAAGCCATCAGACCGCAGCACAATGCAAAGAACCTGACTTTCAAATTAATCACCGAACCTGTTAAACTAAACAAAGAAGAACAAACCGCATACAATCATTACGAAAACAATAAGCATCATGAAGCTTTTACGCTTATAAAACGGAACAGTTTTACGTCTGCCGCTAGATGCCCTCAGCAGATAGTATTTACCGTTGTCAACACCTATTGATGTTTCAAAATCCATCATCTGCTGACGCAGTTCAGGAGATAATTTGAATTCAGTCAGCGCCGCAACATTAATCCTCTGTCTGATACTGTCAAAAACTATTTTGATGGTTGCTGTCAGAGATTCCTGATCCTTGTTTTTAATCATTTCATCCATTGCCGCAGCCAGTTTTCCGGCAGACTCATGGTCAAAAGTATTTTTTATAAATGAGGTTATATCATAACAATGCTGCCATACAGTCTGAACCTCCTCCAAAGGACTTTGCTTGTTCATCAGAGTACAGTAATAGGCAAAATCCATACAGGCAAAGGTATAAAGCGCATCCGCCTTGCCCTTGATATAATCAGCAATCAATTCTTCATATGAACTATACATTTATTTTATAATCCTTACACGTTCCTGACCGAACTCCTTCACAGCCTCACGTATTACACTGCCGGAGGCGTTTACGATAACCGCTTCGCGGGCATGCCTCCAGACTTTGAGATCGACTTTTGAATTGCCTACATAATCAAAGCCCTTTTCGCCGAATACATTCACCAGAACCTTTGCCTTATTACTCCCTACAAAATTTTTTTTCACATAAGTTGCAAAAACATCATCGAAAAGTCCAAGGTGGCCGGCGATTTTATGAGCGATTGAAATATTTGAACCGGTGCAGAGATAGATTTTTCTGCCTTTTTCCTTCTCCTGCTTAATGAATTCCAGTGTCTGAGGGATAAATTTTAACTGTTCGCACCTGAAATTATACCGTTTGCATAATTTGTATTTTGTATAGGCTCTGCCGAGACGGTGCCACCACAGCACCTGAATGATTCTGAAAGGATTGCATCTGACATATGCGACAAAGGACTTCCAGGACATATCGCCGTAAACGACAGTGCCGTCAAGATCAACACATAGCGGTATTTGATTTTCCATAAATACATGTTCCCAGTTAGAAAAAGACAACCAATACTTTTTCAATATCGATTGTCTTCTGATTAACCCTCTTTTAAACTGCAGGTCAGTTTGATTTTAAACAAATTTTTAATTAAAGAAGAATACGGGTCTTTATAGTACCTTCAATCTCTCTTAATTTGTTTAAAACCTCTTCACTCTTGTCACTCTTCTCCACATCCAGTACCACATAACCAATCTGAGGAGATGTCTGCAAATACTGAGAAACAACGTTAATGCCGTATTCCGCAAAAATATTATTAATCTTGTTAATAATACCAGGATTGTTCTTATGGATATGCAGCAAACGGTTTACATTTCCCTGCAGCGGCAGAGAAACCTCAGGGAAGTTAACCGCCATGATTGTTGAACCGTTATCAGAATACTTGACAAGCTTGTCTGCAACCTCAATACCGATATTGGTCTGAGCTTCCTTGGTTGAAGCACCGATATGCGGAGTCAGAATCACATTATCAAATTTCTGCAGAGGAGAAACAAACGGATCCTTGTTTGTAGCAGGTTCAACCGGATGAACATCACATGCGGCACCGGCAATATGACCTGATTCAATTGCTTCAGCCAAAGCTTCAACATCAACTACAGTTCCTCTTGATGCATTCAGGAAAATAGCGCCGTCCTTCATCTTTGCAAACTGATCGCGACTGATCATGTTCTTTGTTTCCGGTGTTTCAGGAACATGCATGGTAACAATATCAGCCTTTGCCAGGAGTTCATCAAGAGAACCAACCTGACGTGCATTACCCAAAGACAGTTTGTTTTCAATATCATGATAAATCACATTCAAACCGAGTGCTTCACCGATGATGCCAACCTGAGTACCGATATGACCGTAACCTACAATACCAAGAGTCTTGCCGCGGGCTTCATAGCATCCTGCCGCATTCTTGTCCCACTTGCCCTGATGAGTACCGGCATTCTTGCTTGGCACACGGCGCAACAGCAGCAGGTATTCACCTGTTACCAGTTCAGCAACACTTCTGGTATTTGAATATGGGGCATTGAATACCGGAATGCCGTGTTCGGTAGCTGATTTCAGATCAACCTGATTAGTACCGATACAGAAACATCCTACAGCAACCAGTTTTTTAGCTGCATCAAAAACATCAGGAGTGAGGAAAGTTCTGGAACGTATACCTAAAAAGTGCACATCCTTAATCTTTTCCAGAAGTTCTTCCTTGTCCAGTGCACCCTTTAAATATTCAACATTTGAATATCCTGCTTTATTGAATTCCTCAACCGCACTTGGAGCAACCCCCTCAAGCAATAACACTTTGATTTTGTCTTTATCAAGTGAATAACGACCCATTTTTCTAATCCATCCTTACTTAAAATTTTGTTAGTTATTTTAGTTTTTATTATTTAGCTGCTCTTCTTGCTGTAACAGCTTCGCTCAATTGAGCTAAAATGGTTTCAGTATCTTCCCAGCCTACGCATGCATCAGTGATGCTCTGACCATAAACCAGATCAGCCGGACACTTGCAGTCCTGACGGCCTTCAACAAGATTACTTTCAATCATAACGCCGAAAATCGCCTTATTGCCTGCTGCAATCTGTGATGAAACATCAGCACATACTTCAAGCTGCTTCTTGAACTGCTTTGAACTGTTGGCATGACTGAAATCGATCATAACCTTCTTTGGAAGATTTGCCTTTCCCAGAGCCTCGCATGCATCTGCAACAGACTTGCTGTCATAGTTGGTTGCACTCTTGCCGCCGCGGAGAATCAGGTGACAGTAGTTATTTCCGGTTGTTCTGAAAATAGCACTGTGACCGTATTTGGTTACAGACAGGAATGAATGTTCCGACTTGGCAGCCTGAATAGCATCGGTTGCAATCTTAACCGAACCGTCGGTATTGTTTTTGAAGCCTACCGGACATGATAAACCTGATGCCATTTCACGGTGGAGCTGAGACTCGGTTGTACGGGCTCCGATTGCACCCCATGAAATCAGTTCATCAAAATACTGAGGTGACAATATATCAAGAAATTCCACTGCAGCAGGAACTCCGAGATTGTTAACATCAAGCATCAGCTTTCTGCCGATCCTCAAACCGTCATTAATCTTGAATGAATGATCCAGATACGGGTCATTAATCAGTCCTTTCCATCCTACAGTTGTTCTCGGCTTTTCAAAGTACACACGCATAATAACGTGCAGGGTATCCTTGTATTTCTCTCTCAGAACAGCAAGACGTGTTGCATACTCGATTGCAGCCTTCGGATCATGAATGGAGCACGGTCCGGTTACAACTACCAAACGATCGTCACGATCATCCATTATGTCTTCAATTTCCTTGCGGGCATTGATTACAGTCTCTTTTGCTTCCGGAGTTAAAGGATATTTTTCTCTAATTGCTATTGGGGGTAATACTACGTGAACTTCCTTTATTCTCACATCATCAGTGTTTCTTTCGCCGATCATTTTTTATCCATCATTATTAATAAATTATAAAACCAGGAAGAATCAGTCCCCCGAAGTACGCACTATCATTAAATGCCCTGCTTTTACCGGAAAAGGATAATTCTTCAATACTTACCTACATTTTACTATAAATATAGGGTTTGTTGTATAAAAGGTTGATACTTTTGACAACATTTTGAAGATTATGCGCATATATGTGTTCCACGGAATTCAAAAAAGCACCCCGGTATTGTATTTCCCGGAAGTAATTTGCCTGATTCTGCCTGATACCTGCAAAGCCGCGCATTCCTTTTACATTCTTTCATGAAGCCCGTTTCCTTCCGGAAATAAATAAACAGCAATATTCAGTTTTTCAAATACCTGAATCAGTTCCTGAATGACATCCGGCAGATGCCATAAAAATAATTTATCCAGCAGGACATATCCGCCGTAACAAACAAAAAAGCCGATCTCCCGAAGGAAATCAGCTTCTTTCCATTGTTTACAGCACTGTATTCAAACTACTGAAGGCAGTGACTGAAGATCAATTATAAAACACCGGCAATGGCAGCGCACAATGCATCAATATTGTGGGTAGTAATACCTGCAACACTGATACGGCCTGAACCTACAATATAAACACCGAATTCAGTCTTTAACTTGTTAACCTGCTCCTTGTTCAAACCGGAGAATGAGAACATACCGTTCTGTTCATTGATAAATGAGAAATCCTGATTAACGCCTAAATCCTTTAACTTGGAAACCAGAAGATTACGCATGGTCTTGATTCTTTCTCTCATTTCCTTAACTTCGTTTTCCCATTCCGCTCTTAATTCAGGGTTTGACAAAATTGTTTCAACAATCTTGGCACCGTGAGCAGGAGGATTTGAGTAGTTGGAACGAATTGCTATCTTTAACTGACTGAATGATTTTGCAGCCTGTTCAGCATCTGCATTTACAACAGTGATTGCACCGACACGTTCATTATATAAACCGAAGTTCTTTGAGAATGAACTTGCCACCAAAAATTCCTTATGATACTTGGCGAAAGTTCTGATGCCGATGGCATCTTCCTCAACGCCGTTACCGAATCCCTGGTATGCGAAATCAAAGAAAGGAAGCAGTTTCAGTTCTGCAGTCAGTTTTGCCAGTTCTTCCCATTGTTCAGGTTTAGGATCGATACCGGTAGGATTGTGGCAGCAGCCGTGAAGAAGCACTACATCGCCCTCTTTGGCCTGACGCAATGATTCCTTCATACCGTTGAAATCCAGTCCGTGAGTTGTAGGATTGTAATAGTTGTACTGAGCTGTTTCAAAACCTGCAGCGCCGAATACCTTGAAATGATTTACCCATGTAGGGTTGGAGATCCAAATCTTGTTTGCAACTTTCTGCTGCATAAGGAAATCAGCACCAACACGTAATGCACCGGTACCGCCTGGAGCCTGAGCAGAACAAGCTCTCTTTGAAGCAACGATCTCGTGATTTTCACCAAATACCAAACCCTGTACCAGTTTGCCGTATTCAGCAGTACCAGGAATGCTTAAATAGCTCTTGGTCTTTTCAGTATCAAGAATAATCTTTTCTGCTTTTTTAACAGTCTGCAACACAGGAGTTTCGCCTGCATCGTTCTTGTATACACCAACACCCAAATTGATTTTGTTTGGTTTTGTATCATTACGAAATTCTTCGGTCAATCCCAGAATAGGATCTGCAGGAGCTGCAACAATATTATCAAAAAACATTTTAATCCCTACAATGAAAAATAAATAAAAAGAATAAACTTACATAAAATTATTAACCGATTATATCATAAATAATGATTTAATAAACAATTGAACAGAAAAACCTAAAAATCTTCAGTAAACATTATGAGTGAAAAGATTTTACGGACAGTAACTGAATCAGTAAAATTTCAGCTATCTGCCGTTGTACAGATCCATATAATTTTTAAGGAACTTCTCACGTGAAAATTCCCGGGATTTTCTGATGGCTGATTCCGACATGGTGCGGCGGAGCTCATCATTCTCCATTAACAATACAAGTTTGTAATAAAACTCATCGGTGTTGTTGTCAGGAATGATAAAACCGCTGCTGTCGTTATCTATAATATCGAAAACGGCGCCCCATGATGAAAATGCAATAGGAACGACACCCATCTGCATAGCCTCGCCGCAGCAAAGACACCATCCCTCGGTTTTGGATGTATTAAGATAGATTGAACCTCTTTCAAAGTACGGTTTTGAATCCTGTCTTCCAACCAGGGAAATATTCGCCACACCTCTGATCATCTCGTCATAATAACTGCGGGAATATCCTTCCCCTACAATTGTCATATGCCAGTCAGGGAACTTGCCTTCCTTCTGAATCCGCTTCCATATATTAATGGCAATGGACAAACGCTTATATGTTTCCTCCAGACGGGAAACAATAACGATTTCCTTCTGTTTGTCCTTGATTTTTTTTTCGTCGAAATAGTCTTCAAATGTTGTGCAGTTGTTTATCACTTTAATTTTGGAACTGCAGTCGACACCGAGAATGTCGGAGAATCTCTCGACATAGTCATTGCACAGCACAACAAGCGGATTGGAAACAGAATAAAGAAGCCTGAACTTTTCTATCATGTCCCTTTTCTTTTTGCGGATGTACAGAGGAAGAAACACAAGACGTCGGAGCCACTTGATTTTCTTTGAGAATTTTTCGCTCTGAAGGAAACGTACCCAGCAGTTGTGAACCGTCAAATCTCCAAGTTCATATCCGGGACAGAAATGATAGGTGGCAACTATACGGACATGATCCAGACCTTCGGTTGCCTGTTTGAAAATTTTCAGTTCGGATCCGTCGTTCTGCTGAATGTGAATAACATCAATTTTGTTTCTGACGATGAAATCCCTTACTTCGGAAACAGGTGTTCTGGATGTTACAAGAAGATGACGGCCGTCATCATCATGTTTTCCCACGTCATCGAAGTGCGCATAGGAAAAGAAAAAACTGTATCCGAGCAGTTCAAGTCCCTTCTTGATTGTAAGCGTGTGACGTTCCACCCCTCCGATTGTTCCGGAAGATTCATTTATATTCTGAAACAGATAAAACAATATGTTCATATTCTACAATCCGCACGCCTGCATGATAAAAAAATTTACGATTCCGGGATAAAGAACTGCCATAGTCTCTGACAGCCAGATCCGAGATCTGTCTCATTCTACATCCAACGTCTTTCATTTTATATAAAACAGATCACTTTTCAAAATTTTTTGAATGCTGTACTGATAAAAAAACTCCCGTTTGGTTAAATTTCGGTTAGAACCGCATTTTGCAGAAATTCAGATATCCGGTATTTCCTGCCTTCTCGTCTGCATGTCGGACATATGTTAATCTGCAGGACGCAGGGACTATCCGAACGGACTGAAATTTTGTAGGAAATTAACCATAAATATAAGGACAATCTCCCATTCAAATCAATATAAAACTGATCAACAAATAATTTAACCGTTTGATTTTACGTGTTTTTTAATTTTAAATTTTCTCCCTTTTCATAATTAACTACAGTGAAGCGCCCTTGCAGATCAAAAAAATTTAAATAAAATAATAAGTGTTGCAGGACGCAATTTTGGCAAGATGCCGAATAATTTCAAGGATTGAAATATAGTTCACAGGATGTTGAACCGAATAAAAACCGATGGTGCGAAGGAACTCAAGGATCGAGTTCCTTTTGCATTTCCAGCCCTCCACTGCTCAGGCATCTGAAAATATCTCTGTTTTGTTTTTTTCTTTTTTAATTTACGTTTATACTGCAGCGTTATACTGCATCTGCACAAACAAACTCATAATATATGCTTAGCATACAGCCAGTCCCTTTTTCCTTTTTTTGAACAAACAGTTTCATTCATTATTTTTTATTGTCTTTGTAGGATATTTGCCATAGTTACAGATGGCAATATCTTAAAGATCTTCTAGGGATATCAAATCATATAAAAGATAAACTTTTGATCTACAATAATATTTTTTATAAATTGTACTTACAAAAACGTCTTGCAACGGTAAATCGATACTAGTTATTTATTTAAAAATAACTATAATAGCAACTGTTGCATGAAGCAATTTTGGCAGGAAGCCATAGATTTCA
Source organism: uncultured Aeromonadales bacterium (assembly GCA_902761645.1). GTDB lineage: Bacteria > Pseudomonadota > Gammaproteobacteria > Enterobacterales > Succinivibrionaceae > UBA2804. Next base: position 10,505 of record CACWLF010000026.1, on the reverse strand, counting down.
AGGAAGAAAATAAAGTTCTGGGATAGAGCTGAAATCAAACCAATTTGCAAAGGGAGCCTATGGATGGGTTCCCTTTACTTTTACCTGATTTGCAAAATTGTCTTTTTTTTATTTTTTCTGTATTCGGTGTTTCTTCTTTTTTATATTCGCGTGTAGGATATTTGCCATAACATGAATGGTAAATTTACCAGTAAGAAGTAGTGCCATATAAAAGCATTAACATTTAAATCATTGATTTACATAGTATTTTTATCTTAACTACAAAAATAATTCCTACAAATCAGCAATTTCAACACCTTGTTTTTATCTTTTTTTTAACTACAATCATTAGTGTAAAGGGATTTTACATTGGCAGGATGCCGGGCTTTCATGGAATGAAATATAGTCCTTAGGATTTAGGACCGAAGATTGAACTGTTACTGATTGGGAAACTCAAGGATCGGGTTTCCTTTTCTTTTTTCAGTATCTCATATATAAATCTGTATTTTGTAGAGAAAAACGTGCGTACATCGTAAGCACTTCTGTTAAGATCATGCAAATTACCGCTGAATTCAGCTGCAATCATAAAAAAGGCCGTTTATCAAACGGCCTTCAGGTAAAGCTGCGAATTTCGTACAATTCCGCAGAAATCTTCTAACTTACTCTGCTGCTGTGCCAGATTAAATCCAGCCCCATCTTTTCAAAATGTCTGCTGATTTCCTTTACACCGCGATCATCATTTATAATGAACTGCGGCAAATCGTGATGATCCGCCGCGTAACCGCCAGGCTGTGTACTGGAACCGGCGCTTATCGAATTGATTGCAATCGGCACAATCGCATCTCTGAACTGCGACGACTCTCTTGTGGAAATGGAAATTTCCAGTTCCGGATCAAACAGTCTGAAAGCGCATATATACTGTATAAGCTGTTTTTCCGATACCGGATAAGGAGGAACAAAGCCTCCGGCCGCCGGACGCAGACGAGGAAAGGAAAGGCTGATTTTGCTCTGCCAGTAATGCTTTCTCATATAGGAGATATGATGCGCCAGCATGCATGCATCAGCATGATAATCGGCAAGTCCCAGCAGAATTCCCATTCCTATCTTATCCATGCCGGCCTCGCCCAGTCTCTCCGGAGTTTCCATGCGGTAGCGCATATCCTTTTTTCTGCCGCGCGGATGATTTTCCTGATATGTCGGCTTATGATAGGTTTCCTGATAAACCATAACCGCGTCAACCCCGAGTTCCTTCAACTCCCTGTAATCCTCGGTATTCATAGGCTGAACTTCCATCATCAGATAGGTGGAATACTTCTTTACAATCGGGATCATCTGACGAAAATAATCCATTCCGCCTTTTTTCTCATGCTCGCCGGTAACCACCAGAATTGTTTCATAACCCATTTTTTTTATGGCTTCACATTCCGCATATACCTCTTCCTGATTCAGGACCTTGCGACGGAATTTGTTTTCTGCGGCAAAACCGCAGTACTTGCAGCTGTTGTTGCACAGATTAGTAAGATACAGCGGAATATACATACCCAGAGTCTGTCCGAAACGTTTTCTGGTCAGTCTCTCTGCTTCCTTCACCATTCTGGGAAGATATTTAACCGCCGCAGGAGAAAGCAATGCGGCAAAATCCTCCACAGTACGGTTCTGATGCATCAATGCATCGATTACACTGTTCTCGGAGGCATTGATTACTCTTGCATTCCATTCGTCAAAATCAAGTTTTTCCAGTTCATCATAAAAACTCATTTCTTCACTCCAGACTGCTTAAAAAGCTTTCCATGTTGGATGTTGCATTGGCACATAAGGTGGAACTTCCGAGACCGGATCTATATGCGATTCTTCCCGCTCTTACCGCAAGATCAAAAGCCCTGGCCATTGCAACCGGATCTCCCGATACCGCAATTGCAGTATTGACAAGAACCGCATCGGCGCCGAGTTCCATCGCGGCGGCGGCATGAGACGGAGCACCCAGTCCTGCATCCACAACCACAGGAACAGTTGCCTGCTCTATAATAATCTGCAGAAAATCCAGTGTCTTTAAGCCGCGGTTTGATCCGATCGGCGCAGCCAGCGGCATTACACACGCGCATCCGGCTTCGGCAAGTTTTTTACAAAGAACAGGGTCTGCCTGGCAGTACGGCAGCACCGTAAAACCTTTATCAACCAGTTCCCTTGCAGCCGTCAGCGTTTCCACAGGATCAGGAAGCAGATATTTCGGATCCGGATGAACCTCAAGTTTGATTAAATCAGTGGACAGCGCCTCTCTGGCAAGACATGCGGCAAACACAGCCTCTTTCGCAGTGCGTGCTCCGGCAGTATTGGGCAGAAGAGAAACATTAAGAGCCCTCAGCGGTGCGAGAAGGTGATCCTCTTTTCTGTTTAAATCAACCCTCTTAACAGACATGGTAACAAGCTGTGTTCCTGAAGCTCTTATGGAATCGGTCATGTGCTGAATTGTTGCATATTTGCCGGTTCCTACAAACAGACGGGAATCAAATTCATACTTTCCTATTTTTAACTTGTCTTCCGACATTGCTACATTCCTCCTGCCATCATGTAGAATACATCCAGCTGATCGTTCTCCTTCAATTCGAAGACCGGATAATCGCTTTTGGCAATAATGTTTTCATTTACGCTTACAGCTATTCCGTATACATCATCGGGAGCGCTGATAATATCAAGTTCCTGAAGCACATCGATTAAATTAGAATTTTTAATTTCCAGTTCTTTAGTATTAAAAATTATTTTCATGATCTTCTCTCTTCATGCCACCTTGCCGTCAGGCAAAGTAGCTTAATAATTTTTCCGCCGCCGTCTGTGGATCATCCGCACGGGTAATGGCGGTAACCACGGCTATCGATTTTACGCCGGTTGCCAGAACATCGCTGAAATTACTTTCCTTTATTCCTCCGATTGCCACCGTATTTTTATCTGCAAGCAGTTCCGAATATAATTTCAGTCTTTCCAGACCCTGCGGATCAGATTTCATTTTTTTGGTCTGGGTCGGGAAAATATGGCCTAATGCTATATATGAAGGATTAATCTGGCAGGCCCTGGCTATTTCATAAAAACCATGAGTTGAAACACCCAGTGCAATTCCGCTTTCAGCAATCTGTTTCAAATCAGCCGTGAGCAGATCCTCCTGACCCAAGTGAACACCGTAGGCTCTGTATTTAACAGCCAGCTGCCAGTAATCATCGATGAATACTCTTGCGCGGTACTGTTCGCCCAGTGCGACAGCCTCCTCAATATCTTTTTCCAGATTTTCATATTCAGGATCCTTTATACGCAGCTGGACGGTTCTTACTCCCCATGCCAGAAGCTTTCTGATCCACTCGATGCTGTCAACTACAGGATACAGTCCCAGCGGCTCTTCAATCGATTTAAAACGGTACTCAGGAATCTCCTCATCAAAGGAGCCGACAATCTGCGGGATAAATTCCGCATTATACGGATTGATCCCGAAAGCCGGAGTTCCGTTTCCATGCCCCGCCTTTATACCTCTGAACATAGCCTGGCTGATGTACATCTGAGAGGCGGCAACCGCATCGTACAGAAAATAATTCTGCGCCATATAGGATGCAATCGCGGAAGACAGGGTACATCCTGTTCCGTGCGTATTTTGAGTATTATATTTTTCCGATCTTAAAATATATTTTTCATTTCCCTGAAACAGCACGTCATGAACATACCTCGGATTAGTGCCGTGACCGCCCTTGACAATAATATCCCTCAATCCGTGTTTACGAAGTACAGCCACCTGCTCTTCAATTTCTTCAATAGTTTCAGCATTTTTACTGCTGCGGGATAAAATTCTTAATTCATCCAGATTAGGAGTCAGCAAATCTGCATAAGGAAACAGCGAATAAAAATTTTCAGGTTCTGATGCCAGTTCGCTTATCTGCTGACCGGTTGAAGCAACACATACAGGATCCAGAACCACATAAGTCTTTCTGCCGGCACCGTCATTTTTCAGAGAACGGAGAAACTTTTCGATTTCCTCAAGAATGCTCTGATCCGGAATCAGTCCTATTTTAACCGCATCAGGATACAAATCATTCAGCAAAGTCTTTATATTGCACGAAAAAAACTCGCGGGAAACGGCTTCGACACGATCTACTCCGACAGAACTCTGTGCTGTCAGCGAAGTTATCACCATGCATGGATAAACTCCAAGGTCGTGCATAACGGAAATATCCCGCTGGGCACCGGCTCCGCAGCAGCTGTCGGAACCCGCTATTGTCCAAACTATTTTCATTTTATAAACCCATTTCCCTGCCGTACTTTTCCTTAATTGTTCTGCTGATCCTCATGGAACAGAACTTAGGTCCGCACATTGAACAGAAATGATCAACATTGCGGCATTCCTCCGGAGTGCTCTCATTGTAAAGTCTCTGTGCGGTATAAGGATCCAGCGCCAGAGCAAACTGATCGAGCCATCTGAATTCAAAACGGGCCTTGCTCATTGCATGATCACGGATTACGGCCATAGGATGATGCTTGGCAACATCGGCGGCATGAGCTGCAATCTTGTAGGCAATCATTCCCTGCTTTACATCCTCTCTGTTCGGAAAACCGAGATGTTCCTTCGGAGTCACATAACACAGCATGGCGCATCCGTACCATCCGATAACCGCAGCCCCTATTCCTGAGGTAAAATGATCATATCCAGGAGCAATATCAGTTACCACCGGACCCAGGGTATAAAACGGAGCCGAGTAGCAGTCCCTGATTTCCTGCTCCATGTTGACTTTTATTAAATCCAGCGGAACATGTCCCGGACCTTCAATCATAACCTGAACATCATATTCCCACGCTGTTTTTGCCAGTTCACCCAGAACCTTCAGTTCGGCAAACTGAGCCTCATCGTTTGCATCGTAACAGGAACCAGGTCTTAAACCGTCACCCAGCGACAGAGCAACGTCATATGAAGCGCAGATTTCGCAAATCTCCCTGAAGTGAGTATAAAGAAAATTCTCCTGATTATGATGCATACACCAGTTGGCAACAATCGAACCGCCTCTTGATACAATGCCGGTCATGCGTCTTGCCGCCATCGGAACGAAATCCTTCAAAAGTCCGGCATGAATTGTAAAATAATCAACCCCCTGCTCCGCCTGTTCAATCAGGGTTTCTCTGAAAACATCCCATGACAGATTCTCCGCGATGCCGTTTACCTTTTCCAGAGCCTGATACAGCGGCACGGTTCCGATCGGCACCGGAGAATTTCTTATGATGGCCTCTCTTGTTTCATGTATGTTTCTGCCGGTGCTCAGATCCATTACGGTATCAGCACCCCAGCGCACCGACCATACCAGTTTCTCAACCTCCTCCTCCACGGAAGAGCTCATGGATGAATTTCCGATGTTTGAATTGACCTTTACCAGAAATTTTGAACCGATAATCATGGGCTCAAGTTCAAGGTGATTTATGTTTGCAGGAATAATCGCCCTGCCGGCAGCAACTTCCTGACGGATTTTTTCAGCGCTGAATTCACCCTGTTCCTCAGGAGATAATTTCTGACTTTCACGGATGGCTACAAATTCCATTTCAGGAGTGACAATGCCGGCTCTCGCATAAGCCAACTGAGTTATTCTTTTACCGGTCTTTGCCCGGTAAATCAGATCTGTATATCCCGATTTGTTTTTTAAAAATGACGAACGTTCCTTATTCAGTGATTCGACCTTTTCAACCTCTCTGTTTTTAATCCACTGCTCGCGAATCGGGCTGAGACCGCTGTACAAATCCAGCGATGCACCGCTGTCGCCGTAAACGCCGGCTGTATCATAAACCATAACACTTGGATTTGAGCCGGTAAGATTTATCTGTCTGAACGGAACCCCCGTGCCGTCGCTCATTGTCAAATAAACCCGTTCCGACTGAGGAAACGATTCCGCCTTAAGAGACAGAATTCTGTCCATGGCATCTTCTCTGGCTTTCTTTCTGTTCAGCTGCTCAAAACTATCCGAATTTTTGATTTCTAATTCCATATCTGCTCAAACCCTAACACAATTTCCATTGTCTAATTATACAGGATTTGTGATACATATTTAATTTTTTATGAGTCAAAAATCAAGTCCGCCGGGTACCGGCACGGCGAAAACAGCCGTGTCAGTGCAAAAATCCTGGATCTGCTTTCCCGAAATTCAGATCAGTATAAAGCCGGAATCAATTTCCAGTCATGTTTTACAGTGACGGTTCAATGAGACCTTGTCAGAATAATGAAATTTCACCCGGAATTTTTATCTGTAATCAGTTTTTATGCACGAATTATTAAACTTTTATGACATAAATTAAACTTTTAAAATAAAGTTCGCATCTTTTATTGCATTAACAATTAGAATAGTAACCATGTGTACAGCGGGAGCAAATCATGAAAACAATAAAATCCAAATTATTACTGGCATTGATTTTACCAACGGTGATAGTTGCAGTTTTCCCGATAATTATCTTTATAGCAAGCAATAACCATCATGTAAAAAACACGGCATACCGATCAGCTTCCGCTATAATCGAAGATACCACCGCCAATTTCGACACATGGCTTGAAGGCAAAAAAAACCTTCTGAACAGCTACCAGAAACTTGATATCGGCTTTCTTAAACCTTTCCTGCAAAGCCGGGCAACAGTGGAGGCCGAAAAACTTTTCAGCCTGTACTACGGAGATACTGACGGCAATATGTATTCCAGCATTAATACAATTGAAGGATACAGGCAGAAGGGATACGATCCGAGAAACCGTCACTGGTACACGTCAGCCAAGGGAAATCCCGGACAGATCAGCATTTCGGAACCGTATCACGATGCCACAACCGATAATCTGATACTGACTTTTTCAAAGACGTACGGCACCAAGGAACATGGTGTAATTGGTCTTGATATTCCCATAGACACATTAAAGGAAGCCATTAAAAAACTGATTCTTCCGGTAAAAGGCCAGGCATTTCTGGTATACGGAAATGAAAACAGAATAATCGCATCAAATCTGCCTGAAAACCTGCTGGGCAAAACCCTTGATACCGTTTATCCAAATCTGACACCGGCAGCAGTGGACGAGCTGTCCAAAAAGGAACGTGCCGAAAACACCTTTGTTGCCGTTGATTTAAGAGATTACGGTGATGCATTTCTGATTTCCTCGGATCTGAAACAGGCTCCGTGGAAAATAATCACACTTCTGGATAAAAGTTCATACTACAGCAATACCTATGTCTATGTATTCATAACCATTCTGCTTACCGCAATTGTTGTATTCTTTATCATTTTCTTTGTCGGAAGGATTATTCATACCAACATAGTAAGACCGGTCCATCACATAGGCAAAACACTTAATGATCTGGCAAACAAGGAAACAAATTTTGAAAATAAAATCAAAGTCAGCACCGATGATGAAATCGGTGAACTGGCCAGAAATTTCAATCATTTTCTGGATAACCAGAAAAGCCTGTTCCAGGAAATCAACAGTTTTCTGAGAACCTCCACCGAGGATTCAATTTCAAGCAATGAATCCATTGCCAGCCAGATAACCGAACAGAAGAAGGAGCTTGACGAGGTAATTGATTCAGTCACGGAGATCAACACATCCATAAAAAACATACATAAACATATCGAGGATACCGCCGAGATTATTAACAATGTTAATTCTACTTCGAGGAGCGGACTGGAAACTGTACGGGAGAGCGACGAATCAATCAATGCTCTTGCTGTAAGCATTAAACAGACAAGTGATGCATTATCCGCCGTGTCCGAACATGCAGACAGCATTTTTTCGGTAATTACCACCATCAAGGATATTGCCGAGCAGACCAATCTGCTGGCGCTTAACGCCGCAATCGAATCAGCTCGCGCAGGTGAACACGGAAGAGGATTTGCCGTGGTTGCCGATGAGGTTCGCGGATTATCCATCAAAACCAGTGAATCGATTCAGATTGTTCAGGAATCAATAAAAACACTGCAGCAGAATGTTAACAGTACCGTGGCCCTTATGAAACAGAGTATTCTGGACTGCGATAACAGCCGCAGCAGCGTAGATGTCATGAACAAGACAATTGATTCAATAGTGTCAACCGTTAACCGCATCAGCGAAAGCACAGGTGCCATTCTGGAAGCTACCGATCATCAGTCACAGATGATCGAGACGACCAACAGTCTGATCGACAAGGTTAACTCCGCCAATGAAACACTGATAAAATCAGTCAAGGAAAGCAAGGACAAAAACAAGGAACTCCGCAAAGCTTCGGAAGAACTGTCAACAAGTCTGAATTTGAACTGATTTTCAGCCATAGTAAAAAAATAAATAAAAAAGAATCTCTAAAGCTTAAATTTTAGAGATTTTTTTTGACGTAAATTAAAATTTTTTAACATTCTTTCCTTATAAAGATGACATTTGATATAAAATATTTTAATCATACCTTTGGAGTAGAATTCATGAAAACAATAAAATCAAAATTATTAATGGCTCTTGTTATTCCTGTGATTATGGTTGCCCTCTGCCCCATTATCATATTCATTGTGAGTAACATCAACCAGATCAATACGGCCGGATACAGATCCGCATCGGCAGTATTGAAAAGCACAACCGATAATTTTGATTCATGGATGTCAATAAAGAAAAACATTCTTCTCGGTTACTACAATCTCGATATCAATGAACTTAAATCCATAGTGAGAAGCAAGCTGCCGATTAATGTAGAGAAAGTCTATGACTTATACTACGGCGATGTGGATGGAAAAACATATGGAGGACTTGATTCTCCCGAGGATTATATTGCCCAGGGATACGATCCGAGAAAACGTCCATGGTATATTGACAGTAAAGCAAAAACCGGAGAGATTCTTGTTTCCGAACCGTATGTGGATGAGACCACCAATGATCTGGTTTTAACCTTTTCCAAAGCCTACAACACTACTGACAAGGGAGTGCTTGCACTCGATATTTCAATAGATGATATAAAGAAGGTTGTAAACAATATTACTCTTCCGGTGGAAGGACATGCCTTTCTGGTTTACGACGAGGATAATAAAATCATTGCCTCAAGCATAAAGGAGGATCTTCTGGATAAACCTCTTGATTCAGTATATACCGAGCTGAATCCTGAAGCGGTAAACAGAATTATCACCAATGAAAGCAAAAACAAATCCTTCACCTCCATCAGCACAAAGAATGCCGGAGATGTATTCCTGCTTGCCACCAGACTGAAGGAAGCACCATGGAAAATGGTGGTTATTCTGAACAAGTCAACCTACTACAGAGCCGCCTATCTGGATATCGCCATATCCATCATAATCACAATTCTGGTGATAATCGGCATCATTGTATACATCAACAGAGCTGTTCATACCAATATTACAAGACCTGTCCATCACATTGGAAGAACACTGAAGGCTCTTGCGGCGAAGGAGGCTGATTTTGACAATAAAATCAATATTACTTCCAATGATGAAATCGGAGAACTTGCCGCAAACTTTAATCATTTCCTCGATAATCAGAAAAAACTGTTCAGTGAAATCAACGGATTTCTGAAAACCTCCACAGAAGATTCGATAGCAAGCAACAATGAAATATACAGCAGAATTAATGAACAGCAGAATGAACTGAATGAAGTAATGTCATCAGTTGCTGAAATCAATTCATCCATTGCCAACATTCATCAGTGCATAGGGGAAACAGTTGAAGTCGCGAACAATATAAGCGATGCATCAAAAGAAGGCATGGAAATGGTGCAGAAAAGCAACTTCTCCATCAGGGAGCTGTCGGAAAGTATCAGACAGACCAATGACGCCATTGCGGCGGTATCTGAACATGCAACGAGTATTGTCTCAGTTGTGGCCACCATCAAAAGTATTGCGGAGCAGACCAATCTGCTGGCGCTTAACGCCGCAATCGAATCAGCACGTGCAGGTGAACACGGAAGAGGATTTGCCGTGGTTGCCGACGAGGTTCGCGGCTTATCCATCAAAACCAGCGAATCAATTCAGGTTGTTCAGGAATCAATTAAAACACTGCAGACCAATGTTGATACTACCGTATCGCTTATGAAGCAGAGCATCGAGGATTGCGACAGCAGTCTTGAATGCGTTGACAGCATGAATAATGCCATTCACACCATCATCAGTACGGTTGATCGTATAAACAGCAGTACGGAAACCATCCGCAATGCCACCGCACATCAGACGCAGATGATTGAAAACACCAACAAAATGATCTCAAAAGTTAACAGTTCAAATGCAATGCTGATTAGAACGGTGGAGGAAAACAAGGAGAGATCACGTGAACTACAGGAAACTTCAGAATCAATAACATCTGAAATAAATATTGAATAAAACCGGTTTCCGTTCTTTATAAATTAAAAAACCTCCGAGAAAATCCGGAGGTTTTTGTCATATATGAATTTCTTTGCAGATCTTTTAATTAGCACTCAAACATTGCAGAAATAGATTCTTCATTGCTTATTCTGCGGATTGCTTCAGCCAGCATCGGAGCAAGAGTTAAAGTTCTTACCTTGCCGGTTGACTTA
>CACWLF010000025.1 GCA_902761645.1 uncultured Aeromonadales bacterium | reverse complement strand
TCCAAAGTGGCATGAAACAAAATATACAGTAGGGATGGAATAGCCCTAACTTATACGCCTGTGGACATTGTGTAAGACATTGAGTTACGTAACATCGTAACCAACGCAGTAGTGGTTGAAGCAGGAAGCTCCGACTTCTATATGTCGGAGTAGTTCACAAGGCTAATTTTTCTGATAATACGGAAGTCCACGGATATGATTGCCGTTAATAGGGAACAGTAGGAAACATACCAGAATCAAGGATTATACAGATGATTATAACCAACGCCAGCGCCTTCATTGACGGACGTTTCACCCCTTCGGATCTGCTGATCAGGGACGAAAGAATTTTTGAAATTCATCCCGCTTCAGCACAGAACTTTACCTATATTTTCAACGATGAAAGGATAAATCTCCACGGAGCAAAACTCTATCCAGGTTTTATAGATCTGCAGATTAACGGCTGCGGCGGAATAATATACAATGACGATACCTCGACGGAAAGGATTTCCTATATGAGGGATATTAATTTCAAAAGCGGAACAACCACCTTTCTTCCGACTCTGGTTACAACCTCGGATAAAAATATAGCCGCCGCGGCGGATCAGATGTTCGAATATCATCGCGGGCACGGCAGATACAATGTTCCGGGCATTCATATTGAGGGGCCTTTCATATCTGAAAGAAAATCCGGGATCCACAACAAAAAATACATCCGTCACTTTACCGATGAGAATCTTGAATTTTTCCTGGCAAATCAGGAACAGATAGCCATGCTGACGCTGTCGGTTGAACAGTTTACTGAAGAACAGCTCAGGATACTGGCAGAATGCGGCATCACCCTGTCGATAGGCCACAGTTCATGCACCTACGATGAATGCATCGGCTATCTTGGAAACAATAACTTTATCCGCAATGCCACTCACCTGTACAACGCGATGACCGTTCTGTCCGGAGGAAGAAACCCTGGCGTGGCCGAAGCGGTTTTCGACAGCGGAATTTACGCCGGAATCATTGCAGATCTGTGTCATGTGCACCCTGCCCTGATCAGATCCGCCCGGAAGATACTCGGAGATCATCTCTATCTTGTTACGGATGCCCTGGCATCAGCCGGTGCTCCGGAGGGATTCTGTTCATTCAGATTCTGCGACAAACAGCTGTACGTCAGGGAAAACGGATTCTGTGCCGATGAAAACGGAACTCTGGGCGGTTCATCCCTGACCATGAACATGGGCATTAAAAACCTGATACAGACCTGCGGAATCAGCGAAAAAGACGCAATTGAAATGGCGACAGTAATTCCTGCAAGAGCAATTAATATGGATCGTGATCTGGGAAGTATAAAAACCGGTAAAATCGCCAGTTTCACTGTTCTTGACGACAACTACGACTGCATGATGACCATCAGTCAGGGAAAAGTGGTATTTCAGAAAAAATAAAATTCCGGAAATAATAAAAAAAAGAGGATCGGATAAATGTTCATTATCCGATCCCCTCATTCCTTTAAACAGGATTACCGGCTGCAGATCTTATTTGTTATCATCGTCAAGATCGATTCTGATAACAAGATCGTCATCATAATAACCGTCGGCTTTTTCCTTCCTTGCCATCTGAGCCTGCTGCTCCTGCTGAAGCTTAGCCTCACGCTGCTGCTTGATGATATCCTCAGGACTTAATTTAGGTCCTGCATTGAGCTTCTGCTTTTTGAGCAGATCTTCCGGAGTAATCATGTATTCAGGTTTGCCGAGAGTAGGATCAACACCTACATTGTCTCTCAGTTCCTGTTCTCTTTTTTTCTGATATTCAGCCTCCTTCTTGCGTTCGCTGCAGTCAACAATAACCGCGCAGGTTGCATCGCCAAGCACGTTGATAACGCTTCGGCCCATATCGAAAATACGATCGATACCGATAATAATCGCAATACCCTCGATAGGCAGACCAACGGATGTAAGAATGATTGACAGCATCAGCACGCCGCCTGACGGTATGCCGGCAGTACCGATTGAGGTAATGATAATGGTAAATGCCAGAATGAACAGCTGAGGTGCTGTAAGATCCACACCGTAGCAGAATGCGATGAAGATGGTTGCAACACTTTGGAATATAGCTGTTCCGTCCATATTGACGGTGGCGCCCATCGTCAGAACAAAGGATGAAATCTTGTTGTCAACGCCAATCTTTCTTGTGCACTGCATGCTCAGAGGGATGGTTCCCACAGAAGATGTCGACGAGAAAGCAAAGGTAATGGCAGGGAACATGTATTTGTAGAATTCCCATGGTTTGACATCTGAAAAAGCAATCAGGAACAGCGAGTAGATTATTACCGCGTGCAGTATGTAGCATACATAGGCAATCAGAACAACCACTCCGAGTGAACCCAGTATTGATGTGCCGTATTCGGCAATAATAGGACAAAGCAGGAAGAATACCGCAATCGGAGAAGCTTTTAAAATGATCTTGAGAATGGTTGAAAACACCAGATTCAGATCCATGATGAATTTGGCGAGACCCGAAACCTTCTTGCCGAGTATAATCATGGCGATACCGATAAAAATCGCGGCCACGATGATCTGAATCATATTGCCTTTGTAGAACACCTCGATGAAGTTGGACGGGAACAGATTCACGATGGCATCAATAAAACTGAAATTTGCGGTTTCATGGGAAACCTGCTCGGCCATGTGGTATGTCAGCTTAGGGAAGAAGTTCTCGCAGGAAAGGGCAATGCAGATGCCTCCGAGCACGGCAAGAACCGTGGTTACAAAAAAGTAAACGATGGATTTGACGCCGATACTGCGAACCGACTTGACATCCCTGAGAGATGACACGCCCAGAATAATGGACACGAAAATAAAAGGAACGACCATCCACAGAAGCAGATTCAGAAATATCGTGCCGAACGGCTTCACATAGGTATTGATTACCTGAGAATGATCCTGACAGAAATATCCTACTGCAATTGCAAGGATCGCGGATATTAAAATCGAGACATTTTGCTTAAACATACTTGAACACCTTAAATAAACATATATCTGAGCATTTTATTATTTTTCACTATTTGCTTTTGTGATCAAAAGATAAAATTGTGATTGATGACAGCTATCTTTACCTTTTTTTACGAAAAATCAGTCTAATGACTGAAAAACGGTTAATATTGCAAACCGCCGGACCGGAGCAGGATCTGAAAAAGCTGTCATGAGAAGGTTTCATGATTTTTTACCGGCACATGCATTTTCAATTATTGATTGCAAAAAAGCTTAATTATTATTAAAATTAGTGGAATTTTAGTTCTTATTTAAAGAAGAGATTACAAATGAGTTTTGAATCAGAAAAGCATTTTAACAACTATCAGAAATTCCCTCGCGGATTAAGAAGAAGCGGTTACTTTACCATTAAGGAATCAACAGTTCTTGAAGAATGCGGTCAGGCTATGACCGATCTCTACAACGGCAAGAGAAAGCCGAAGGATGCTGCAGAAAAGTTATTTGTTCAGCAGATTGATTTAATCAGAAAACAGATTCAGGATCAGGCTGAAACAATTAATGTTGAAGTAGTTACTGATTTCAATACCAAGTGCTATGCAAAGTATCTTAAAGTTATGACTCCAACCAAGATCCACAGACTTGGCAATCAGACAGCTTCTCAGGATGATGCAGGCGGCGACAGTTCAGAAGATTCTTCCATTGAATAAAAACCGTTTTCTGATCGGCTGATACTCCAATGCGCAGACAGATTCAGGAATAGTCCGGCAGTTAAGTCAGACCGGTTCGCTGACATAATCCTGGTGGCCGTGTACTGTATTCTGTACCGCATTGTTTTGTATCTAAAGCAAGCTATAAAAAGGGCAGACCTTAAAAGTCTGCCCTTTTTCGATCCATATTTCTCCGGTCACTGCACTGCAAATTCACCCATGCAGAAAGGATACCTGCAATTTTTTTGTAATTTTATTCATCTCACTCAATTTTTTTCTCAAATCAGGCAGAATGAGACAATTAACGAACAGTCGGTGACAAAAAAATGAAGATGTTCCATGGTTCATTCCGACATCGCCGGAAATTTATGAACCGCAGCTACCAGATCTGCTCATCCATAACCTCTTCCCCGCTGTCAAGGTTAATGAGTTTCAGACGGTGTTCATCGAATATGCCGAATGATCCGTACTGCGGTTCCTTCGGCAGCGACACAGATCCGGGATTAAAACAGATAATTCTGTTACCGGAACTGTTTTCAGTTTCCTCAAACCTCACCCGGTGCGTATGTCCGCTGAAAAACAGATCTTTTTCATTCAGCGGCAGTTCCTCAGGTCTGAACAGGTGACCGTGAGTCATGAAAATGCGGTGAGATCCGAAAACAAGCTGATTGCTGTCAGACATTATCGGGAATTCCAGCATCATCTGATCAACCTCGGCATCACAGTTGCCGCGTACAGCAATAATTCTGTTCCTGTAGGAATTAAGAAATCCGGAAACTTCCTGCGCATCATAACCGTCCGCTATCCGGTTGCGAGGTCCGTGATACAGAATATCTCCAAGAAGAAGAAAATAATCCGCGCGATACTTCTCAGTTGCAATTTCAACCGTTTTCCGCAGAGCGGTTGCACAGCCGTGAATATCGGAAATAACAGCAAAAACAGCCACTACTCTATCTCCATTGCATTAATCTCGTTAAATCTGGCCTTTGCCACAACATTGTCAATAATCAGTTTTACCCCTCTTTCAAGCTGACTTCCAGGTGAATAATCATTTGGAGACATCATGGAAATGCGGTTGGTCTGCAGATATTCCTGGGCAAGCTGTTTCTTTTCAGGACGCTCTTCCTGATAAATCATTATTGCATAGCCGCCGAAGTTCTTTACGAGGCGCATGCACGGGATATCAGTGGCTCCGTCGCCGATATACACAATTTGGGAAAACGGCAGAACACGGTTCTTTTTCGGAGTATAGGCATTGACAGAATCGTCGTCACGCTCGTCAAGAACACCTTTGTTCAGTCTGAAAAGATATTGGGTTTTGTTGGTGTAGTTAACGGCACGTGCCGGCCAGATCGGATTGCCCTGTTCGTCATACATATAGCAGGAGGCAAAAATACGGTTGAAATATTTGGCAATCTTTGTTCCCTCGATCATTTCCTTCAAACCGGAGGAGATAATATAGTGCTGAACCTCCACACCCTTGGATTTTCCGTAGCGGTTGATGCGATCAAACCAGCTGTCTACACCCTTGTAGAAGTGAATGTTTTTTCCGTATTCAAAAAACTCCTCTCTTCTGATCTGGACATTTTTCTCCCTGGCCATTTTTATAATCAGCCACATATATGCCAGAATGCCGTCAACATTCTGATCATTGCTGATCTCGGCTGACAGCCCCCAGAATTCCTTTGGAGACATTCCGAACTTAGGCACCAGATCATATTCCTGAATATTACCGAAAGCCAAAGTTCCGTCAAAGTCATAGGTAAGCGCCAATTTAACCGGTTCAGTCATTGTGTTCCTTCTGTTCTTCCTCGTTTCTAATCAATGTTGCGGAGCCGTATGCCTTTTTAGGATTGCCCACACTGTCAAATTCGGTGGTATAGCAGATTCTGAAAGGAATGCGGTTCGCAGTCAGCGGAATCACCGCCTCAATCTGCTCCTCTCCGCTGTCAACCCTGCGCATCAGATCACGGTAGAAATCAGCATAATCGGCCGGAAACAGTCCCGATTCAATCAGCGGTTCAGGATAATTCTTGATCAGAGGAGGCAGTCCAAGATCTCTCATGCATCTGAAGCACGGACGCATTTCCTTGGTGGCAATGGTGTACTCCCAGAAATAAACATTGGCATGTTCAACCACATATTTAAAGTTTCTTTCATATTCCTTGTAGGTGGCTATTTCCCGCTTTTCCGCAGTTATATTGCGAATCATTGCATAAAACAGAACCTTGTCAGATCCCCTGGCAATCATCCGGATATTTGTTCTGATGCATGCAACAGTCTCTCCGCAGCACTCCGACTTCAGAACACGCCAGGTTTCACATGTCTCCTCCTTCTGGGATTCAATCGCCTTCATGACAGTTTCGTGATATATCTGTCTGTTCTTTTCGTCTAAGGAATCCAGAAATCTGGAAGACACTATATCCTTCTGGCTGTTGTTCATGTAAAGTTCTTCAATGTATTTTTCATTAACGCGGCTTACCACAATCTCGCCGTCGTTCCTGTAATAGAAAATGGCAGCAGGTCCGACAAAATTACTGAATATCAGAGTATCCTGGGAATTTGGATCCCAGAAATCACAGGTGTCGATTTTTTCGAGGAAACTCATATTCGCTGTAACGTTGCAGATGCTTGAGCCCTTCAGCAGCTGGATAAAATCAATTCTCGGAATCGGTTTGGCATACAGATATCCCTGAATGTACTCGCTTCCGATACTGAGCAGAAAATCAGCCTGTTCAATGGTTTCAACACCCTCGGCTATAACAGGAATATTAAGCCACTGTGCCATATTGACAATTGCGGTCAGAATCATGCCGCCGCGCCTGTTTTTGGCCTCGTTGGTCATAAATCTCATATCGAGTTTTATAACATCGAAGTTAACATCCTTAAGCACATTAAGCGAAGAATAACCAGAACCGAAATCGTCCATTTCAACAAGATAGCCGCAGTCATGAAGCTGATCTACGATTCTGTTGGTATTTTCAAGACTGTCGGCCACCACCGACTCGGTGACCTCAACCCGCAGATATTTTGAATCCACAGTATAGCGCTTGCGTATTTCCTCGAGTTTTTCCACAAAATCAGGAAGTCTCAGATCGTGACGTGAAAAGTTTGTAGAAACCGGAACCAGATGAATTTTATTGTCTATGCAGTATTTTACCGTATCGCATGCCTGTTCAAACACATACAGATCAAGAACCGTTATCAATCCTGTTTTTTCCAGAATAGGTATAAATACGGCAGGGGAAACCACACCCTTCGACGGATGAATCCAGCGGACCAGACCCTCGGCACCTACTATCAGACCGGTTGAATGATCATACTGCGCCTGGAAGTAAAGCTGAAACTGGTGCTCTTTTATCGCCTCCTCGAACATGCCGATGATTTCACCTTCGGAAACATACTCCTGACGGAACGACTCCTCATACACAAGAGATCGGTCGGTATAGCTGCCCTTGATTCTTGCCTGGGCAAGCGCGGCATTTTCCACGGCAATCGCCAGTTCCACCGGTTCGTCGGTAAACATGTAGATGCCGTAATTGCACATAAGTTCGAAAGGAAGATCGAAATATCTCATGCGCGAGATCAGTTTGATTATGAAAAGATCTCTTCCTGTCTTATCGGATTTCAAAATTACAAACTTGTCGCTGGAAACCCTTGCAGCACAGTCACTGTCACCGCACAGTTCAAGCAGAAGTTCGCCTATCTGTGAAAGGATCTGATCCGCAGCCTGGGTACCTAAAATATCATTGATGTATTTAAACCGTGTAATATCAAAATATACAAGATAGTAATCACGGGAACCGCTGAGAAGTTTATTTGCCTGATCGTAGAAAGATGTAATACTTGGCAGTCCGGTCAAAGAATCATATGTAATATCCGCCATAAGTCGCCCTCAAAAATCATACAAAAATTTTCCTGTAAACAGATGCACGCATCAATCCGGCACCTGTCCGGAAACATGTGCATGAACCGCCCTGAAATCCGGAACTATAATTCCGGAGATCCGTCGCCGCCAGTGTTTCTGGCTATAAAATCCCTCAGCAGCAGACCGTCGGCTGTTTTCCACGCCTCTGCGCCGCTGCGGTTGTTTCCTGCAACCACGCTTGCTGCAAGACTTGCACTGTTGAAAAGATAATTCTGCGTAAAACAGTAAATTCCGCTGTTCTTCTTCTGTTTGATAATTTTTTTCAGAAGCAGAAAATCTCTCTCCTCCTTCGCTTTTATTCTGAACGAATCGGCTGTATTTTCGCTGATCTCGGATTTTGCCATTACCATGAAAGAAACTCTTTTATCGGAGAAGATCGGATAACCCCATGCCAGCACGTTTTTAGCGGTAAAGAAAAACAGTTCGGTATTCATCTGCTTCAGTTCCGCAGCATATTTTTTGGCAAGCTGATGAGTAAAATAAAATGTCTGCTCCCTGCCGAGATTAAGCTGTTCATCCTTATCGATATTAATAATATCCTGGGGAATTTCCTTTTCCGGAGCATTTGCACTGTTTTCACCGCCTGACCTGGTATCCGGGGAAATCACATCCGCTCCCGGATTTTTCGACCTGTGCACTGTTTTTTCCTGGTACTCCGCCGGCTCCGTACTGCCGCTGCGGGAATCAACCATGAAATTTATATTGTTTTCCAGCAGTGAATAATAAAGTTCTATAGGCACCACGGCAAACTGTTTGCTGCCGTTGGCATCCACAATAAAAGAGACCTCTTTCCTTTTCATTACAACCGACCTATTCTCTCTTAACAGTCAAAACTGCATTTCACACTTCTTTTCAGGATATCATTATATTAATATTATGATCATTTTTCCCGTTTACACCTAAAATAATTGCCAAAAATTTGAAATAGCTATAATATTCCTTATTTCACGCTATGCGGGAGCAGATCAGCATAAGCTGATTAATTGAAAAAAAAGGGAAAAAATTAATAAAAACCGATTAATTTTACAATGATCTGATGCAGAAAAATAATCATGAGAAAAGTGATTTTTTCGGTATTGTAAATCCTGTTTTCCCCACTGCCGGCACTTCCTCCGCCGGATGAAAAAAAACCGGATAAAAAATCAGTCCAAAAATAAGTCCAAACAAGCCTTTGCATACTTATCACAACCGCAAAATACATGCTATAATTACGCAACTTTTTTTGCTACTACTTTGGAGATCAAAACATTGAGACAAACAAATGCTTCCCTTATCGATGCGATACGCCACAGTGCACCGTATGTAAACCTGCACAGCGGCAGAACATTTGTAATTCTGATTGGTGGCGACACCCTAATGGATTCTCACATAGCCAACGTGATTTCCGACATTGCCATACTGCAGAGTCTCGGAATCAAACTGGTGCTGGTTTTCGGAGCGAAACCTCAGATTGACCAGGCGCTGGAGGAAGCTGACATTGAATCCAATTTTCATCGTCATTTGAGAATATCTGACGACAAGACATTCAAAATCATAAAAAGAGTATGCGGTGAAATCCAGCTGGATTTGACGGCAAAATTCTCCATGGGAATTTCCAATACTCCGATGCAGGGTGCAAACATCGGTGTTGTAAGCGGAAACTTTGTAACCGCAAAACCGATCGGTGTTGTTGACGGTATTGATTTCTGCCACAGCGGCAGCGTAAGAAGAATCAATAAACGCGCGATCAAGGATGAACTTGACATGGGACATATCGTTCTCATTTCCCCGATCGGCGTATCAATAACCGGAGAAAATTTCAGCGTCAATGCTGAAGATCTTGCAAGCAGAATCGCCATAGATCTCAAGGCCGACAAGTTCATCACCTTCAGTTCGTTCCAGGGTGTTATCGATAACGACGGCAATGTGGTGCCGGAACTCTTCATCGATCAGGCTGAGGAATATCTGGCAAAACTCGGAGAGGACGACTTCTCGAATACAGCCAGATATCTGCGCGCGGCTGTTGCCTCATGCAGAGCCGGCGTTCCGAGATCTCATCTCGTAAGTCATATCGAGGACGGAGCTCTGATTCAGGAACTGTTCACCCGCGACGGCATCGGCACACAGATCGTTCAGGAAAGCGCAGAACAGTGTCTGCAGGCCACCATCAATGACATTCCTTCACTGATGGAACTTATCAGACCGTTCGAGGAAAGCGGAGCACTGATTCACCGGGCAAGAGAACAGCTTGAACTCGAAATCGATCACTATATCATTATCAAGCGCGACGGCATGGTTATCGGAAGCGCCGCACTGTACTGCTATGACAACAAAATGGCGGAACTTGCGTGTCTGGTGATTCATCCTGATTACCGTAACTCCAACAGAGCGGATATTCTGATTGAAAAAATCACCCATGAAGCACTGAACCGGGGAATTGAAAAACTGTTTGTTCTTACCACCAAAACCGCCCACTTCTTCCAGGAACGCGGATTTGAAGAAGGCGCAGTCAGCGACCTGCCGTTTGAAAAAGCAAGTCACTACAACTACAACCGAAATTCAAAGATCTTCATCAAGAATATCGTTTCCGCCCAGTAGTACCGGTTATATTTCATCGTTTCGGCATCGGCCCTGCCCGATGCCGTTTTTGTTTCGTTCAGCGTAAATTTGTTACCGTCAGCTTATTGCGAAAGCAGAATAAAACTACTATAATGTGATCGTTATCAAAAATAACACCAGAAGAGGCGCGTTACTCAGGCAAGCAGCGGAGAAATTCAGATTTCCGTGAAGCTGCGCAGGGGATGTAACGCCGAGGTGCAGAAAAATCTGAAAGTTGATGCACCGGCTGCAAAGGCTGAATCCTTTGGGCTGTCACGATTGTGAAGCGCTTCTGGCGGTAATCAATCAATTTCCCGCCTTGATGCTTCCTTTTAATAAAACAAGTTTTATAAAATAATAGGAGTTCTTGTGAGCAATTTATGTGTCGCAAAATTTGGTGGTTCCAGTGTTGCAAACTATGATGCAATGCAAAACTGTGCCAATGTAGTATTAGGTAATCCGGCAACCCATGTTGTAGTATTGAGTGCAAGTTCCGGTGTAACCAATCTTTTAGTTGAATTAGCAAACGGTCAGTTAAGCAAAGAAGGTCAGGAAGAGGTTATTCAGAAGATCGTTGCCATTCAGGAAAACATTTTAACCGGACTGGGCCATCCGAAAGAAATCACCGAAGAAATTGAAAAACACATCACCGATATCAGAGCTCTGGCTCATGAGGCAAGCCTGGAAACAAACACAGCACTGGTTGACCGTATCATTTCAAACGGTGAATTAATGTCAACCAAACTGTTTACCGAACTGTTAAAGCAGAAGGGCGTAAATGCCGTATGGTTCGATGTACGCAAGGTTATGAGAACCGACAATGTATTCGGCAAGGCTGCTCCGATTATCGAAGTAATCAGATCCCAGGCTCATCAGGAACTGGTAAATCTTGTTAAGGATCATATCGTTATCACTCAGGGTTTCATCGGTGCCAACTCTGAAGGCCGAACCACAACTCTTGGCCGCGGCGGTTCAGACTACTCCGCAGCTCTTATCGGTGAAGCAATCGACGCAACTGAAGTTGAAATCTGGACCGACGTTCCAGGCATCTACACCACCGATCCCCGTCTGGTAAGCACTGCTCATCCTATTCCTGAACTGACATTTGATGAAGCTGCTGAAATGGCAACCTTCGGTGCCAAGGTTCTGCACCCTGCAACAATTCAGCCGGCTTCAAGAAGAAATATTCCGGTATTCGTAGGTTCAAGCAAGGATCCTCGCGCAGGCGGTACATGGATCAGAACCGAAACACAGTCAAAGCCTACCTTCCGTGCTGTTGCAATGAGAAAAGATCAGGTTTTACTGACACTTAAATCCTTCAAGATGGCCGGAGCATGCGGCTTCATGGCAACAATTTTCGGTATTTTTGCAAAACACGGTTTATCAGTAGACCTGGTTACAACATCTGAAGTTTCAATTGCCATCACTGTTGACAACGGATTCTCCGGCGGTAATTCAGACGGTAAATCATCATTAAGCGAAGCTCTCTTAAATGATTTGAGAGAAGTATGCAGCGTAACCGTGGAAGACGGTCTGACCCTGATTGCCATTATCGGTAATGACATGAGCTATGCTACAGGTACCGGCTCAAAGGTATTCTCTGCAATCTTCGATGTTAATGTAAGAATGATCTGCTACGGCGCAAGTCTGCACAGTCTGTGCTTCCTGGTTGACAAGAAGGACGGCGACGAGGTTATCAAGCGTCTGCACGTTCACCTGCTTGACTAGTATCAGAATATAACAGGATAAATATTAAAATGAATAAACCGGGAGTTTTAAACTTCCGGTTTATTTTTTTATACAAATAAAATCTGACTTTCACACTGCAGACATTGTTCATTCATCAAACGAACAGTCGGAATCGACATCAATATTAAGAACAGCAAGAGACAGTTCTGAACATGCTCCTGTTAAAAACTTTTCAAAGTCATAGTCATTCAGATTAATTTCAGAGAACGGCTTTGTCTTCAGTTCCTCCTGTACATTTTTTTCCAGTTCCTGATCCAGCATTGAATTAAGCACATACTTGAAATACTCGAGAATGTGAAGTTCGCTGACATTCGGATTTTCACGCAGAAACTGGTAAAGACTCTGATACAGAATATCAACATTCTGAACGGCAAAGTCCACTCCTGCAGTCACCATGCAACAAAGGCGCTGACCTGATTCCTGATCTTCACAGTAGTACAGGCTGTTCAACTGCAAGGACCACTGTTTCTGGCAGAAAAAATAAAATCCGCGAATATCATTCTGTAAAGAGGCAATATTCTTTTTATCCAGCAGAAGCAGATACAAATCCGCAAGCTGCTCTGAAATCTCGTCATTCAAAGGACAGGTTATTCTGATTAATTCCACAATCTGGTCGCGGTTCAGGCTGCGATCATCAATAATCATTTTTGGAATATTGGCCAGAACCGTAACTACCACAGCTCCTGCAATTTTAGGTTCAATATCAGCCATCAGCATCCTCTGATACAGTTTTTTCGGATGATTGAGCAACCCCTTTAATCCGTTCCTCTGCAGGATATCGCTCAAAAAAGTTAACAGTTCAATCATAGTCTCTCCATTTCAATACAAATATTTCAATCTTTTAATTATAGAATTATTGCTGTTCATCTGTATAGTTAAATGCCTGAATTTCAATTAATCATGAGAGATAAAACACGGTTTTGCATTTCACCGCCGGGCTGCACAACAGCGTAAAATATTAACCTTAACACAGGAAGACAGCACAAAGAACTGTTTATTAATCTGAAACTTTGGCTATAATATCCCACAGCGTATCATTCATCGGAGCAGAAATGAAATCATCAGGAAAATCAAAACCGTTGTTTTGTCCGGTTTGCCGCAGATTATTTTTTACAGGTAATTTACTGCACGGTAAAAAACTGAAAGAGGGATATGAGTGCGTTTCTTGCGGATGGAAATACGATCCTGTGCAGCAGAAGGACCCCGATTCATGCAGCGGACTTAATCAGTTATCTCTTAACGATTACACTGCAATGTATCATTCAAAATTACGCGAAAATCCTCAATTTTGTTTCAGAAACTCCGTAACGTCAGGTCATTTATGTCCTGTTTGCGGAAGACATGCATTTGAAAGGATTTCCAGCCATGATATCTGTACGCAGTGCGGATGGGAGGACGATCAGCTGATGGAAAAGGAACCAGATAAATGGGCCGGCACATCAAACGATTTATGTCTTAATGATTACATTAAGCGTTACAGGAATACTTTAAAAAAACATCCGGATTATAATTTCGCCAAAGACGGCATGCCGAAAGACTTGTAATTTTCAGGCAGTTAACTAACCGTCAACAAAAAGGAAACGGGCTTGTAACTTCCCTGTCGTCGTAACGAAGTCACGCCTCCAACCTTTAACCACGATGGATATTGCCATCTAAAGTGGAGTTACATCTTGCGCCAAGATCTCGGTAATGAGGTCTGATTTATTGACATATTGATGAAACATACATCTATTCAAACTCACCAAGCTTTGCGTTTTCAGGATACCTGAAAAAACACTTCTGACGGTTCACCGCTGTTTTGCTCGAAACTCGTGTCCCGGGAACTTGTGATTCGGTGATTTGGGCAATTGTGCTCATGAAGGAGCAGACTTTGGGAATAAAGGAAAAACCGCCAGATTGATAGTGACTAAAGATAATTCAAAAATTTGCATAATATCAATACATGAAGAGGATAATTAGTATTTTATCAATAGTAAGTGGTGGACTATAACATTTTTATATTCTTTTTGATATAATGTTTCTTCTAATTCAAGTGCAGTTTCCTTATAGAAAATTTATTCATAAAGCATTCACAGTATTTATTCCATACATCTAATTTCCTTTTACTGTTACATCATTGAAAACTGCCGTGATAAAAGAGAACGTAAGAAAACCAGAACAGTTGAATCATTATGTTGTGCCAGAGTAATCAGAGAAAAATATAATGTTTCTGATGCTGAGACATGGTGTAAAAATTACGTAGTCCAAAGGAATAAAGAACAGCAGAATTCAAAAATTAATAACAAAGGAGAATTAACCATAAAGCTTCGTGAGGATTTACCGAGAGGAGAATGGACAATTACACCTTGTCATTCATGGTGTGCGCTCAGTCATGTCAGATGCGCATTCAATGGCAGCAGCCCGCTTGCTCATTGTCCCTTGATGCAGTCAAAAAACAAACCCCGTACCGGTTTGGAGGATACAGGGTTTATATTCAGATTTGCGGTTCCGCCCTCAAAAGCGATTTGCCGCATTATACGTCAGCTGTCAAACCGGCGTTTACTCCCATTCGATTGTTGCAGGAGGTTTTCCTGAAACATCATAAACCACGCGGCTGATACCGTTGATTTCATTGATAATACGGTTTGAAACGGTACCGAGCAGTTCATAAGGCAGAGGAGCCCACTTGGCTGTCATGAAATCAATAGTCTGAACAGCCCTCAATGATACAACATACTCATAACGTCTGCCGTCTCCGGTAACACCCACGGATTTTACCGGTAAAAATACCACAAACGCCTGGCTAACCTTGTCATACCAGTCGGCTTTGCGAAGTTCCTCAATAAAGATTGCATCAGCCTGTCTCAGCAGATCGCAGTAATTCTTTTTGATTTCGCCGAGAACACGAACACCAAGACCAGGACCCGGGAACGGATGACGGTAAAGCATTTCATAAGGAAGACCCAGTTCAACACCGATCTTTCTAACCTCGTCCTTGAACAGTTCACGCAGCGGCTCAACCAGCTGGAAGTTCAGATCTTTCGGCAGACCGCCCACATTGTGATGGGACTTGATTACATGAGCCTTGCCGGTTTTAGCTGCGGCTGATTCAATAACATCAGGATATATTGTACCCTGAGCCAGGAATTTAACACCTACCAGTTTTTTTGCTTCTTCGGCAAATACATCAATAAACACCTTGCCGATAATCTTGCGCTTTGCTTCAGGATCGGATACGCCCTTAAGTTCGTTGAGGAACCGATCTTCCGCATCCACATAAATGATATTAAGACCGAACTTGTCTCCGAACATTTCCTTCACCTGTTCGCCTTCATTCAGTCTTAAAAGACCGTTGTCAACGAATACGCATGAAAGGTTGTTTCCGATAGCCTTATGAAGCAGCATTGCAGTAACTGAAGAATCAACGCCTCCGGAAAGACCGAGAATAACTTTTTCGTTTCCTACAGTTTCGCGGATCTTGGCAACGGCATTATCGATAATCGAGGAAGAGGTCCATAAAGTATCAAGTTTGCAAATCTTTTTAACGAAATTTTCAAAAATTCCGAAACCCTGCTTGGTGTGGGTTACTTCAGGATGGAACTGCACGCCGTAGAAGTTTCTGGCTTTATTCATAACTGCCGCATACTCACAGCTGTCTGTACTTGCTATTGTTTCAAAGTCCTTCGGAACCTCCACAACCTTGTCACCATGGCTCATCCACACATCAAGGCATTTTTCACCGTTTTCAGAGGTTGAATCAACAAGATCTCCGAATAAAGGATTATCCTGTCTGATTGTAACCTTGGCATATCCGAATTCCTTCTTATCGGAATTTGCAACTTTTCCGCCGAGCTGGGCTGACATTGTCTGCAAACCGTAGCAGATGCCGAGAACAGGAACACCGGCCTCGAATACATACTGAGGTGCGCGCGGAGAGTTCTCCACGGTAACAGACTCAGGACCGCCTGATAAAATAATACCGTCAGGATTGAATTCCTTAATCTGTTCTTCGGTAACGTCCCAAGGCCATAATTCACAGTAAACACCGATTTCTCTGATGCGTCGTGCAATCAGCTGGGTTACCTGGGAACCGAAGTCTAAAATTAAAATTTTTTGTGCGTAAATGTTTTGCGCCATATTTAATTCCATCTAACTAAAAACAAAGATCTCCAATATCAATATAATCAATATTGGAGAATAAAAATAGAACTTCTTTTTACAGTGAATAGAAAAAATATTTATTATTCACCCAAACGATAATTTGGTGCTTCCTTGGTGATGGTAACATCATGTACATGAGATTCCTTGATACCTGCACCGGTTATCTTTACAAACTGAGGCTTGGTTCTTAATTCATCGATAGTACCGCAGCCTACCAGACCCATTGCTGATCTCAGACCGCCCATCTGCTGATGGATGATGTGCTTCAGAGGTCCCTTGTATGGAACACGGCCTTCGATTCCCTCAGGAACCAGCTTATCGGCAGCATTATCAGACTGGAAGTAACGATCTGCGGAACCCTTTGACATTGCGCCGAGAGAACCCATTCCGCGATAAGACTTGAATGATCTTCCCTGGAACAGTTCGATTTCACCTGGAGCTTCATCAGTACCGGCAAACATTGAGCCAACCATTACACAGTTTGCACCTGCCACGAGCGCCTTGGCAATATCACCTGAATAGCGGATACCACCGTCGGCAATTACTGTTACACCGGAACCGCGCAAAGCGCTTACTGCATTATCAACGGCGGTAATCTGAGGAACACCGCAGCCGGTTACAATTCTGGTGGTACAGATTGAACCAGGACCGATACCTACCTTGACAGCATTAACACCCGCATCAACAAGAGCCAGAGCTCCTTCCGCAGTTGCCACATTGCCTCCGATAATATCCAGATCAGGATAGCGGGCTCTTGCATCCTTGATACGATCAAGAACACCCTGTGAATGACCATGGGATGAATCAATGAGAAGTACGTCGATACCTGCCTTCACAAGCGCATCAATTCTCTTTTCGTTACCTGCTCCTGCACCTACTGCACCGCCCACTCTCAGACGGCCCAAAGCATCCTTGCAGGCATTAGGTTTTCGTTCAGCCTTTTCAAAATCACGTACTGTAATCATTCCTGATAATTTGAAATCCTTGTCAACAATCAGCACTTTTTCAATTTTATGCTTCTGCATCAGTGCCTGAATTTCTTCACGTGATGTGGATGCTGTAGCTGTTACCAGACGATCTTTCGGAGTCATGGCATCACATACCAGAGTATTGTAAGGATCGGTGATAAACTTTACATCACGGCTGGTAATCAGACCCTCGAGTTCACCGTTGTGATCAACTACCGGATAACCGCCGAAGCCGTTTTTCTTTGTTAAATTGATTACATCGGCAACGGTGGAGGTCGGAGAAACGGTGATAGGGCTTACAACCATGCCGCTTTCATATCTTTTAACCTTCTGAACCGCTTCACACTGATCTTCAATAGACATATTCTTGTGAATGAAACCGATACCACCTTCCTGAGCTAAAGCAATCGCTAATTCTGCACCGGTAACCGTGTCCATTGCAGCAGAAACCATTGGGATGTTTAAAACGATACTTTTAGTTAGATGGGTACGTAAATCTACTGTATTTGGGAGAACTGTTGAATGAGCAGGCACCAATAAAACATCATCAAATGTCAATGCCTCTTGAGCTATACGTAACATTGCAATACCACCTATAATTAATTTAAAACTAGTGTCATATTGCATACTTATTATATGGATCTGACCTTATAAAGTAAAGTATTTTGTGATCTTAAACACAATTATTTAATAATAAAAAAACAAAATAAATCATGATGTTACAGACAATCAGATGTGAAACACCCGCTAACCGGCACTGCCGATATGTTTTTAACATGACCGAACCAAAATTTGTTATCCGCTCGACTTTTCTGCAATCAATTTTCACTGTTTTCTACAAATTCAGAAAAAAATAATGATAACATAATAAGATATCAATTAAAAAAGCAGGGAGAATACATGAGAAAGTCGAACGGTTTTACTCTTATTGAACTCATCGTGGTGATTGTAATCCTGGGTATACTGGCAGTATCGGCCGCACCTAAATTCATAGATCTGCAGAGCGACGCCAGAGCGGCTGTTGTTAACGGTCTCAAGGGATCTTTGAAAAGCGCCGTCAGCATGGCTCATGCAAAAGCGCTGGTACAGGGAAAGGAAAAATACACAGGAGACATGTGTTTAAGCGGTTCATCGCTTGATACCTGTCCTTCGGACAAAATAATCAAAATGAGCAACGGATTCCCTTATATCTGCTGCGGAAACTATGAGGCGCTGCCTAAACTGATTGACGGATTTAACGACAATTTTGAAGCGTCAAGCGCAGGACCGGGAGAATGGACCTACATCCGGATGAAAGGCTCGGCATATCCGAGTTTTACCTATGTGTCAGGCAGGGAAAAGTACATCATGGCACCGGATGCATGCGGCGTCATACTCAGATATCAGATCTCCGACAGTTATCCGATGGTTATATATGAATTGACAGAGGGATGCTGATATACAGGTTTTATCATTCATAAACAAGCAGGGGATCGCGCAACTGCTGCGCGATCCCCTCTTTTTAATCAGTAACGAACTGTATTCTATTCTTTCACAGTAACTGTGCCTTTACGATCGATTCTGCAGATATTGCTGAAACCGAGTTCATTTTGAACAAAATTCTTCAGCAGCCAGTCCTGAATTTTTTCCGCGAGTTCCAGATTGTCGGCAACCACAAAAATGCTTGGACCGGAACCAGAAATTCCCATGGCCAGAGCGCCCTGTTCCATTACGTATTCTCTTGTCTCGCTGAAATTATTAATCAGTTTCTTGCGGTACGGCTCCGCTATAACATCCTTCAGAACCGCAGCAGCCAACGCACTGTTTCCGGTGTGTGATGCCTGAATAAATGTTGCCAGCTGACGGCCGAATACAATACAGTCATGACGATCATACTGTTTCGGTAAAATCGCACGGGCTTCAGCAGTGGAAACTGTAGTTCCAGGATAGCATGATACCCAGTACCAGTCTTCAAAATCAGGAATTCTGTCACTGATAATTCCGTTTTCCTCAATCATCAGCTGAATGCCGCCGAGATAGCACGGAGCCACGTTGTCGTAATGAACAGAACCGGAAATTTTTCCTTCCTCCTTTCCCATGAGTTCCATGATTTCCTTTTCAGAGAAAGGGTTGTCATGAAATTCATTCAGGGCAGCCAGAGCAGCCACCACGGAACAAGCTGACGAACCGAGACCTGTTCCAACAGGAAGATTCTTCTCAAGAGTCATCACCAGATTTTTAACCTTAAGCGACTTCTCTTCCATACTCTTTTTGAATTCAAGATAGCAGTCATATACGATATTCTTTTTGTAATCGGAAGGAAGCTTATCCACAAACTTACCGCCGCATTTTAATTCAAATTCTGCTGCGGAATCCTCCACAATCACACGGTCACCCAGCTGACTGCCGTCTATAGGAGATAAGGCAGCACCCAAAATATCAAATCCGACACTTACATTGCCAATTGATGCCGGAGCACTTGAAATAACTCGCATTTTAAATCTCTTGTTTCCAGTTTACGGTTCTTAAAATATCAGCAAATACACCTGCTGCAGTTACCTCGGTACCGGCACCGTAGCCTCTCAGGACCAGAGGAATCGGCTGATAGTAATTGGTAATGAACGCCAAAGCGTTTTCACCGTCCTTAACCTTGTATAACGGATCGTTCTCGTCAACAGCCTGAATAGAAACCTTGCAGTGTCCGTCGGTAATCGAACCTACATAACGAAGAACCTTTCCTTCCTTTGCGGCCTCTTCAGCCTTCTCCTTGAACCATGCATCGGCAAGAGGCAGATTTTTGATAAAGGTTGCGGCATCGCCGGAATCATCGAATCCAGGTGGCAGAGCCTTTTCCACCTCCACATCTGACAATTCGAGCTTAAGTCCTGATTCACGTGCCAGAATCAGAAGCTTGCGCGCCACATCCATACCGTTTAAATCATCGCGCGGATCAGGTTCTGTGAAACCCTTTTCCTTGGCGGTCAAAGTGGCCTGTGAAAAACTTAAACCCTCGTCCAGTTTGCCGAAAATGAAAGACAATGAACCGGAAAGAATGCCGCTGAACGCCACCAGCTTGTCACCGGCCTTAATCAGATTCTGCAGATTTTCAATTACAGGAAGACCTGCGCCCACATTGGTTTCATACAGGAATTTGCGTCGTGTCTTCAATGCGGCCTTGCGCAGCTGACGGTAATAATCCATAGTGCCGGTATTTGCTTTCTTGTTCGGAGTGATTACGTGGAATCCGGCATTCAGGAAATCCACATACTGCGCGGCGATATCAGGATTTGATGTACAGTCAACAATTGCAGGATTAATCAGGAATGATTCTTTAACCTTCTGCTGAATCTGAGCAAAATCAAACTTCAAATCGGAATTATCAAGTTCGGCCTTCCAGTTCTGAAGATCAATTCCGTCACAGTTGATATACATTTTTTTGGAATTTGCCAGACCAACCACTCTTAAACCTATACCCTGTTTCTTTAAAATCGGCTGCTGTCTGATAATCTGATTCAGTAATGCACCGCCTACGCCGCCAAGTCCAACCAGAATCAAATCAACATACTGGGTTGAATTGAAGAAACTCTGGTGACATGCCTTGATTGCATTCTTAACCTTGCTGGCAATAATTACAGCGGAAATGGAACGTTCGGATGAACCCTGTGCAATTGCTGCAACATTGATGTTGGTCTGGGCAAAAGCCTTGAAGAATTTGGCGGCCACACCGCGTGATTTCTTCATGCCCTCGCCGACAACGGTAATAATTGCCATATCGGTTCTTATTTCAATATCCTCTAAAAGCCCTTCTTTTATCTCCAGTTCAAATTCATCATTCAGAGCTTTCAGGCAAACTTCATTATCAACACTGTGAATACAGAAGCTGATTGAATATTCAGATGAAGACTGAGTTATCAGGGCAATGGAAACTCCGGCTCTTGACACACAGGAGAAAACTCTGCCTGCCATACCAACCATTCCCTTCATTCCAGGACCAGAAATGTTGATTAAAGAAATACCTGTCAGATCAGAAATACCTTTAACAGCTATATCCTGATCTCCATTCTGTGTAATCAAAGTACCTTCCTTTTCCGGTGCCAGTGAATTCTTGATACGGCAAGGGATCTTAAACTGTGCTATAGGAGCAATGGTGCGAGGATGCAGAACCTTAGCTCCGAAATATGATAATTCCATGGCTTCTTTATATGTTACTTCCTTCAGGAATTTTGCTTCTGGAACAATACGGGGATCGCAGCTGTAAACACCATCCACATCAGTCCAGATCTCGCAGCATGAAGCTTTAACACACGCGGCAAGACAGGCGGCAGAATAATCAGAACCGTTTCTTCCCAAAAGAACCAGTTCACCCTTGGCATTGCAGCCGCAGAATCCTGCCATCAAACAAATGCTGTCTCTTACAAGTTTAAGAGCAGCTATTCTTTTTGCCGATTCATCAATAACCACGCGTGATTCAAGATAGGAACCCTCTGTCAGCAAACATGAAGTCGGATCAATAACATCAACCTTCTGACCGCGGGCCAGCAGCAGGTGTTTCATGATATTGATTGACAAAGCCTCTCCTCTGCTCACAATAATGGACTGAATGTTATCCGGACACTGTTTTAATAATCTCACACCCTGAATAAGGTGATCCAGTGTTGAAAACTGTTCTGCAATAAACTGCTTGATTGCGTAAACATCAAGGTTGTTAGCCTTCTGCTGCAAACCTGTAATAATATCCGTAAAAATTTCGTTAATCGCAGAGATAGTAATGGCGGAATCCTTTCCTGCACTGTTTTTATCAACTAATTCAATCAATAAATTGGTAACTTTTGCCGGAGCAGACAACACAACTGCAACCTGTTCATCTCTTGAAGAATTCAGCAAAATATCGGATACGCCCCAGAAGCGTTCCGCATTTGCAAGAGAAGTACCACCAAATTTTAAAACTCGCATTATTATCTCCACATGCCGTGTGCATTTAACTAATTAATCTTAACTGTTGTATTTTATCAAAAAACATATCTTAATTACTATTCTAATTTAATCGAAACATCGCGGTAAAAACTGTTGCGACTGACAGATGCATAATTATCATGCTGCCGTGTTATCCGGTATCCAACATTCAAAATAACAATCCAGTATCTCCGGATTGCTGTCTCTCTCAATGCTACGGACCAACTCCAGAAGAATCTGTATGACAGCATTTCAGTTTTTTGCAAGGTTTACAAAGAATAACCCGATTGATGTAAATGCCGGCATCACCCGCATAATTGGAGGTTCAATACATGCACGCACTGAATGTCAGTCACATGAAATACCGGATAATACCGCATTCGCTGCAGACAATTAATCCATCCATTAATGTCAGGCAGTCTGTAATGAAATTCCGCATAACAGCGGCACTGAGTTTAACCTGCTTCCGTTTAATTTCTTAAAAGATCCGAATCAATAACGATTCTGATAAACAAAAATTCAGAAATTATACAGCTGCGTAATGCAAAAGGCTCTGTTGCACAACAGAGCCTTAAGATATAATGAAATTGTGCAATCAATTTTAAGGTGGATCTGTATGTTAAATTTTCGCTTACCAATTTTTTTAATAATGATCTGTTCTCTTTTTGCAGTTACAGCTTGTGATCAGAGCAATCACCAATCAAGTCCAGTTAGGCAGAATGCGCAAAAAGATATGGCGCGGGCAAAATTCACGGAAGCTCTTCTCAATCTTGAACCGCTGAAACAGCAGGTGGCACTCTGCTACAATGAAAACGGTTTCAAGGAAAATGTACAGCCAGAATGCAGCTCAGGTAACAAGGGAACTGTCTATCGTATTCCGGAGTCATTCTCCACTACATATTTTGAATCAATCGTTGTTGAAGACGGATCGATTATTGCGACAGCAAAAAAAATCAACGGTCTGAACGGAGAAACCTACATTCTGGATCCTTATGTTGAAGGAACCGGCATCCGCTGGCAGCTGGCACCTGATTCAACCTGCATCAAGGCAGGATTCTGCTAACAGTAACTTCAGACAGCAAATTAACCGCCGGAAACTGAAAATTCCCAAGTTTCCGGTTAATGCAGTTAATCTGACAGCAGGCAGACCCTGAACTAATATCTAGGTCTGTTCTTTGAGCGTTCCGGAATATTGGCAAACATCTCCGGATGATCATCCTTAAGTTTTTTGAGCATATCGCGGTTAACCACGGTTACTCCGCCCTTTGAAACATCAAAATACTGCCTGTCCTTCTCATGATCGTAGCCAATCTCGATTCCCGGAGGAATTACACAGTTTCGGTCTATGATGGCATTTTTGATCCTGCAGTTGCGGTGAATTACCACGTTAGGGAAAACAACCACTCCTTCAAGAAGATTTTTCGAATGAACTCTGACAGAATTGAACAGTACCGAGTTATACAGCCGCGAACCTGAAATAATACATCCGGCCGACACTACCGAGTTGACATTTTCACCGTGTTTTCCCTCAAAGTCCTGAACGAATTTGGCAGGAGGAAGCTGCAGCTGATAGGTCCAGATCGGCCAGGTTGAATCATATATGTCAAGTTCAGGAACAACCGCAGCAAGATCGAGATTCGCCGCCCAGAACGAATCAATGCTTCCTACGTCGCGCCAGTAGTTTGTTTTGATTTTATCCTCGTTCTTGACACAGCTGAATTCAAAATTATGGGCATTGGCAAGTCCCATTTTTACAATCTTCGGAATAACATCCTTTCCGAAATCATGTGATGAATCGTAATCCTCCTGATCTTCCTCCATCTGGCGGTAAAGAAAATCGGCATTGAAAAGATATATGCCCATGGATACAAGTGTTGAATCCGGTTTTCCGGGAATTACAGGCGGATCTTCAGGTTTTTCCTTGAACGAGATGATCCTGTTGTTTTCATCAACCTGCATGCAGCCGTAGGCGGTTGCCTGATCCTTCGGAACCTCGATGCATGCAATGGAAAGAGGACATCCGCTTTTGATATGGTCATACAGCATGAAGGAATAATCCATTTTATAGACATGATCGCCGGACAGCACAAGAATGTACTTGCATCCGTACTGCTTGATGATATCGGCATTCTGATAGATGGCATCGGCCGTACCGCGGTACCAGTGAATTTCATCTATACGCTGCTGAGCAGGCAGCAGGTCCACAAATTCATTCATCTGATTGTCAAGAAACGACCATCCCGCCTGAATATGCTTGAGCAGCGAATGTGATTTATACTGGGTCACCACTCCGATTTTGCGGATACCTGAATTTACACAGTTTGACAGGGAGAAATCAATAATCCTGAATTTTCCGCCGAAATATACCGCCGGTTTGGCTCTGGTGTCGGTTAAGTTCTTGAGTCTTGATCCGCGACCTCCCGCAAGTACAATAGCCATAGTCTTTTTGATGGCAGACCTTGCCTGTCTCATATATTCAACATCATTCAATTCCATAGTTATTGTAAACGCTCCATAATAACCTTTGATGCTACTTAAGATTGTTTAAAATCAACAATCCAACCTTTTCTTTTTTCAATAAGACTTAACTTTTTATAGGA
>CACWLF010000024.1 GCA_902761645.1 uncultured Aeromonadales bacterium | reverse complement strand
TTGAGGGTACAGTTACCCAACAGAAAAATGAAATTGATTAGATCCGCATAAAGACTAGTGATGTGGGGATTTTTTCCCCACTATCATACCCGAAGAGCCATAATTATAAATTATTGTCTGCTCCGGTTACATACTTAATTCTGCCGATTCATGATCTTGATAAAAAATGTACTTCTTTACCATCATATATACAATTCAGTTTTGAAAATGAGCTTCGTTTGCCGTTTTTTTATTCAAATAAAAATAATCTTTGTTCACAACATTGTCCGGACAAATGCAAAAACAGATCATGTCTTAATTTTTACAGTAAACAGCCGGAACCTGCATTGAAAATTTTGTTAACAGGATAGCAGATTGGGAGAAAGAACCTGATATTTGTACAGTAAAATCATTTTATGCGCTACAATGCGTCCTGACATTGCAATCTGATAACGGGCTCCCTTTCACGAAAGCATTTCATGAACAATATGTTTATAACAGTAAACAGGGACGAGCCGGTATATCCGGGAGTATCCCCGGAACGAAATGAAACAGACGGAAATTAAAATGATGAAATATAAAAAGCCCGGACAGAAATCAGGCATCGGCGGGAAAATTTTTACCGGCGCCATGATAGTCTGCGCCTGCGGATTTTATGCCAAGGATTTTTTTTATACACAGACCGATTCCGGAATCATTTCCAGAGCAGTCGAGCAGATCAATGACAATCTTGCAGAAAAAGGCCAATCAGTCAGAGTTGAAAGAATTGAAGAACTGAAATGCAGACGGAATACCAAAAAGACAGGCAGACACGAACTTAAAAAGTTCAACTGCACGGCGGATGCCTATTATTCTGATCAGACAAATTCGAAAATCTGCATTGAAGGCAAGCATGCAATCAAAGAGACCCGCAAGGACAACCGCCGCAGCAGTGAGGTATTGTATACAGACATTTTTACCAGACAGTGCGGTGACGGTCCTGATTTTTCTGTTTTTAAGAAATACCGCTGATTTTCCTGCATGCATGTCCGTTCAAGGTTTAAACGGCAGACGCCGTAATTATCGGAATCTGTTCCGCTGATCTTCCAATGATCTTCTGAGTTCTTCTGATTCATCCTTTACCCTTTCACGATCCATTCGGAAAACAAGAAATGCAGTGCCGGCCAGAATAAATATGCACGGAGCTATAAAATCAGCCGCCGACGCGCGGTCCGTGCAGAAGGCCGGAAGAAGAAAAAGATTAAGTACGCAGGCTGACAGAATGCCGTACACAAGAACCTTGAAGAATGAATATCTGAAAAAAGTCATTATTTTAATCAGAAGCACCGTCAGAACAAAATGCACATAGCCGAATAGCGCAAACAGCACTATAACGTTGAACCTTTCAATTACTTTTTCATCGTTCCAAATTGAATTGAAGAAAACTCCGGATGAGCAGAGAATGATCAGTGATGTTATTTTGCAGAGAAATCTGGATCCTTCCTTCCTTTTATTTTCCGATGTGCTCTTTAAATCTCTCTTGATAATACCGACAAGAATAAAAACAAGAACAGCAACAGCCGGAATAATAAAAAACAAATCCCGGTAGTCTCCGAATGCATGATAAGAACGATAACTGTGATACATTGAATTTACTCCAGTCCTTGACGGACAAATCATAAAATCTTAAAAAAACTTGGCAAAAAACACATGCCGCAGGATTGTAGCATACTATTTGACTTTTGTATCCGCAGCGGCGGGAAATCATTAGTCAGTGCATAGTCACAAAAATAATTACGGAGAGAAACTTTTATGCCGCGATAAATTACTGTAATATAAAAACATCAAATTTCAGACGGCTGCCAGACGGAGAAAACAGATGTCCGGAAACG
Source organism: uncultured Aeromonadales bacterium (assembly GCA_902761645.1). Classification (GTDB taxonomy): domain Bacteria; phylum Pseudomonadota; class Gammaproteobacteria; order Enterobacterales; family Succinivibrionaceae; genus UBA2804. The sequence goes on along the minus strand of CACWLF010000024.1, from coordinate 24,136 downwards.
AGTACAGAATACCAGATCTCAGCGGCGGGAAAATTTTCCGCAACGAAATTACAGTCAAAAAAAGCAGATTCATAGCCAGTGCCGGCCATACCGCCGGGGTCCCCGCATCGGATGCTTTCATAGAAAGGATCAGGCAGGAATTCAGGGATGCGCGGCACAACTGCTATGCTTTTAATGCAGGCAAAGGAAATGAAACGGCGTTTACCGGATGTTCGGACGACGGTGAACCTAAAGGTACAGCCGGAAGACCGATGCTTAATGTACTGATTCATTCCGGCATCGGGGAGATCACCGTGGTTGTAACCAGATATTTCGGGGGAATTCTTCTGGGAACCGGAGGGCTGGTTCGTGCATATCAGGACAGCATAAAGGAACTTCTTGCCGGGCTGCCGGTAAAAGCACCTGAAAATACAGTGGAGTTTGAATGCACTGTTCATTTGTCAGAAATGCATATTGCCGCGGAACTGGCAAGAAAATACAAGGGAAGAATTGTTTCCAGAAATTTTTCCGCAGAGAGCTGCATCTTCAGGATTTCCGCCGATGCCGGCATCGCCGATGAACTGAAACGGGAACTGGCGCGTCTCTGCACCGGCTGACCAATAGGTCTCGGATGATTCTGCAGTCACACGAGAAAATCTGATTTTTTATATACTGCCGGAAATCAGTCTTGGAATAATTGTCATACAGTTTATCAGTACATGACCGTTCGGCTGTGTAAATCTTCACTTTAAAATTCATTTATGCCGATAAATGCCGTTTGACACAGGGAACCGGAATAATTGTGATACCAAGTAAAAAAACAGGCATGTTTTTATTGGTTTCTTCCGGAACAAATATTAAAATCAGGCCGTTCCGGATATTAACATGCGTATATCCGGGTGTACCTGCCGGATATAAATATTCCATTGATTCACCAGGAGGATTCAACAGTATGACAGCAGTAACCAGAAAACACATACCGGGTTTTGTCTGTGCGCTTGCCTTGTTTGCGGCCGCCGCCGCCAATGCGGATACGGGGGCTGACAAATCTGCCGAAAGTCTTGTCTGCACAACCATGACAAATGCATTGAATTTTGCATTTACCATGCAGCAGGGCACGGCCGTACAGATGGAGTGCAGACTTGATTCGTTCAGGAAGCTTGACGATCAGCATATGAAGGAATGGCTGGTCAAAGCCGAGGAAATAAACAAGAAATGCATTGAAGATCAGACCAGGGCGGTACGGATGGCGCGGGCTCTCGGATATGATTTCAACCAGGAGGGTCTTAGTTTCGCCGATCTGCATCAGAAAATGGTCGGCATGCTTATCTCTCCCGATGAATTCGAGAAGATTTCAGCCGACAGCGAACCGGACAGTGAATACATAGATTCAGAATACAGAGATATCAGGGAAGCCTATGATACGGTAGTGCATCTGAGCGGAAAAGGCAAAAATTCGAGACCGCTTAACGGATGTACCATTGTAACTTCAAAAAACACATATTTCTGCTCAAACGGCAATATAGTCTGCAAATAGATCAGACTGCCGCGGAACCGCGGTGCCGTACTGACGTTCCGTCTTCAAATCTTAAAACGGCGGTTCATTCCGTGAGGATGCACCGCCGTATTGTTATTCAATGAGATCAGAAGTCAATCGTGCAGCATGAACATAAAAACAAAGCAAATCCATTGCACAGGTTGAAACAGTGCTGAACAGACTTTATCCTGACACGCAGCTGGCGGTGGCGGCTGTTCAGGTTGAAAAAAAATGAGCAGCTGATGCTCTTTATTGCCTGACGCCGGGCGGACCGCTGCGATATCAGGGATTACTTCAGAGAGCAGGGAATTGCCGGACCTGCGGTACCCAAGTACATTCAGACTGTCGAAAACATGCATCTGAACTGAACCGGCAAAACCGGTTATCTGAAGGTTAAAAGCGATGCGCCGGCAGTTGCTGCGGCCGGTTCATAAACATCCGGATGAAACCGGCGTGACGGGATGCCGCTATGACAGACATGACGATTCAGTCATTACCGCCATGTTCATGAAAATCTGCCGGCGGAACAGACTGTCCGCTGCAGACATTCAGACCGCCATTTTTTAATTTCAGTTCCTGACTTCATGTACCGTTATTTCATAGCAACCGGATGCATGCTTTTGATATAATTAAGGAAATGTGCAACTATATGGTAAAAACAACGGAATCAAAGTACTGCCATGTCCCAGGATAAGAATATAAAAAAACTTGAAGAACTGATCCGCGATAAATGTCTTATTTCAGATCAGCACAGACTGCAGAAAAAATTCAAGGAACAGCTTAAAAACAGATTTGCCGATCCGGATCGGCTGGTGGAACTTCAGCTTGAGGCCGAGGCTTCCTATGAGGAATACTGCAGAAGAGACAAATCCGTACCGGAACTGGTTTATCCCGAGGAACTTCCAATCTGTCAGAAAAAGGATGAAATCAGGGAAGCAATTATAAAAAATCAGGTGGTGGTGATTGCCGGTGCCACGGGTTCCGGCAAAACAACCCAGCTGCCGAAAATCTGTCTTGAGGCGGGATGCGGCAGAAGGGGACTGATAGGACACACCCAGCCCAGAAGACTTGCCGCCAGAACCGTGGCGCAGCGCATTTCCGAGGAAATGAAGTGCGAACCAGGAACTCTTGTGGGATACAAGGTAAGATTTACCGATTATACCGACAGCAGCTCTCTGATTAAAATAATGACCGACGGCATTCTTCTGGCGGAACTGGCGCACGATCATTTTCTTAATCAGTACGACACCATTATTATCGATGAAGCACACGAAAGAAGTCTAAATATAGATTTTCTGCTGGGCTATCTGAAAAATCTGCTGAAAAGACGAAAAAATCTCAAGGTGATAATAACCTCTGCAACCATCGATGTTCAGAGTTTTTCAAAATACTTCGGCGGCGCGCCAGTAATCGAGGTTTCAGGACGGACCTATCCGGTTGAAACAAGATACCGTTCTCCTGCCGACAACAGCCTTAATCCGGAGCAGGATCCCTTCGAGGAGGCATACCTGGCAATCGAGGAACTCGGACAGATCGATCCCGGCGACATTCTGGTATTCATGGACGGCGAGCGTTCGATTTACGATTTTGCAGACTTTCTGGGAAAGAAAAATCTGAAGCATACCGAGGTTCTTCCTCTGTACGCCCGTCTGTCAAATGCCGAACAGAACAGAATTTTCCAGCCGCATTCCGGAAGGCATATAATTCTGGCGACCAATGTGGCGGAAACGTCACTTACGGTTCCCGGCATCAAATATGTAATTGATTTCGGAGACGCACGCATCAGCCGGTATTCTGCAAGGACCGGTGTTCAGCGTCTGCCTATTGAACCGGTATCAAAGGCCAGCGCGGATCAGCGCAAGGGACGCTGCGGCCGTACTTGTCCCGGCATCTGCATCCGTCTTTACAGCGAGGAGGATTTCAATCAGCGGCCGGACTACACGGATCCTGAAATACTGAGAACCAATCTGGCATTGGTTATTCTGCAGATGATTACCCTGAGACTCGGCGACATCGAGGATTTCCCGTTTATTGATGCGCCGGATCACCGGCAGATTACCGACGGCTACCGCCTGCTTGATGAAATAGGAGCCTTAGAGGATCACAGACTTACCGCCGACGGAAAACTTATAGCCAGACTTCCTGTGGATCCGCGTCTTGCAAAAATGGCGGTTGCCGCCTGCCGGACCGGAGCTCTGTCGGAAATTCTGATTATCATATCCGCCCTGTCAATCCAGGATCCCCGTGAACGTCCTCTTAACAAAAAAAATGAAGCAAATCAGATGCATGAGCGCTTTAACGATCCGGATTCGGATTTCATGTCATATCTGAAGCTCTGGAAATACATCGGCGATATTGTCAGGGACGGCAGCTACAATCAGCTGCGCAAAAGATGCCGACGGGAATTTCTCTCATATCTCAGGATCAGGGAATGGGAAGATCTGCACCGTCAGCTGGAGAAGGCGTGCCGTGAACTTGATTTCAGATTCAATGAAACCGAAGCGGACTTCAATTCAATCCACCGGGCAATATCATCGGCACTGCTGAGCCATATCGGAAACAAATCGCTAGATTCCGGCGAATATACAGGCGCGCGCAATGCAAAATTCATTATTGCCTACACCTCGGGACTTCACAAAAAGAATCATAAATGGATTATGGCCTCGGATCTGGCGGAAACCAACCGGCTGTATGCCAGAAACGTCAGCAGGGTGGATCCTCTGTGGCTTGAGGAATACGGAAGACATCTGATTAAAAATTCATATTCCGACATCCGCTGGAGCAAAAACAGCGGAGCAGTGGTGGCAAGTCTTAAACTGACTCTCTACGGCCTGCCGATTGTAACCGGACGTACAGTCCAGTATTCACATGAAGATCCGTCTTTGTGCCGCGAACTTTTCATCAGACACGCGCTGGTTGAAGGCGATTTCGACTGCAGAGAGCGCTTCTTCATTCACAACCGCGATCTGATCGACGAGGTGCTGGATGAGGAGGACAAGGCTCGCCGCAAGGATATTCTGGTCAGCGACGATGATCTGTATGAATTCTACGATCGGAAGATTCCGCAGAATGTAAATTCCGCGGTTACCTTTAAGAAATGGTGGCAGAAACAGGTCAGACTCGAACCTGATTTTCTTGATTTCGACAAAAACTTCCTGATCAGCGACCAGAGCAAACTGGCAAGCGCCAATGATTTTCCGGACCACATTACCATCGGACGCTACCGGCTGGCTCTGTCGTATGTATTTGATCCGACGCAGCCGAATGACGGTGTAACGGTTAAAATACCGCTGTCAATTCTGAATCAGTTTGAGCTGAAGGATTTTGATTTTATTGTTCCCGGACTGCGCAATGAATTTTTCATCGCGGTTATAAAATCACTGCCGAAAAATTTGAGAAAGCTTTTCATTCCCGCTCCGGTCTTCGCCAGAAGTCTGCAGGAATCCATCGCCGGAGATACCAAGACTCTCTGGCACGACATTGAAAGCAACCTTACCCGCATCGGAGGAACACCCATCGAGCGGGAGGATTTCAACATGGATGCAATTCCGCCCCATCTCAAATACAATTTCGATATTCTGAACGATCAGGGAAAGGTGATTAAATCCGGAAGAGATCTGATTGAAATCAGAAATTCACTGCAGAACCAGGTGCAGAAGAGTTTTGAAAAAATATCCAGGAATGCCGAACAGAGCAGCGCCGCCAGCAGAACATGGAATTTCGGCACCATACCGGAAAAATGCATCGAAAAGAAAGGGGATCTTCAGATTGTCTACTATCAGGCGCTGAAGGATCTCGGAGACGGTGTCAGAATCGTAAATGTTGAAGATCCGGTAATGCAGAATATCATCCACAGGGAAGGTCTGCGCAGACTTGTCTATCTCAACATTCAGAGTCCTGTGGGCTATCTGAGGGAAAAACTGCCGAATAAAACCAAGCTGACCATGTATTACCACGGTTTCGGCAATATTGATGAACTTGTAACTGATTTTGTCAACTGCGCAATCGACTGTTTCATCAGCCGCAACGGGGGTCCGGTATGGAACGAAAATGATTTCAGCAGTCTGATTAAAACCGTCAGAGGCGAACTGAACACGACGGTGGGTGAAATTGCCGTAACGGTGGAGACGGCTCTGACAGAATACATAGCAATATCAAAAATGCTCAAGGGCAGAATGGATATCCGTTCGTCACTGTGTTATGCCAGCGCCAAAGCACAGCTGCAGGAATATATATTCAAGGGTTTTGTAACACATTTCGGTTACGAAAGACTAAGAGATCTGACCCGCTATCTGCAGGCTCTTCATAAAAGGGTGGAGAAAATCAGCCAGGATCCGGTCAGAGATCAGCAGCAGATGCGCATTATCAGCAATGTGGACGAGGAGTGGAGAAAACTTTTCGGCTATTTCAAATCCCCGATGTATATAAGCGACGAAGTGAAAAATATCGGCTGGATGATTGAGGAACTGAAAATATCGTTGTTCGCCCAGTCAATCGGCACCAGATTCCCGATTTCAGAAAAACGCATACTCAATGAAATTCAGCGGGTGAAGGCGACTCTCTAGGTTGCGGCAAAATCTCCGGCTTTTCCGCCGGTTCCTGAGGTCGGCGGAAGGGTCGTCTTTATTCCTGCCGCGGTTCACGGTCGGTTTGCGCGTCAGGTTCGGCGCCGAAGATTTCCTGCTCGGCATCAATGAAGCTTCGCAGCAGATTTCCAAGTTCGAAAAGATTACTGTGCCGGTCCGAAGGCAGATTCTCCAGGGCGATACGGTAAGGACTGCCGTCCAGGACAAATCTGCAGACATAGTCGCCGCCGGTCGGAAATCCGTAATGACGATCCCTGTAGGATGCAAGCTCCGTTTCACGGATCCTTTTCATGATCTCATCAAAGGCCCGGCGATCGCTCCTGTAGCCGTGATGAATTTCCGGCGGCCTGTACTCAAGCCGGTAGGTGTGGATCTGATATTCACCTGTTTTCTCGTCAAGATAGAGTACAACCTCGTCATGACTGTCGCCGTAGGGAGTGGCAACGACTTTACGGCAGCAGTCGGCAATCAGAGTCAGACCGCGATCATCCGGAGGCGGTTTCACGCCGTCCCTCGGCTCGGGAACGGTTCCGGGAGCGGCTCCCCGGATCTGCAAAGATGCGGTGTCGGCCGTGTTATTATTCTGCTGCAGATGTTCAGGTTTTTCAATCAGTTCGCCGGCACTGTACCGGCGCAGATCCGCACCGCAGACATGGCAGAAGCCGGCACCGTAATGAAATTCAGAACCGCAGACAGGACAGAAAAGCAGTCTGCCGCTGTCCTTATCAGGATTTGCGCTGTTTTCCGTCTCCCCCGTATTTTCCATAATCATCTCCATATGTTCATTCTGCATGACGGAACCTGAGCCGCCTTCGGCATGCGGCACCCCTGTGACAGCAAGCACAGCAAGAGCAGACAGATAAATCCGGGAAATATTCACAGCCAGACAGTTCCTCTTTCAGTATGCATGGTTAAAATCATTGACAACCTCACATCCCGGACTGCCGGAAGCCGGGTTGTCAGTCTCCACTGCAGTATTCTAACAGCAGAACCTGCACATCCGGTAGATAACTGAAGACAAATAAAGGTCTTAATCACAAAACCGGAGCCGCCGGAGATTTTTCTGCTGTTTTATCCGCTGCCGGGCATAATCTTCCAATCAGATATCACTCAAAAAATCAAAAAATCAAAAATTTGACTTGCATCAAATTTTTCAAGTAGTATTATTCATACGTTTTTTCATTAATTATAATTATTGAGTAAAAAATGAGTAAATTTAAACTTACAAGGCATAATGTACTGCATTTATTCAGCGCTGTGTCAGATTCCTGTGTAACAGAGCCGTACACCAAATCACGTTTCATAGCGGATTTGCTTGCCGGTATCACAGTCGGCATTATCGCCATTCCTCTGGCCATGGCACTGGCCATCAATTCCGGTGTTGATCCGCAATACGGTCTTTATACTTCAATCATTACCGGTATTGTCATCGCTCTTACCGGCGGTTCCCGCTACAGCATTTCAGGTCCGACGGCGGCGTTTGTGGTTATTCTGCTGCCAATCGCCCAGAAGTACGGTCTGGCCGGTCTGCTTACAGCATCGGTAATGTCCGGATTCTTCCTGCTGTTCTTCTCAGCCATGCGCATGGGAAAACTGATAATCTATATTCCGATTGAGGTAACCCAGGGTTTCACCCTCGGAATAGGAATTCTGATTGCGACACTGCAGCTTAAGGATTTCTTCGGCATGCAGATTGACAGTATGCCGGGCGAGTTCTACAAAAAAGTGGTTGTTCTTGCTGAAAATCTGCCGAAAGCCAACTGGGCCGATACCGTGGTCGGTGTAATATCCCTGGTGGTGGTGTTCGGCTGGCCTAAACTGAGACATCTGTTCAAAGGCAGAATGTCCCTGCTGTTCAGCAAGGTTCCAAGTCATCTTCCGGCAATTATTTTCGGTATGATCGCCGCAACCGTAATTGTAAGGATTACCGGCGACAGCAATATCATCCAGACCATCGGCAGCAAGTTCCATTACACAAATCCTGACGGAACAATCGGAAGCGGCATACCTCCTTTCCTGCCGACCTTTGCTCTGCCATGGAATCTGCCCGGGGCAAACGGCGAACAGATGGTGTGGAACATGGAAGTATTCCAGCATCTTCTGATGGCTTCGTTCTCCATGGCGGTGCTGGGTGCAATTGAATCTCTGCTCTGTGCGGTTATTCTTGACGGCATGACCGGTACCAAGCATCATTCCAACAGCGAACTTCTTGGTCAGGGTATCGGCAATATCATTGCTCCTTTCTTCGGCGGTATTACCGCGACAGCAGCGATTGCCCGTTCTGCAGCCAATGTAAGGGCAGGCGGTACATCTCCGGTTTCATCGGTAATACATGCGCTCGTTGTGCTGCTGGCTATTCTGGCGCTTGCACCGTTCCTGTCGATGCTTCCTCTGTCTTCGATGGCTGCTCTGCTGCTGATGGTGGCATATAACATGAGCGATCTGAAGGGTGTTGCAAAAACCGTCAGAACTGTTCCTGCCGGAGATGTTCTGATTCTGATTATCTGCGTATCGCTGACTGTATTCTTCGATATGGTGGTGGCTATCGCCTTCGGATGCATCATGGCGGCAATGCTGTTCATGCGTTCCATGGCAAAGCTTACCGTATGGGTTGATCATCTGAAGCTTCATACCGGCCTCAAATCCCAGGTTCCTGAAGGATGGAATGTCTACAAGATTAACGGTCCGCTGTTCTTTGCAGCTGCAGATCGCGTATTCAACGATATGATAGTGCATCTTAACAACACCAGAGGACTGATCCTCGACGTAAGCAGCGTGAATGTACTGGATGCAGGAGGATTAAGCAGCTTCCAGCATTTCTCCGAGGATCTGCGCCGGGCAGGTGTAAAGCTGCTGGTATGCGAACTTCAGTATCAGCCTCTTAAAACCCTGGTACGCGCCAAATTCGAACCTGTTCCGGGTACGGTTGAACTGAGCAGATCTCTTGAAGACGCTCTGGTTCGCTCCCGCGAGATGTAGCATCATTTCCCGGCCGGCAGTCTGAATCCGGTCCGGTTGTAAATCATGATCCGCAGTCGTAAATGCACCGGCTGCGGTCTTTTTTTATGTCTGAAGGCAATCATGTCGCACAATGATCACAATGCAATTTATATCAGCCGATCACAGATTGAACTTTCATGATGTTCTATACTCTAAGTGTTTGTAATGCTTAACCAATATGATAAGGAACACCAATGAACAGATTTAAATACTTTATTGCGGTTATTTCCGTGTTTTTCGCCTCTGCTGTTTTTGCCGAAACCGACAGGACCGTCGAGCCTGCCGATACCGCAGCGGTAAAGGACACAGTTCCGTCTCCCGATACCGATAAACTGACACCTGTTAAAAAGGTAAAGGCAAATCATCTTGATCTGGTGCTGGTGCTGGATCAGAGCGGTTCAATGAACGGTCTCGAAGGTGATACCATCGGCGGTTTTAATTCAATGATCAAAAAACAGAAGGAAAACAAGGTCGATACACGTGTGACCACCGTGCTTTTCAATGACAGATACAGTGTTCTTTATGACGGAATCAAACTGGACGATGTGCCTGAAATGACCAAAAAGGATTATGTTACCTCAGGCATGACGGCACTTCTGGACGCCATCGGTCTCACCATAACCAGAATTGATGCGGTGAAGGATGTGAATGCCGCCGATCACAAGGTTATCTTTGTAATCATTACCGACGGCATGGAAAATTACAGCAAGGAATACAAAAAGAGCCAGATTAAGGAAATGATTTCCACCCGTCAGGAAAAATTCGGCTGGGACTTTTTATTCCTGGGCGCCAACATTGATGCCGTGGGCGAGGCTGAATCCCTCGGAATCAGCGGCAGCAATGCGGTTAAATACAAGAATACCGCCAAGGGTGTTCATGCAAACTATGAAGCGGTTGCAGATTTTGCCGGAGAAGCTCTTGCCGAACCTGATGCGGCGGCCCGTTCCAACAGCTGGAAGGACAAGGTGGAACAGGATAAATAGACCGGATTGATTTCATATCCGTTTTAATATTCACTCTTCCTGCCGAATACCCGGGTTTATGCGGTGTGCGCATTCCCGGTTTTTTTGATCATTCATGCACCTGAAGCGGAAAACATGCTGAGGCCGGGCGTGGCAGACCATGTTATGCCGTCCTCGAGACACCGGACCTGCACAGCATGCAGGTTCCGAATCAGCTTTCATTTATTCCGTATATTTTCCTTATGTGATCAATGAACTTTACAGCAAGGGCATTCGGATGTCTTTCGTTATCCCAGGTGAGCAGATAGTCGACATTAATCTCGGGCACTATTTTTTTGATGGCAACTCTGGTGCTGGCGGAGATATTCTTGGCAACGGAAGCAGGGAAAAGTGCAATGCCGAGATCTCTGTTTACAAGCTTGGCGGCATTTGAGGAGTGAGCTGTTTTAACCACAAAACGAGGTTCCTTTTTAAATTTTCTGAACCAGTTTCTGATTTCCTCCTCACGAGAGCGTCTTGATGAAATTATAAGATCATGGTCGATAAGCTCCTCCAGCGTTATGTACGGTTTCTCCGATTTGCCCAGCTGACAGTTTGCAGGAATGATTGCAACCCAGTTTTCTGAAAACACCTTGAAGCCATCAAGCAATTCACTGTTGGTCGGCGTCATTGTAATTGCAAGATCTAAAAGTCCGGCCTTCAGGCGATCCGTCAAATCGTCCACATTTCCGCACCACAGGTTATACCTTGCATTGGGATAGATCTTTCTGAATGATTCTATCCATTCGGCGACCAGTGTAGGGCCGTTGCTGTCAACATGGCCGATATACAGAGTTCCGCTGATTCCGTTCTGCATTTCTGATATTTCCGATCTGGTTATGTCAACAAGGGTGGCAAGCTGTTCCGCTCTTCTTTTGAAGGCCAGCCCTTCGGCAGTCAGCGTCAGATGACGCTTGCCTCTGATAAACAGAGAGCAGCCCAGTTCATCCTCCAGTTCCTTGATTGCTCTGCTTAACGGCGGCTGCGATATATGCAGTTTTTCTGAAGCTCTGGTTATATTGAGCTCTTCGGTTACCGTTATGAAATATCTGATCTGTCTTAAATCCATCTGAAACTCCGTCCTTCTGATTCTTATCATACCTAAAAGGTATCATTATGTTGTTATTATAGTATTTTATTCATAATTTATAAAGTTCTATAATTTCTGCAAATGATTGAACTGAACAGGGATTTCAAAGAATTTCATGGCTGAATACATCGTTAAAAACAGTTTCGGTAATGTTCTGCCGCCGGTTCATTCAATCCGGGTAGATTATCAGGTGACAGGTAACTTAATTGCAAATGGAGTTGACAACATGTCTGTTTACGAAGGCGATTATAACAAAACCAGGCACGAAGCATCAGAAACTGAACATGATGCATGCGGTATCGGTATGGTCGTAAATATAGATGGCAGAAGAGAATACAGAACACTCGACGATGCGCTGTCTATTGTGGAAAAGCTTGAACACAGAGCCGGCAAGGATGCTGCCGGCGAGGTCGGTGACGGTGTAGGAATTTTACTGCAGATATCACACGGTTTCTTTAAAAAGGCCGCCGCCGGTTCCGGATTCGATATCGGAGATGCCGGAGATTACGGCATAGGAATGTTTTTCCTGCCGCGCGAACTTAAAAAAAGGACCTTCGCAAAAAGACTTTTTCAGGTGAACTGCGAAAAGAACGGATTAAGAATACTTGGATGGAGAGAGGTTCCGACCAATCCTGAAATTCTCGGTAAAAAGGCTCTGGACTGCATGCCGTGCATTGAACAGTGTTTTATTGAAAGACCGCAGGATTGCGCAAGGGGCATTGATTTCGACCGCAGGCTTTATGTATGCAGACGTGAATTTGAGCAAAGCGCGGAGGATACCTATATAAATTCTCTGTCCTCAAGAACAATAGTTTATAAAGGCATGTTTCTTGTAGGTCAGCTGCGCCGTTTCTATACAGATCTGCAGAGCAGGGATTATGAAACATCAATTGCCATGGTGCATTCACGTTTCTCAACCAACACTACACCTTCATGGGAACGCGCACATCCGTACCGTCTTATCGCGCACAACGGAGAAATCAACACCATTCGCGGAAACCATGACCGAATGCTGGCCCGTGAGGAGACTCTTCATACTCCGTGGCTGGACGAAAATGCTGACAAGACCTTCCCGGTTATCCATGCATCCGGTTCCGATTCGGCTATGCTGGACAACACTCTTGAATTCTTTATGATGAACGGCGTGCCTCTTCCTCTGGCTGTGATGATGATGATCCCGGAACCATGGAAAAACGATCCGTATATGGAACATGAGAAAAAGGATTTCTATCACTACTACGCAACCATGATGGAGCCATGGGACGGACCTGCGGCAATTCTGTTCACCGACGGTGAAATCGCAGGCGCCACACTGGATCGCAACGGTCTTCGTCCATCAAGATACTACATTACCGATGATCACCGTCTGATTTTATCGTCCGAGGTCGGCGTGCTTGATATCGATCCTGCGCACATTGTAAAGAAATCACGCCTTCAGCCTGGCAAAATCCTGCTGATTGATACAAAGCAGGGACGTCTGGTTCTGGATGAGGAATGCAAGCAGCAGTACTCGGGAAAATACCCGTACGGCGAATGGCTTTCACTCAATCTGCTTCAGCTGTCGGGAATCAAAATTCCGAACAAGAAGATCCCGACACACAGTCAGGAAATGCGTGACCGTTTATACAGAGTGTTCGGCTATACCTATGAGGATGTAAAGGAGCAGATCATGCCGATGGCATCCGGAGGAACAGAAGCGACTGCCTCCATGGGTCATGACATTCCTCTGGCAGTACTGTCTGAAAAGCATCAGCTCCTGTTTTCATATTTCAAGCAGTTGTTTGCTCAGGTAACCAATCCGCCGATCGATTCGATCCGCGAGGAAATTGTTACCGACACGTCGGTTTATGTAGGCTCAGACGGAAATCTTCTGCAGCCGTGCGGAGAAAACTGCCGTGTTCTTCAGATCAACAATCCTATTCTGACCGGTGTCGATCTGCTTAAAATCAAATCTCTGGATCAGGAAGGCTTCAGAAGCGGAGTGGTGTCAATTCTCTACTACAAGAATACACCTCTGGAAAAGGCGATTTCACGTCTTATAGTCAATGTCGACCGTCTCTGCAGCAAAGGTGTAAATATCGTGATCCTTTCAGACAGAGGAGTAGACGAGAACCATGTTCCTATTCCTTCTCTGCTGGCTGTTGCGGCAGTGGAACAGCATCTGGTTGAAACAAAGAAACGCACGGCCGTATCCCTGATACTGGAGAGCGGAGAACCGAGAGATGTGCATCAGATGGCAACACTTCTGGGTTTCGGCGCCCGTGCAATCAATCCGTATCTTGCTCATGAATGCATTGCGGAACTTATCGACAAGGGAATTCTGGACAAGGATTACCATACCGCCATTGATGATTACAACTCGGCAATACTGCACGGCATTGTAAAGACGGCGGCCAAGATGGGTATTTCAACACTGCAGTCATATCAGTCCGCGAAAATTTTTGAAGCTGTCGGAATATCAAGAAATGTTATCGACAGATACTTTACCGGCATAACAAGCAGAGTAGGCGGCATCGATCTGGAGGAAATTTCCGAGGGCATTCTGTTCCGTCATGATCGCGCATTTGATCCTATGGGTCTTGCCGTTGATACCAGTCTTGACAGCACAGGTTTCCACGGTCTGAGAAGCGGTCCGGACAAGGAGGATCACCTTTACAATCCGCAGACCATCATAGCGCTGCAGAGTGCGGTCAAGACCGGAAGCTATGCAATGTTCAAGGACTATTCGGCAATTGTGGACAATGAAAAGCCGCACACACTGAGAGGACTTCTTGATTTTGTCAGGGCTGAACATCCGATACCGCTGGATGTGGTTGAACCTGTATCCGAGATAGTAAAACGTTTCAAGACCGGCGCCATGTCATACGGTTCAATTTCAAAGGAGGCGCACGAAACCCTGGCAATCGCCATGAACAGGCTCGGAGGAAAATCAAATACCGGTGAAGGCGGCGAGGATCCTGTTCGTTTCGGAACCGAAAAGAACAGCAAGATTAAACAGGTTGCCTCCGGCAGGTTCGGCGTAACAAGCGAATATTTAAACAATGCCGAGGAAATTCAAATCAAGATGGCCCAGGGAGCCAAGCCGGGCGAGGGCGGACATCTTCCTGGAAAGAAGGTTTACCCGTGGATTGCAGAAAGAAGGTATTCAACACCAGGTGTTGCGTTAATATCTCCTCCTCCTCACCATGATATTTACTCGATTGAGGATCTGGCACAGCTGATTTACGACCTGAAGAATGCCAACCGCAAGGCCAGAATTTCAGTGAAGCTGGTGTCAGAATCAGGAGTGGGAACAATTGCCTGCGGCGTGGCAAAAGCAGGAGCACAGGTAATTCTCATATCAGGCTATGACGGCGGTACGGGTGCAGCTCCTGCAAGTTCCATTCATAATGCCGGTCTGCCGTGGGAACTCGGTCTGGTGGAGGCTCACCGTTCTCTTATCGAAAACGGACTCAGAGGCAGAGTTTCCATAGAGGCCGACGGCAAGCTGATGAGCGGACGCGATGTGGCCATAGCGGCTCTTCTCGGTGCGGAGGAATTCGGATTCGCCACAGCTCCTCTTGTTTCAATGGGCTGCATGATGATGAGAGTCTGCAACAAGGACACATGTCCTGTCGGCATTGCATGCCAGAATGAGGAATTAAGAAAACGTTTCAGCGGCAAACCTGAATTTGTAATGAACTTTATGCTTTTCATTGCACAGGAACTGCGTGAAATCATGGCTTCTCTCGGTATCAGAACCGTGGAGGAAATGGTGGGAAGAAGCGATCTGCTCAAGGTCAAGGACAGGCAAATCACCAGACGTGCGGAAACAGTCGATATGAATCTGATTCTGGATCAGACCTTCGCCCACGCAAAGGAAAACCATTTTACAGCGGAGGAAACCTATGACTTCAAACTTGAGAACACCATTGATGAGAAGATCTTCCTGCCGAAATTCAGTAAATGGAACGGTCAGGGAACCCTGGTTCTTGATGACATCCGGATCTCAAGCACGGACAGAAGTCTGGGAACCATTCTCGGATCCTGCATAACCGAGAAATACGGCTCATCGCTTGGTGACGACAGCATTCAAATCTCACTGAACGGCGGCGGCGGCCAGAGTTTCGGTGCATTTATTCCGAAGGGACTTACCCTGAAGCTCACAGGTGATGCAAACGACGGTTTCGGCAAGGGACTGTCGGGCGGAAAACTGGTGGTGGTTCCTTCCGAAAATGCCGCATATGAGGCATCGGAGAATGTAATCATCGGAAATGTTGCCCTGTACGGAGCAACGTCAGGATGCGCCTATATCAACGGTATTGCCGGCGAAAGATTCATGGTGAGAAATTCAGGTGCAACCGCGGTATGTGAAGGCTGCGGAGATCACGGACTTGAGTATATGACCGGAGGCAAGGCTGTAATCCTGGGCGATGTGGGTAAAAACTTTGCCGCAGGAATGAGCGGAGGAATCGCCTACGTTCTGGATCGCAATCACAGTCTTTACCTGAAGACAAACAAATCGCTGATTGAGATGACAGAACTGAATGATGCTGACAGAAAGGAACTCAGGGAAATTCTTGAGGATTACGAAAAATGTACAAAATCCAAAAAAGCGGCTGAAATTTTAAGCGATTTTGAATCCGCGGCTGCTCTGTTCAAAAAGATTATTCCTGTTGATTACAGAAACATGCTTGCCTTGATCAGCAGGTATGAAGAGCAGGGAATACGCCATGAACAGGCGGTTTATGAAGCTTTCAGGGATGTTGTGTCAGGTTCTGCAGGAGCTGCGTCACGTCAGCTCAAAAATGCGTAGATTAAGGATAAAGAGGAAAAGTAAATGGGTAAGGCTACAGGTTTTCTCGAATTTGAACGTTGCGAGGACGGATGGATCCCTGCAAAAACCAGAATCAGGGACTTTAACGAGTTTCATGTGCATCTGAACGAAGAGGCAAGAAAGTGTCAGGCAGGCAGATGCATGGCATGCGGCGTGCCGATGTGCCAGTCGGCTCTGCGTTTAAAGGGAATGGTAACAGGATGTCCGCTTCACAACCTGATCCCGGAATGGAACGACGAGATCTACAGCGGACACTATGAGCACGCGCTTTCCAGACTTTTAAAAACCAGCAATTTTCCGGAATTTACAGGACGTGTATGTCCGGCTCTGTGTGAAAAAGCCTGCATCAACGGCATGCACGGCGCTCCGGTTACGATACACGACAATGAACTTTTTCTGATTGAAAAGGGATTTGAGGAAGGATGGATGAAACCGCGCATTCCGGCCCTCAGAAGCGGAAAGAAAGTTGCGGTTGTAGGCTCCGGTCCGGCCGGTCTTGCAGTGGCGGATCAGCTCAATCACCGCGGTCACAGTGTTACCGTGTATGAAAGGGAGGATCAGATCGGAGGACTTCTGATGTACGGCATTCCCAACATGAAGCTTGACAAGAAAGTGATAGAACGCCGTCGCAGACTTATGGAGGCCGAAGGTGTGGTTTTTAAAACAGGATGCGATATAGGCAGGGATATTTCCTTTGCGGATTTAAAGGAACGCTATGATGCGGTTGCTCTCTGCTGCGGCGCCAAAAAGCCGAGAGATCTGAATCTGGAAAACCGCGACAGCTGCAGCGAAATTCATTTTGCAGTTGATTTTCTGAAGTCTGCCACATGTGACCTGATGAAAGGAACAGGACAATGGACAATCAGCGCAAAGGGTTTGAATGTAGTGATTGTGGGAGGCGGAGACACCGGCAATGACTGTCTCGGCACCTGCATCAGACAGGGGGCAAGGAGTGTTGTTCAGCTGGAAATGATGCCGAAGCCTCCGGTTGAAAGAACTGCAGACAACCCGTGGCCGGAGTGGCCGAAGGTTCTGAAAACCGATTACGGTCAGCAGGAGGCCATAGAGGTGTTCGGCGGAGATCCCCGCGTGTACGAAACAACTGTAAAGGAACTTCTGCTTGATTCTGGAAAACTGAAAGCCGTTAAAACGGTTCAGGTTAAATTTGAAAACCGCAGCCTTGTTGAAGTTCCGGATACCGTGAAGGAAATTCCATGCGATCTGCTGATTATCGCCGCGGGTTTTCTCGGATGCGAGGATTACATTGCAAAAGACAGCGGAGTTCAGACCACAAAGCGCAATACTGTTGATACCGACGAGGGCTCCTATGAGACTTCGGAGGCGGGAGTGTTCACAGCAGGTGACATGCACCGCGGACAGTCGCTGGTCGTATGGGCGATTGCGGAAGGCCGTCACTGTGCGGCACAGATTGATGAATATTTAATGGGGTATACCTCATTAACATAAATAAATTTCTGATGTTTTTGTTTTAAATTTTTATAAGTAGGTAAATAAGGGGTTAATTATGGCAACAGGTACTGTTCCAGAATATTTCGGATGTAATGTTTTCGATGATCGGGTTATGCGATCTGTTCTTTCAAGCGATGTTTACTCATCACTGAGAAAAACCATTGAAGTAGGTGCAAAACTGGAAATCGGTCTTGCTGATTCAGTTGCAAAGGCAATGCGCGACTGGGCTATCGAAAAGGGTGCCACACACTTTACACACTGGTTTCAGCCGCTTACCGGTGTAACTGCGGAAAAACATGATTCATTTATTGAGCCTTCACCGGACGGCGGTGTAATCATGGAATTTTCCGGAAAGGAATTAATCCAGGGTGAACCTGATGCATCATCTTTTCCGACCGGCGGAATAAGAGCGACATTTGAAGCCAGGGGCTATACCACATGGGATCCTACATCCTATGCATTCATCAAGGATCAGACTCTCTGCATTCCGACAGCATTCTGCTCCTACGGCGGCGAAGCTCTGGATAAAAAGACACCTCTTTTACGTTCCATGGAGGCTCTCAACCGCCAGGCTTTGAGAATTCTGAGATTATTCGGCAATGATCAGGTGAAGCACGTCCATACATCTGTTGGTCCTGAGCAGGAATATTTCCTGATTTCAAAGGAAATGTATGATAGAAGACCTGATCTGCAGTACACCGGAAGAACTCTTTTCGGCGCAAAACCTCCAAAAGGACAGGAGATGGATGATCACTATTTCGGTGTAATCAAACCAAAGGTTAAGGAGTTTATGTCAGAGCTCAACCAGGAACTCTGGAAACTTGGAATACTTGCCAAAACCGAACATAACGAAGTGTCTCCTGCACAGCACGAGCTTGCTCCGATATATTCAACCACCAATCTTGCATCAGATCAGAACCAGCTGATGATGGAGATTATGCAGAAAGTGGCGGCCCGTCACGGCATGGTATGTCTGCTCCATGAAAAGCCTTTTGCAGGTGTGAACGGAAGCGGCAAGCATAACAACTGGTCTCTGTCCACCGATACCGGCACCAATCTGCTGTCTCCGGGGGATACTCCGGCCGAAAACGCGCAGTTCCTGCTGTTTCTCTGTGCTGTAATCAAAGCTGTTGATGATTATCAGGATCTGCTCAGACTGTCAGTTGCAACAGCCGGCAATGACCACAGACTGGGAGCCAACGAAGCGCCTCCTGCAATTATTTCCATCTTCCTTGGCGATGAACTTACCGCCATACTGGAGGCAATTGAGTCCGATACTCCGTACCGCGACAAGGAAAAGAAGCTTATCAAGCTCGGTGTTGATGTACTTCCTAGATTTGCCCGTGACACAACCGACAGAAACCGTACATCGCCGTTTGCGTTTACCGGCAACAAGTTCGAGTTCAGAAGCCTGGGTTCCTCAAACAGCATAGCATGCGCCAACATGATGCTTAACTCCGCCGTGGCCGAATCTCTCAGGATCTATGCCGACAGACTGGAAAAAGCCGAAGACTTTGAAACCGCGCTTCATGAAATGATTAAAAAGACCATCCATGATCACAAGAGAATCATATTCAACGGCAACGGTTACGACGCATCATGGGTAAAGGAGGCAACCGAGGTAAGAAAACTTTTGAATTATGCAACAACACCTGACTGCATGCCTCATCTGCTTGATGAAAAGAACGTGAAGATGCTTACTTCTCACAAGGTGTTCAATGAAGCCGAACTTCACTCAAGATGCGAAATCATGCTGGATAACTACTGCAAGCAGATCTGGATTGAGGTGAATACCGAGCTGCTGATTGCACGCCGCATGATACTGCCTGCAATCGTGGACTATACCGACAAGCTGTCAGGAACCGTGGTGAAAAAGAAAACAGTAAATGAAACTCTGCAGTGCAGCTATGAGAAATCCATTGTTGAGACTCTGTCATCCCTGGCGGATCAGATTTATCAGAAGGCAGGCGAACTGGAGCAGGCTGCTGAAAGAATCAACGGAACAGAGGATATCATCAGAGAAAGCCAGCTGATCCGTGACGAAATTCTTCCGAAAATGCAGGATTTGCGCAGTCTGGCGGATAAAGCCGAGGTGCACGTTTCAAGAGAATACTGGCCTCTGCCTTCCTATGGTGAACTTCTGTTCTCTGTAAAATAAATTCTGATTTTTTTGAGAAAAAAAGCGGGGATCTGCCCCAAGCCGGTTCTGATTCCCGCATATTGAGGATTGAATATGTGTTGTATATTTTCAGTTTGTGGTCCGTCGGCTGATCTTGAAACCTTAAAAAAGGCAATGCTTAAAACCGTTTCAAGAGGTCCTGATGATTCCAGGGCGGTGAAGGCAGGTGACGGTTTAATGGGATTCCAGCGTCTTTCCATAATGGGGTTGACTCCTGACGGAATGCAGCCGTTTGAACTGAATGGAAATTACTGTATATGTAACGGCGAAATCTATCAGTTTGAAAAAATCAGAAACGATCTGAGACAGCGCGGTTACAAATTTGCAAGCGGCAGCGACTGTGAAGTGCTATTACCCATGTATAAAGAGTACGGCACAAAAATGTTTGAAAGGCTTGATGCCGAGTTTGCCTGTGTGATTTATGACAGCAGCGAAAACAAATGGATCGCCGCCCGTGATCCTGTCGGAATCAGACCTTTATATTACGGATACACCAGGGCGCACGATATAGTATTTGCCAGTGAGCCGAAGTGTCTGACGGATCTTGTTGAAGGAAAAATCACTCCGTTTCCTCCGGGACACTATTATGAAAACGGAGAATTCATCTGCTACTGCGATATTGCAAAACCTGATGAAAAACTGCGGGACAGTCAGCTGGAAACAGTATGCGCAAGAATCAGAGAACTGCTTGTTGCCGGTGTTGAAAAGCGCCTTGTTTCAGATGCAAAAGTAGGATTTCTGCTTTCAGGCGGTCTGGATTCCTCCCTGGTCTGCAGCATAGCGGCAAGAAAAAGAGAACATCCGATCAGGACTTTTGCCATCGGCATGAGAGAGGATGCAATCGATCTCAAATACGCAAAACAGACAGCTGAATATCTGGCTGCCGATCATACCGAAATCATTATCACCAGAGATGATGTAATAAATTCACTTGAACATGTTATTTATACTCTCGGCACCTACGATATAACAACCGTCCGCGCCAGCATGGGCATGTATCTTCTCTGCAAGGCGATTCATGAGACAACAGATCTGAGAGTAATCCTGACAGGCGAGGTTTCAGACGAACTTTTCGGTTACAAATACACCGATTTTGCTCCGTCAGCCGCTGAATTTCAGAAAGAGGCGGAAAAAAGAGTCCGTGAACTGCACATGTACGATGTTCTCCGCGCCGACAGATGCATTTCATCAAATTCACTGGAAGCACGCGTTCCTTTCGGAGATCTTGATTTCGTGCATTATGTGATGTCCATTGATCCGGAAATGAAACTTAACCGCTACAACAAGGGTAAATATCTGCTGAGACATGCGTTTGAAGGACTGGATTATCTGCCTCCGGAAATTCTGTGGAGAGAAAAGGCTGCATTTTCCGATGCTGTAGGTCACTCGATGGTCGACCATTTAAAGGCTTATGCGGAGGAACAGTACAGCGACGCCGAGTTTGAGGAAAAGCGCAGCAGATACACTCATGCAGTGCCTTTCACCAAGGAATCGCTGCTTTACAGGGATATTTTTGAAAAGTATTACCCTGGTCAGTCGCAGATGATCAAAGACTTCTGGATGCCTAACAGGGAATGGGAAGGATGCAATGTAAACGATCCTTCTGCCCGCGTGCTGTCAAACTACGGAAACAGCGGCAAATAATAATCCGAGAGCATTCTCCGGACAGAAAAGGTGTGCAGGTGTCTGATAAGTCTGCAGTACACAGAAGCAGATGCATGCACATGGTTGTTTAATGCCGGAAGGTTCCTTTTATACTAAAACATATTTCTGATACTGTTGAAAAAGAGAAAGCGAATATGAAATTTACAAAAATGCAGGGTTGCGGAAACGATTATATTTATATAAACGGAGCCGAGGTGAACTTTTCCCGGGAAAAAAAAGAGGAAATTGCAAAAAAACTTTCTGATCGTCATTTTGGAATCGGCGGAGACGGGGTGATTTTCATCAATCCCTCCGACGAGGCGGATTTTGAAATGGAAATGTACAATGCAGACGGAAGCAGAGGCGAAATGTGCGGCAACGGCATACGCTGCGTTGCTGTATATGTCTACTGCAAGGGATTGACCGATAAAAAGGAATTCCGCATTGTCTCCGCGGGAAAAATCAAAAGAATAAAACTGGATGTTGATGAACACAGTGAGACACGAAAAGTGAACAGCGTATGCGTTGACATGGGCCTGCCGGTTCTGGAATCCGTGAATATCCCGGTAATCAGCGAAAAACAGACTGTTGTCAATGAACCAATTGAAGTGGAGGGCAAGGTTTATTACCATACCTGCGTGTCAATGGGAAATCCTCATGCCGTGATTTATGTCGACGACGTTGATAATTTTCCGGTGGAGGGATTAGGCAGATATTTTGAAAACCATCCGACCTTTCCTAAACGCATCAATACTGAATTCATTCAGATAATCGACCGGAAAAATGTAAAAATGCGCGTCTGGGAACGCGGAACCGGCGAAACATTCGCCTGCGGAACCGGTGCATGTGCAACAGCGGTGGCAGGCATTTTAAACAACTGCACAGATCAGGAAATCACTGTTCATTTACTGGGCGGAAAACTGAAAATCAAATGGGAAGGCAAAGATCATCCCGTATATATGACCGGAGCTGCCGAATTTGTCTTCGAAGGCGAGATTGCATTGTAAATTATAAAGAAATAACTGGTGAAAAAAATGGCTACAATAAATGAAAATTATCTGAAACTCCAGGGTTCCTACCTGTTTCAGACAGTTGCACGCAAGGTACATGAATTTGAATCAAACAATCAGGGAGCGAGACTGATAAAACTCGGCATCGGCGACGTTACCCAGCCTATTGCTCCTGCTATAACAGCGGCTCTGCACAGGGCTGTGGATGAAATGGGCGCAGCGGAAACCTTTCACGGCTACGCTCCGGATCTCGGTTATGAATTTCTGAGAAATGCAATTGTCGAAAACGAATACAGAAAAAGAGGCATTGACATTGAACCTGATGAAATTTTTATCTCTGACGGTGCCAAAAGCGATTGCTCCAATATACAGGAGATTTTCGATCATAACAGTCTGGTGGCAGTATGCGATCCCGTGTACCCTGTGTATGTTGATTCAAATGTAATGGCCGGTAGGGCAGGAAATTTCAGCGAAGAGACAAAGCATTACAGCAGACTGATTTATCTTCCTTGCACGGAAGACAACGGATTTATACCTGACTTTCCAAAGATTAAACCGGATCTGATTTACCTTTGTTTTCCGAATAATCCGACCGGAGTTGCCATAACAAAAGACAGACTGCAGGAATGGGTTGATTATGCATTGAAAAATGATGCGGTTATTCTGTACGACGCCGCCTATGAGGCCTATATAAACGACGATCAGCTTCCGCACAGCATTTATGAATGCAGCGGTGCCGAATACTGTGCAATCGAATTCAGATCCTTTTCCAAAAATGCCGGCTTTACCGGTTTAAGACTGGGCTATACCGTTATATCCAAAAAACTAAAACTTCACGGAGAGTCCGTTCATTCCATGTGGGCAAGAAGACACGGCACAAAATACAACGGTGCGCCGTATATTGTACAGAGAGCCGGAGAGGCGGTTTATACGCCTGAGGGCTCCCGTCAGATAAAGGAGCAGATTGCAACCTATATGAAAAATGCTCAGTATCTTAAGTCAGCTCTTGCCGGTGCGGGATATACGGTTTACGGCGGTGAAAATGCACCTTATATCTGGCTTAAAACACCGCGCGGACTGTCAAGCTGGGAATTCTTCGACCTTCTGCTCAACAATGCCGGAGTAGTAGGCACCCCTGGTTCCGGCTTCGGCTCACACGGCGAGGGCTTTTTCAGACTGACTGCTTTCGGTACCTATGAAAACAGCAGGGAGGCAATCGCACGAATCAAATGTCTGTAAACCATATTTTCATATCAGCTCAAAGCCGTTACCTCAAATAAACCGAAAATATGGATAATAAAAGTCCCCGCATGTGCTGCAAAGCCTGCGGGGATTTTTGTGTGCCCGGCATGCTCATTTTCTACAGGATGAAAATCCCGGACCATGCATCCGGTTGAAGAGCTGGCGGAATCTCAACCGTGAGATTGATATCGAGCCATGCGGTATAAGGCTTTGCAGCTTATGCATGGTTATCAGGATTTCCTGTACACTTTGTTTTTTGAGTGATATCGATACCGGGAGCACTCAATTTCCTTGTTTTGAACCGCATATACGGAGGTGCGGGATTAATGTGGTAAAACTCTCCCTGTCAGATTCCTGTGCTGTCTGCGATCAAAAACAAAAATGTCTGCAGTTTCCTCTGAAAAAAAAGCATTGCAGAAGAAAAAAATTGAATAACAATGTGATTCAGCAGTCCATGCCGCAAAATTATCGATAAAATTCAAAGGCTCTGTTGTAATTATGTATTGATTATATCCTTGTTTACCAATAATCTATTCATCAAACAGACTTTAAATTCCAAAATATACTTGTTGTTTGAATTTT
>CACWLF010000023.1 GCA_902761645.1 uncultured Aeromonadales bacterium | reverse complement strand
CTTGAAATCTTACAATATTGATGATTTTTTGATTAGAATAGGGTTAAACCCTTGTGGTATAGGCTAGTCAGTATAGTCCTAAAGTTTGTGAAACTTTTATTTAATTGAACTTTTACTTGGTTTTTAAATTTTTGTATTTCTCACGCACATTCATTTCAATAACTGCACGTTTATGCTCTTCACCAGGCCATTGGGCGTTTTGTTGCTTCTGGTAACTGTTATGAAATTCACACCTGACGATTGACATTAAAATGAAATTTTTTTGTCCGTCACTCCTAAATCTCCACCTAAAAAAAGCAAAAGAAAATTCCGTAATAAAAAAGCATGTCAAAAGAAACTAATGAACCAATCTTACAATATACAATAAACCACAGTACTGACGTTCCTTTAAACTCTTTTATGTACTCACTATACGCATGGACCAATCTGCAATGACGGTCAGAAATACTATTGCAGCAAATCGAAAACCAGCAGCAAAGCCCATAGTACAAACATTAGTAACACTATCTTTCAGACTTACTTTGACATATTTTAATTTTTCATATCTGAAAATTTGAAAAATTCGCATTTTGATATGCATGCGAACCATCACTTTGCCCGTACATATTTTTTTGAGCAATATGAATCATACATAGAAAATAACATTGTCACTGTCTTCATCTAAGAGCGGATATTTATATTTTTTAAGCAGTTCCCGATTATAAAAATAAGCTCTTTCAACGTTTCCCTGCTTAACATACAGCACAACAATCATAAAGCCGAGATAATATAATGAGTTACTGGAAAAGTCACCGTTCCTTTCTCCGTTTTCGGCAATTTCATTAATTTTTGATTCAACAATTTTGATTGTTTCGGGAATAAAGGTCTTGAACTTTGACAAACGTGAGGCAAACTCAAGAATCAGCTGCTGATGATAAATTGATGACTTGTCAACGGGCACACAGGCGGCACAATAAATCAATTCGGCAATGAGATCTAGATTATATTTTGAATCTCTGATAAAAACGCGGTCGCAAATCATTTTATAAAACATCACCTGAGCTGTACCAAGCAATTCAAAGGATTGGCTGAAGAAAAAATATCAGAACTGCAGCCGTGAGCCAGCAGTTTGTATATTTCGATAAGAAGATAAGTGGACTCAAGATATTCATCATCCGAAGAACTAGTCCGATTCAGTATTCTGATGTACTTCAAAACAGAAAAACGCCATTGTGCACCGACAGATTTTATTTCTCTATTATCGGACTGCTCTCCCCGATATGCACAATTGATAAAATAAATTATTTCATCTTTCACTGATTCAAAATTTATTTTTTTCTCATGCAGATCTGCAGTTCCTCCGTTTACTATTGAAAAAATCATCTGATCCAGATTATCGCAGTTATCCGGATTTACAGATTTTGAATAACTGTATGCTGATTAATTTATTTCATATAATTCAGAAATAATATTAATCAGTTTTTCCCTGGGAACATTTTGCAAAAAACGTTTTAATTCATTGATAGTCATACACTGGTTTCATAATAAATTCAAAGAATTCTGATAATTCAAAAAAATTTCAATCTGATATATGTATCAATCATACAATGATTGCATATTCATTTATCAGGTGCATTTCTCATATTCAAAAACAACTGTGCAGTAAAAAAGACAATTAGAATAATAAAAAAAAGTCTCATAAAACATTTCTGTAATATGAGACTTTACTGATATGCGGTGTTATATAATTTTTTTGCTATGGCTTCTAAGCCTTCCAGTCATCGGTGAATTCGATATTGCCGTCCTGGTATGCCCATGTAATCTTTGAGTAGGTGAAGCTTACTTCCTCCATATCGTGGTACGGCTTGTTCTCAGGAAGGAAGGTGGTAGGAGTATTTTCGCCCATTTCAACTATTACTGCATCATTGATGGTAATCTTGTAGTAAAGTTCCTCTTCGCCGGTTGGTTTGATGCGGTAAAAATCCAGTTCTACATCAACCTGTTCGCCTTTGCAGCATGCCCCGAACAGTTTTGGCGATGCAACATCCTTTGCCTTGGTTACTGTCAAAGGATGATGAATGCGCTGTCCTGTTGGCAGGCCGGTATGTGTATCCTTTGGAATTTCAACCTTGTGTTCCAGTGCGTAAACCAGAATCTTGTCCTTCTTGTCTCCGCCCTGATCACATGAACCCTTGATTTCGCCCTGGTTTTTGCCGGTAACTTTCATATACATTGTAAGTGCCATAATACACGCTCCATAAATCTGCTGTTAAAAATTAAATCTCTTTATGTTTGTTACCCTTTAAACGCATGAACCATCCTAGGGTTACAGATATTCAAAAAAATTTTCCGCAAGCTTCATCTGTAACTGCCGAGATCAGAAAAGCCCCTTTTCCTTTATCGGAAAAGAGGCTTTGCAGTATGCCGAAAAAAACTGTTTTAATCTTTATCCAGTTTTTCTATATCAATTTTTTCCACAGTATGTTCAGCGAAATTCTGATCCACCACTTCTGTTTCAAAAATATCCACTGAAGCAATATTTGAATTGTCGCCGGCATCAGGAACAAGAGTTTCAACGATATTTTCCTGATTGCGGACAACATCCTCCTGCTTGCGTTTCTGATCTTCAATTCTGGCTTTCGCTTCGGCAATCACCTCGGCGGTATCATCCTCTCTCAGTTGATTTACCAGCAGAAGATCTTCATCGGAATCACCGGTGTCGTCATCGTCACTGGCCGGATCGTCATCTGTATCTTCTGAATCCTCCAAAGTTTCATCAGCTGCAGCTTTTTTCTTTTTACCGGATAATTCAAGTTCATCTTCGTCGGAGCTGTAACTTTCCTGCTCTGAATCCTCGTAATCGTCTTCAGCAGCTTTTCGCACCTTTTTCTTTTTGGATTTTTTCTTTTTGTGCTTTTTAACCGGCATATCAAGAGAATCAAGATCTGCAGATTCATTAATCTTGTCAAGCACCATAATCTTGTAGAACAGGCTGAAACCTGCAATACCGGCCAGAATAAGAAAAACGGCAATCATCAGATAACCCCAGAAGCCGATCTCGGAACCGCTCTCCTGCTGTTTAATCTCAATAGGTCTTGTGGCATTGTCGCGCATAATCTGCTTAAGTTCGGCGAGTTCAGCTCTTAATGCCTGAAGTTCCCTGTTGGTCTCGGCAGATCCGGCGCCGCTGTTCTTCCTGCTGTCCTGCTGCAGTTTCTGTTTCAGTCGGTCGATCTGTTCATCATAATTCTGAACAACCTCTGATAAAACCTCGCCTTTTTTGTTGGTGGCCTTAACAGTCTGATTTTTGCCTGAAAATGATAAAGAAGGACCCTTGGCAACAACATTTTTTTCCAGATCTGAATTATGAAGATCAACGGATGAAGGCAGCGGCTGACTGTCATACTGACCGGCGTCATCGCTTCCTTCCTCTTTTTTTGTATTGTCCACAAGATTTATTGTTGCATCCGGTGCAATATAATCATCCGCGGTCGCCGATGAGCTGCTCTTCTTCTCAGGTTTATAGTATTCAACCCTGCTTGCCGGCTTGTTTTCAAATTCGAGTTTATTGGCGATTTCCTTTGCATCATCCTTTTTAGCTGATGAATTTTCCTTTACAATCACCTGCTGCCTGCAGACACCGTAAAGACAGCTGTTCAGCGCAAATGTATATTCAGATAATGCCACACCGTTCTGCTTGTTAAGCTGGCTTCCGATATTCTGATCTTCAGCTTTTGCCTGTTCCGGAGTAGGAAGAGAAAGCATGCAGCCGTTCAGGAACTGTAATTTTCCCTTGGGGAAACAGCGAAGATTCTTGCGGTAGATCGCCGCAAGCTGCTGATGAATGGTAACATTTGCATCCTTGGTTGCAGCGGCAACACCCCAGAGACTGTCAGTGGATTTAACAAGTTTCTTGTCGCCCTGTCTGCTGAAATCTATATTTCCCGGGAATTCATAATCAAAGAAAAATCCGCCGGAAATATTAGGAGCAATTCCGTTTGGTGAATTTGCATCATTAGGATTTAAAAATTTTCTGTTCGGAAAAACCTCGTTTCTCGGAATAAACCTGTGAGCTTTTGAAGTCTCACCCACCACACCGTTCGGTCCGATAATCTGGACATTGAAAACCTCCAGTTTCGGATCGGTATAAACAACTTTTTCTGCAGAACGTGACTGTGCATCAGCAGCAAATAAAAGACATGCCGCCAGAGTCCACAAGGCAGGCAATCCGAATTTTTTTATAACCACTTTTAAACCCTATTATTACTTCCTTCAGCCCGATTATATAAAAAATCGGGCTTTTAATAAATCAATTCAAAGTACCTTGAAGGTATTTTGAGATCTGAGGTTTAATCAGATCAGTCAAGGAACCCGAAAATTTTTTCCGCAATCTGTATGCAGTTTAAAACCTCGCCTTTCAGTGAATTGTCAATTACAGAAAACAGATTATATTCGTTTTCATTTGCAGTGCTTCTTCTGAGTCTGGTTACCACCGGAACTTCAACTGAAACGCCATGGGTTACAGGAGTAACAACCTCCTTGTCAACATAGCTGATATATTCGCTGTCTGAAAGAACCTGTCTGATTTCCTCCACAGAAACCGGTGTGGTCAGGGAAAAACTGATTAATGCGCTGTGTCCGTAAAATACCGGAACAAAAAACGAATTCACGCAGATACGGCCGCTGATCTGCGGCATCATGTTTTCAAGTTCGCCCAGAATAGCAAGTTCATGTTCCGAGTATGAATTTTCCGTTTCAAAATCAATCAGGCTCGGTACGGTATTGAAGGCAATCTGAACAGGAAAATGGCGGTTCACAATCGGTTTGGTATTGAACAGGGAAATAGCCTGATTCGCCAGTTCGGTAACCGCAGCCCTGCCCTCTCCCGATACGGATTCAAAGGTGGTGATATTAAGGGATTCAACTCCGAACTGCTGAATCAGATCATTCATAACAAGCGCGGTCTGAATGGTAGAGGCCTGAGGAGATCTGATGATTCTGGCATGATAAAGTTCGATATCTTCGCCGTTGATTTCCGGAACAACCTGCAGTGTTTCATACCCATCAAGTTCAGCTCCGGTATTGTCAATTACGTAGCATCCTGCTTCATACGCCCTGATGATATGTTCACTGATATTTTTTTTGCCGCACATGAAAAATACGACCGCAGCCTGTGAAAAATCAAAATCATCAAGTTTTTCAATCATGATCGTTTTTTTTCTGAAACGGATGGAGGAATATTCCTCAGGAAGCTTTTCAACCGGATACAGATTGTCAATCCCGATATTGCTTTCCTCCAGTTTTTCCAATAATAATTTTCCGCTGGCGGTATCAGTGCCAACAACTGCAATCGATTTGTTACTCATTTACTCTAAATCCCAATTTCTTTAATAACTGACTGTCACTGTTCACCTTCAGGGAACTCCATTCACGGCGGACAGGATAATTTTTTCTCATTAAATCAAAACTTGCGGCATCACTGTATGTGTTTCTGAATATTCCGTCATCACGCTCCACATTGTAAACGAGATGGATCAGCTTCATGATTACCTGCTCGCTGATTTCGCCGTCAACAGAAACTTCAAAGCATTCGGCCTTGGGAAGCACGGATGACGGTTCCGGGAGTTCGGCATCAATTCCGAATTTTTCAATTAATCTCTGTGCAATCATCGAGGTTCCGTTCAGTTTGCCCTCCAGACTGTAGCCTGCAATGTGAGGAGATGTCAGCGCGGCATAAGGTATAAGTTCGCGAATAATATCAGGTTCGTGTTCCCAGACGTCAAGAACAAATCTCAGTCCGGATCCGCTTTCCATCCGTGCAAGCAGCGCATGATTGTCCCATACATCTCCGCGCGATGCGTTCAGCAGGATCTGATCGTCTGAAACGGTATTGAGAACCTTTTCATCAAGCAGATGCCAGGTCGGATATTCGCCTTCACGGGTAAGAGGGACATGAAAGGTGATAAAATCACTTTTCATGGTTTCCTCAAATGATGAAAATTCACGAACGTCATTTCCGTCCCTTTCCAGAAACGGATCGTACAGTTTAACCTTCATGCCGAGAGCCAGCGCCTTGTTCATTACCGATGTTCCGGTGTTGCCTGCTCCGATGATACCGAGGGTTTTACCCTTCAAACTAAAATTGCGGCGCCGGGCAAGAACGAACATGGCGGATATTATATATTCCCCCACACTGTTTTTGTTGCATCCCGGAGCACTGAAAAAATCAATGTTTCTTTCCTTTAAGAGTTTCTGATCCACATGATCGGTTCCGATGGTGCATGTTCCGACAAAGGAAAGTCTGCTGGCCATGCTTAATAAAGCCTCGTTAACCCTGGTAACGGATCTGATCACCAGCGCATCCGCATCCGCAAGATCCTCCGGTTTCATGGTTCTTCCCGGCAGTTTGACAATATTACAGAAGGAGGAAAAATATTCATCACTGAAAGGTATATTTTCGTCAACAACAACTTTTAGCATCTTTACATCCTTATTCAGCCGCACAGCCTACTATTATACTAAAGACAGGGAATCAGAGGGAAAAAAATCATTATCTTTTTCCCGTCGATACGGGCTTCTCTTCTGAGAAAAATTTCCGGCAAAGATCAAAAAAGGGAGATTTACTCAATCTCCCTCAAAAAATCATATCAGCTGTGAAATGCTACTTTGCTTCGCAAGGCTTCAGATTCCAGATCTGATCTACGTAATCCTGAATAGATCTGTCTGAATTGAATTTACCCATTGTAGTGGCATTTACGATAGCGGCATGAGCCCACTTCTTCTTGTCACGGTACATTGCATCAACACGTCTGTGAGCTTCAGAGTAAGAAGCAAAATCAGCAAGTGCCAGGAATGTATCACCGCCGCTCAGTAAAGCGTTCTTGATTGAAGCAAGTGCATGCGGCTTGCCAGGTGTGAAGTCTTCAGTATCAAGCCAGTCAAGTACAGCCTTGAGTTCTTCATTGCCGTAGTAGTAATCCCATGGATTGTAACCGTTTTCCTTCAGTGCCTTAACCTGATCTACTGTCAGACCGAAGATTGCATTGTTTTCTTCACCTGCCTCTTCAGCGATTTCGATGTTTGCACCGTCAAGAGTACCAAGTGTAATGGCACCGTTCATGGAGAACTTCATGTTTGAAGTACCAGATGCTTCGTAACCTGCGGTTGAAATCTGCTGTGAAACATCTGCAGCAGGAATAATTTTTTCTGCCAGACTTACACGGTAGTTAGGAAGGAACACAACCTTGATCTTGTTGCCAACGCGCGGATCGTTGTTGATCTTCTCGCCGACCTTGTTGATTGCATAGATAATATCTTTTGCCATGCGGTAGCCAGGAGCTGACTTGGAACCGAAAATGAATACATGATCAACCATATCGTAGTCAGGGTTCTGAAGAACACGGCGGTACAGAGCAAGAATGTGAAGCAGATTCAGCTGCTGACGTTTGTATTCGTGCAGACGCTTAACCTGAACATCGAAAATTGCATCAGGAGAAACTTCAATACCGAGTTCATCCTTGATAACCTTGGCCAGTTTAACCTTGTTGTCGCGTTTGATAGCCATGAACTTCTTCTGGAACTTGGCATCATCAGCCAGTTTGGTTGCATCCTTGAGCTTGTTCAGATTCAGCGGCCAGTCTTCGCCTACTGTCTCGGTGAACAGTTTTGCCAGATCGCGGTTGCATGCCAGCAGCCATCTGCGAGGTGTAACACCGTTGGTTACGTTGCAGAACTTGTCAGGCCAGATCTGTGCGAATTCAGGGAACAAATCTTCCTTAACCAGCTTGGAGTGGATTTCGGCAACACCGTTAACCTTGTGTGAACCGATAACGCAGAGGTTGGCCATTCTAACCATGCGCATATAGCCTTCTTCAATGATTGAAAGCTTGGCCTTGATTGTATCGTTGCCAGGCCACTTCTTGTCAACCACGTTTTCAAGGAATCTGCGGTTGATTTCATAAATGATTTCAAGATGACGAGGCAGAACCTTTTCAAACAGGTATAAAGGCCACTTTTCAAGTGCTTCAGGCAGTAATGTATGGTTGGTGTATGAGAATACCTGATAGCAGATATCCCATGCGTAATCCCAGTCAAGATTCTTTTCATCAACAAAGATTCTCATTAATTCAGGGATTGCAATTGTAGGATGGGTATCATTCAGCTGTACTGCAATCTTTTCGGCAAAATGTGAATAATCGCTGCCGTGAGCTCTTTCGTAACGGCGGATAATATCCTTCAATGAGCATGCGCAGAAGAAATACTGCTGAACAAGACGTAAAATCTTACCTGCTTCTGTTGAATCGTTTGGATATAAAACCTTGGAAATAACTTCAGCCTGAGCCTTTTCATTCTGAGAGTCAACATAACCGCCGGCATTGAATACGTCCCAGTCGAAGAATTCAGAAGGACGTGATTCCCATAAACGTAAAATGTTTACAGTGGTTCCCTTGTAGCCAACAACCGGAATATCCCAAGGCACACCTTTGATAACCTGTGAAGGGTGCCATACTTTCTTCATATAGCCCTTTTCATCAAAAGTGGTTTCCACATAACCTGATAAAGGAACTTCCTGAACTGATTCCGGACGGCAGATTTCCCAAGGATTGCCGTATTCGCGCCATGAATCAGGACGTTCGATCTGGTGACCGTCTTTGATTTCCTGACGGAACAGACCATGTTCATAGTGAATACCGTAACCTACAGCAGGCAGATTCATTGATGCAAGAGAATCGATAAAGCAGGCTGCAAGACGACCGAGACCGCCGTTACCTAAAGCCATATCAGGTTCGATTTCGCACAAATCGGCAAGATTCTTGCCTAAATCCTTTAAAGCCGCTTCGCAGGCATCATAAATGCCGAGGTTAATCATATTGTTCTGTGTCAGTCTACCCATCAGAAATTCAGCTGATAAATAGTGAACCGCACGGGTGTCATGATTATAGTGATTCTGCTGTGTCTGTGTTAAACGTTCAAAAATCTGCTCGTTAACAGCTGCACATGTTGCCTTCCACCAGGCTTCGTTACTTGCTTTCTTTTCGCTAGTACCCAAAGTTGAATGTAACTGGCGGATAATTTCTTTCTTGAGGTATTCTTTGTCTACTACAGGAGCAGAAACAACCTGAGTTGCTTCGGTTTTCTTTTTAGTCATGTTTTCTTCCTTTATTACTCAATAGAATAATCGATGAACAAACTTGATAATATTCCATTGCTACATTACGACGGCCTTATTTTATCAAAAATTTAAAGAAAAATATAACAGTTTTAAATCTGTTTTCAAAAAAAACGATTTCAAAGAATTCAAAGATTTACTTCCGCATGATTTTTCTATAAAAAAAATAATTTACACCTAAAAAAATAATTTTTTATTCTGAAAAAATTAATTTTTTTAGAATTTTTCCGTTAATTTTTTTGCCGGTGTTTTGATTTGTTTTCAGTACAGAAAACCAATGTTCCGCATTTCTGGAAAAAAATTATTTTTCCCGTTGTCAGATCAAGATGACAGGATGCGATCTGATCGCGAAAAACACTGTCAGACCTGCCGTTTAATCAAAAAAACTGCAAAATCATTTACCGGAATTTCCATAAGTTCCGTATTTTCAATCCTGTGAATTTTTAGATATTAAGAATAATTTATTGCTCAATTTTTTAATTTTTTGCCTATTTTCCATAAAATCAGTCTTATCGGCAAAAATTCAGAAATCATTGAATTCAACCTGACTTGCAGAACTGCTGCAGCTGACTGAATTCAGAATATTTTCAAACACCGAACCCAAGAACGCAACGGCGATGACAGCCATTTTATCAACTCATTATTTTTGTGATGCGTAAAGAAACTTCCTGTGAACAATTATACGTGCCATTCATATGCCGGCAATTGAACTGCCGGCGGCAGATAATTCAACTGCTGTCCGCCGCAGCTCTCTGAAAAAAATTGTATCCGCTGATCAGGCAAGCAAATCAGATGTTAAGTTTATAAAAAGAATGATATGCAAAAAGAAAAGGATGTGCGGAATATCCGCACATCCCGGTACAGGACTGTTTGAATCCGGATGGCTGTGTTTTTTTATTCTTCAAAAACGTTCAGAGCCATTTCATCTTTAAGCTGTGCACACCAGTTTTTGATTCGTTCATCGGTAAGTTCGTACTGAGTGTCCTCATCTATCGCCAGACCGACAAAATGTTCATCGTCAACCAGAGCCTTGTATGATTCGAAACTGTAACCGTCTGTTGACCAGTTTCCTACAATGGTACCGCCGAGTTCCTCAACAATTTCCTTAATGGTGCCCATTGCATCAACAAAATATTCGCTGTAGTCCTCCTGATTGCCGCAGCCGAATATTGCAACAATCTTTTCAGCCAGACTCACTTCCTTCAGGACAGGAACAAAGTTTTCCCAGTCAGCCTGAAGATCTCCGGTATACCATGTAGGACAACCGAAAATCAGGAAATCATATTTTAACAAATCTTCTTTTGTCGCCTTGGCAACATCATAAATATCAACCAGATTTTCACCCAGTTCCGCCTGAATTTTCTTTGCAACCTTTTCAGTATTACCGGTATCGCTGCCGTAAAACAGGCCAACTACTGCTGTCATAAATTCTCCCTTATCGTTTCAAAATTGAAAACTTTATGTTCTAAATAATAATCAAAAAAAACACATGATTAATTACTGTCCAGAAATCACTATTAGTCAACTAGATTTTATATGCAATCCTTATTTTTATCAACAGAGATTTAAAAAAAAGAAAACCTGTTTTTTCGCAGAATAAAAAAAACGACTGAAAAAAAACAGGTTCGTAACTTGCTGTCAAAGAAATCACTTTTTATAGCATTTGATTTCCTCACACGCCACCTGAGCGCCGCGGTGACCTTCTCTTGCTGCCTGACCGAGCAGTTCAATTGCCTTGTCAACATTCTTTTCAATATCGAGTCCGCGGTAATACATGATCCCGAGAATATACTTGGCCATTAAATCACCCTGTTCAACAGCCATCTGAAGATACTTTACGGCTTCCTTTTCGTCAGCCTTCACACCGAGACCCAGAGAATAGCATTTTGATACTTCAACCTGAGCTCTGGCAAATCCGTTGTCGGCTGAATTCTTGTAATATTTGAACGCCTCTTTTTCATCCTTGTCGAGACCGAGTTTTCCCTGAGCATGAATCACTCCGAGCATGAACTGAGCTCTCGGATCGTTCTGGGCTGCAGCCTGCTGGAAATAAAGAACAGAAAGTCTCTGATCCACATTTGGAATCTTCTGTGAGTATACCAGGTAGGCATACAGATACTGAGCCTCGGCATCACCGAGATCCGCAGCCTGCTGCAGATAGTTGCCGGCCAGAGCGAAATTCTGTTCAACATTGATACCCTGCTGATACAGGTAACCCAGAATAAACAGTGCGCGAGGCGAATTTGTCTTGGCTTCCTTTTCGCAGACCTTAACAACCTGATCCATTTTCTTCTGCTGATACATAAGTTCGCAGTTACCTACTTTCTGCGGTGATTTCGGCATTGACGCAGCAAAGGCATTAAAGGCAAATGTACAACCCAACATCAGAATTACCGATTTCATTAGCTTAGGCATATAAACTCCAAAATTTATTTTAATAATTTTTTTAATCAGAATAAAAACACAAACCGACACTTGCACCTGATAAAAAATAAAGCATGCACAAAAAACAAATCCGCTCAGTCCGGCACAAAATAGAGCATTTCCGAAAGGATTCGGAGATTTTCACTTCTGGCTGAAATATTTTTTACAGCAACAATCATCCAGGTTGCTGTATTTTAATTAATTTTTCAATAAATTTTTTCTACACAGTTATAATTTTTGAAAAAATAATTGAACAAAAGAAATTAATTTTTAAGAAATCTCTGCAATTATAAATGATTAGAAAAAATTTCTGAAATTGTCGGAACTGATTTTCAGTTTTTTGTGTATTTGGTGTTTATCTCCCTTTAGTGCTTCTCTAATTAATAGCACATAAAAAATTGAATCATAAATTTTTTTATGCTGTTTACATGAATAAAAAATATTTTTCCGCTGCAGCAGCGGATCACTGATACAATTTTATTGCCATATTTTTTTGAAAAACATTCTCACGAATTTTTTTTTGGAAAATAAAACATCCGCTGATAAACTATCCGCATCACAGAAATTTTTGGAAGAATTCAACAATGATCATCAACACCGGAATGCGAACTGATATTCCTGCGTTTTTCAGCCGATGGCTGATCGATAAAATCCGCAAAGGTGAAGTATGCGTCAGAAATCCGTACAATCAGCATCAGATTACCAGATTTCAGCTTGATCCCGAAATTGTGGACTGCATGATTTTCTGCACCAAAAACCCCCGTCCGCTGCTGAACAGTCTTTTTCATTTCAGCCGTTTCAGACAGTTGTGGCACATCACCGTAACACCGTACGGACCAGAGATTGAACCCCTTGTTCCGCCAAGCTCGGATGTAATTGATTCAATCAGAAATCTTGCCGGAACAACAGATCCGTTCCGTATTTCCTGGCGCTACGATCCTATATTCATTACCGGCAGATACAGCGAAAATTTTCACTATGAGGCTTTTGAATATTTTTCACGTCAGCTGTCAGGATATGCGGAAAATGCAATCATAAGCTTCATTAAGCTGTATTCAAATACACTGCGAAATCACAATTATCTGTTTGAAGTTCCGCAGGAAACAAAATCAAGAATGGTGAAAAGACTTTCTGCAATTGCGGAAAAATACAGACTGAATCTGATTGTCTGCGGTGCCGAACCCGGACTGCAGCAATGCGGAGAGAAAAGAAAGGTATGCATAGATCGCAACTATCTGGAAAAAATTATCGGCAGTCAGATTGATATACCCTCATCCTACAAAGGAGCAAGAGACGACTGCTCCTGTATTCTGGGCAGCGATATAGGAGCATATAACACCTGTATTCACGGATGCACCTACTGCTACGCCAATCATGATCACGAAAAGGCAAAACGGAATTTCAGAACGCACAATCCAGAATCTCCGCTGCTTTTCGGTGAAATCGGACCGGAAGATCAGGTAACAGACGCAAGTCAGAAATCATGGATCTCCCGTCAGCTGTCCATGTTCGACTGAAAACCCGTTAACGATCGCCACAAGCCGGCATCATCAACAGCACGCCTGATTACTTTGAGATTCTCGTGCAGCTGAGTTTATGTCCCAGTTTGCATGCCGTTTCAAAATATTCCTGTGCTTTTTTCGAATCCTTCTCCACGCCGGTGCCTTCAGCATATAACGATCCGCAGTAAAAACAACCGATATCGTTTTTCAGCCCGCATGATTTTTCAAAAAATTTCTTTGCCTGCTGATAATCAGTCTGCATTCCCTGCCCTGTCTGATACAGACTGCCAAGAAAAGCGCAGCCCAGACCGTCATCCATTCCGCAGCTTTTTTCCAGGAATTTTTTTGCTTCAGAAATATCCTGAGATTTGCTGCTGTTCTGAAGAATTGAAAAACCGTACATTGTACAGCCTGCCGAATTGTCCAGCCCGCAGGCCCTCTTCAGGTATTCATTGCCTTTCTGCAGATCTGTTCTGCCGTCAAGTCCGGTACGATATACATATCCCATCTGAAAGCAGGCTGAACCTTCCTTCAGGTCACAGGCTTTAGTGTAGTATTTCTTTACATTTTCAAGATTTTTTTCTTTTTTGAAAATATCTCCCAGAAGCAGGCATCCGTTTTTATCATTCATTCCGCAGGCTTTTTCAAACAATTCCTTGGCCTGTTTGATATCCTCCTTTACGCCTAATCCGGACTGATATATTTTTCCGGATATGACACAGCCTGCACTTATTTTTTTATCACACTGAACGCTGCAATGTTTATGAGCATCTGCATAATTCTTTGCATCGTAGGCATCATTGCATAAATTTTCATCATTTGCATTGGCAGCATATGAAACGGCCGCAGCAAGCAGCACGGCGGTAATTATTCTGATTTTCATGAGTTATCCTTTAAAATTTCCGGCAAATAATTTTCATTATGAGATTTCAGTTTGTACCATTCATGAAACACTAACTCAATTAGAGGTACAAAATTTATTTTTTCTGAAAAATGAATATGATACGTAATTTAAAAACAATTGCAACAGTGCGCGCAATTTTTTAAAGACTTGTTCACGAACAATTAATTAAAACGTAAAATTGCCCAGAAATATAGTATTTAATATTTGCTTTTTAAAGCTGCAAATACACAGGATCACAATAGATTCCTGTTTTTCCTCTGCATGCAGTATCCGGTTTCAGCACTGCATTAAATATGTTTATTATCTCTTCTTTTATTATAAATGATGAATATGTTCCATGACGGTGCAGCTTCAACTCGTATTCAAACCGGAACTTCAGCGGAGCACGGGAAAATAAAAAAAATTACTGGTTAAAGATCGACCAAAAAAGCATTAAATACAAATTTAGTTCACTATTTTAATAATTTTTGTCAACTTGTATATTGAAAAAATATATAATATCAAGGTTTTTTGTATTTAGATTTGAATGCGAGATTAAGGTTTATGATTAAAGAAAAAGTCCAAGCTGTACGGGAATATCTCAGTTCACAGATACTTGGTCAGCTTGATCTGATTGACGGACTTATGTTGGCACTTCTGTCAGACGGACATATTCTGGTGGAAGGACCTCCGGGAATAGCCAAAACACGTGCGATCAAGGAACTGTCAAAATGCATCGAAGGATCATTCCATAGAATTCAGTTTACACCAGACTTGCTGCCTGCAGATGTTACAGGTACTGATGTTTACCGACCTCAGGACGGCACATTTGCGTTCCAGCCAGGTCCATTGTTCCACCATCTGCTGCTGACCGATGAAATCAACCGTGCACCGGCAAAGGTTCAGAGTGCGCTCCTGGAGGCAATGGGTGAAAAACAGATTACCATCGGAAGAAAAACCTATCCGCTGCCTGATCTGTTTCTGGTAATGGCAACTCAGAATCCGCTGGAACACGAGGGTACGTATCCTCTGCCTGAAGCACAGCTGGACCGTTTCATGCTTCACATCAAGATCGACTACCCTAATGCAAACGACGAATTAAACATTCTCCGTCTTAATCATTATGAAATGCAGCATCATGAACAGCCTAAGCAGCACCCGCTTCTGACTCAGAAGGAACTGTTTGAGGCCCGCGATGCAGTGCTTGACGTAAGTATTTCGGAAGAACTGGAGAAATACATTGTAAATATTGTAAATGCAACCCGCAATCCTGTTTCCTATAACGGAGACCTTGCACGCTGGCTGGCCTGCGGCGTAAGTCCGCGCGCAACCATGGCATTGTGCAGATGCGCAAGAGCAAGAGCATGGCTGAGCGACAGAGACTACGTGACACCTGATGATATTCAGGTCTGCGCATACCCGGTTATGAGACATCGTCTGATACTGAGCATGGAGGGTGAAGCTGACGGTATTACAACCGATGATGTTATTGAAAAGATCTTGAGTTTGGTGGTCGTTTCATGAGTTCAATCGAGTTAACATTTGAAGAACTGGTCAATGTTCCTCCTTCAAATGTTATGCTTCCAACCAGGCGTGTAGCCAGCAACAGTTTCGGATTCCAGTCCTCCACTTCAAAGGGAAGAGGAATGGAATTCGATGAAGTGCGCCCGTATGTTCCGGGAGACGATATCAGGAACATCGACTGGCGCTCGACTGCACGTACCGGCAAGCCTCATACCAAAATGTACCGCGAAGAGCGTGACCGCTGCACCTATATACTTACCGATCTGACGGAAACCATGTATTTCGGTTCCACCGGTCAGCTCAAGGCGCGCGTGGCAGCCGTGCTGACAGCATCAGCCGCGTGGCAGGCTCTGCTGAATCAGGACAAGGTGTCGAATATGCTTCTCATCAATGATGAAATAGCAAGAACTCCTCCGGGAGGACGCAATCACGATGTTCTGGAAATAATCAAGCAGGTGCGTGACTACTACTATCTCGGACTTGAAAATCCGGAATCAAGCAAAACAATCGAAGACGGTTTGACTCATCTCAGCGAAAACATAAGGCCGGGATCTGTAATTTACGTGATCAGCGATTTCTACCGCATGTCGCCTAAAGCCGCAACCATTCTGCGATATCTGAACCGCAACCACATAGTATTCTGCTATCAGGTATTCGACAAACTCGAAATTGAAATAACCAACAGCGGTTCTCTTTATGTGGACAACGGATCTGCTGTAGGCTATGTGGTATCCAATGACAGGAAGTTTTCCGAGGACTACCGCAAAATCGGTATGCACCGTATGAGAGTATTATCAGCTCAGCTGAAACAGTCCTGCCAGCGATTCATTCGTATAGATGCTTCTAAACAATAGAGGTGCCTTGATGGTAAATACCGAGACAATTAAAAATTTAGGATTAAAGGATATTCATGTAGGTTCGGAACCCGCATTGATCCATGAATACATAATCTGCGGAGCACTGGTGCTTTTTCTGGTGCTGCTGGCTGCCTATGCTGTTTACAGATTGTGGCCGGTATTCAAGGCGGCGCTGGCGATGATTATCGTTTTTTTCAAATCAGTAAAATATCCTCAGGAATTGAATTCACTTTTAAAGGAAACATCCCTGAAGCTGTACAAACGCGATCAGGTGGCCAAGCTGACAGGCAGAGACTGGCTCGATTTTCTGGATCGCAGAAGTCTGTCCAATTTCCGCAGTTTTGCCGATCGCTGGGATGAAATTTTA
Source organism: uncultured Aeromonadales bacterium (assembly GCA_902761645.1). Classification (GTDB taxonomy): domain Bacteria; phylum Pseudomonadota; class Gammaproteobacteria; order Enterobacterales; family Succinivibrionaceae; genus UBA2804. Next base: position 9,362 of record CACWLF010000023.1, on the reverse strand, counting down.
TACAGCCGTTGCGACATCACACGCGGAGAAAGACGTTCTCTGCTGATCAACAGTCTCCTGTGGATCCTTTCAAACTTCTGGAGAGCATTATGGTAGAGATAACCTATCCCCTGGTGTTGCTGGTAATAATAGTTCCCTATCTGATCTATTATTTCTGGCCTATGAAGGAGCCGGTTCATAAACCGATGAAGCTTATCTCCGTGCCTCTTGTGAAGGCAAGAGAAGCAAGAATGTCACTTTCCATTACCATACTGGCGGCTTTCAGTTTTATTTTTCTGGCGCTGGCGGTATCACGCCCTATCTATCTGCCTGATGCAATTCCGGTAAAGCAGGAGAATTATCACATCATGCTTGCCGTTGACATGTCCCTCAGCATGTCGGTAAAGGATATAAAGGTAGGTCAGGAATACGAAACCCGTCTTGATGTGCTTAAGCAGCAGCTCAAGGAATTTATAAGGATCAGAAACCAGGATCAGTTCGGTATTATTGTTTTCGGCGAAAAGGCTTTCATCATGTCTCCTATTACCAGCGATCATAATCTTCTGACAAGTTTTGTCGACGAACTTGATACCAATCTGGCAGGAGCCTTGACATCACTCGGCGATGCGATCATTCTGTCGGCTCAGACCCTCTCTTCAGCCCCCAACGACAACAAAGTGCTGATACTGCTTACCGACGGAAAGGATACAGCCGGCAATATCAAGATCGACGATGCCATTACCTATGCGCTGAATCACGAAATGAAAATCTACACCATCGGCTACGGTTCCGACAACAAGGAGGTTAACGAATCCCTTGATATTCCGACACTGCAGAAAATAGCCGAGGATACGGGCGGAAAATTCTACCGCGCAACCAGTGAACGCTCGCTGCGTCATGTGTACGAAAGCATTAATGCCACGGAACAGAAAAAGGCTACCATCACTTATTATCAGCCGCGCGTTGAAATATACTATATTCCGCTGCTCATTTCACTGCTTCTGTCCTTTGCTATCGCGTTTATTGTAAGGAGACATTATGACTAGTTTCTTTCTGAGCAGACCCTGGATGCTGGTTCTACTGGTCTTCCCTATTCTGTTTATTGTACTGAAATTAAGAAAATACAACTCGTCACAGCACATGATGAACAGTGAAATTTTCAACCATTTCAACAATGAGAATACAAAAACCATTACCAAACATTTCAAGTATTTCGCAATTCCATGGATTATAGGAGTGCTTGCCCTGTCGGGACCTACACTGGAGAACCGCGACAAACCGCTGTATCAGAATGAAGAGGTATGGGTCTGGGCGATGGATCTGTCCAATTCAATGCTGGCGGATGATATCAAGCCGAGCCGCTATATGCAGATGCGCTATGCACTGCTTCAGCTCCTGAGCAAGACTTCCCCGGAAAAGAAAATCGCCATTGTGGTTTTTGCCGGCAATGCCTATACACTGCTGCCTCCTACCAACGATTTCAATACAATCAAAAGCTATATCAGACAGCTGGAACCGAGTCAGATGCCGATGCAGGGCTCAAATCCGTTCAGAGCCGTTCAGCTTGCGGAAAAAATTATCAATGATTACGGAAAACTCGGCAATGTCCTGCTGATCACGGATGATCTTCCGCACAAGGAGGAAGCTTCTGTCATGGCTAAATTCATCAACGATTCGAAAAACCGCTACTTCCTGTATGTAATAGGTACCGAAACAGGTGCCGCCCTCAAACAGAAGGACGGTACTCTGATCAAGGACCATGAAGGACACGTCGTAATCGCCAAGACAGGTTTCAGAAATATCGAGGAGCTGGCGAAAAATTCAAAAATAAACATTTTCCATCATGACAATGAATACAAGCTGCCTACGATTTACAGTCATGCACTTAAGACAGATCCGATACTGATCAAGGATACCTATGAACAGTTTGATTTCGGTTATCTTATGGCAATTCCGTTGCTGTTCCTGGCTACAGTATTCAGAAAAGGCTTCATTTTCACACTTCTCCTGGGAGCCTTCACCCTGCTTCCTTCCTTCACCGGCGGCAGCACGGCATATGCGACAGATCAGGAAGGCATTGCACTGTTCAATGACGGTCAGTTTTTCAGTGCCGCCAGGGCATTCGAAAACAATCGCTGGAAAGGAAACGCATACTACCGCGCAGGCGATTATCTCAGTGCAATTATATTTTATGAAAAATCGTCTGAAAGCAATACTCCGCTTGTGATCTACAATCTTGCCAACTGCTACGCAATGCTTGGAGATCTTGACACCGCCATCATGCTTTACGAAAAGGTTACCGCAACCGATAACCCTCATAATTACGATGCAACATACAATCTGAATCTGCTTAAACAGCTGCAGTTCGAGGAATTAACCAAGCAGCACGCCATTTCCGCTGAAAACGTTAATCTTATATCAACCGCCGACGGCGGAAACAATGAATGCAGCAAGGAGGAGGGATGCAAGGATCTTAATCCGCAGGATCTGATCCGCAATCGTCTCCGCAATATGCAGAACAGAAGTTCTTTAAAGAAAGGACCTTTAAAACAATGGTAGATATGATGAAAAATTTTGCACGCGCCGCTCTTTTTCTGATTGCAGTCTTAATGCTCGCACCTGCGGCTTTGAGCGCCAATCTGATTCAGCTCAGAGTACACGAGGACAAAATCTTCCAGAGTGAAAGTTTTCTGCTGGTTGTAACCGCACAGGGTCGCTTTGCCATTGACGATCTTGATACCAGACCTCTGATTGAAAAGGAATTTATCATCGGCAATATTGATTCCAATTACAATATCGACCGCAATGAAACCTACTGGAGAATTCCGATCCTCTCCCATATTGCCGGTTCACGTGAAATTCCAAGCATGCTGATCGGAAACAATGTTACCACTCCCCTGCCGATCATTGTAAGAAACAAAGGCCGGGTTTCAAATCATCCTGAACTCAGCAATCTGATCAGATATGAAATCAAAAGCAGCACCGATGACAAGCACTACACCAATCAGACAATAATCTATACAGTTACTGTCACCCAGCCGCAGAGTGTCGAAATTACCAACATTACAGCTCCTTACGTGAAGGGAGGAACCATTCACCTGATCAGTGAGCAGAAACAGGCTCCGACAAACCGCAATCACTTTATTGCAGTATCCACCAAAACCTATGCGGTAAGTTTCAGCGAGCCCGGAAATTATGAAATTGAACAGCCGACAATTACAGGAAAATACGATACATCATTAAAGAATGTTCCGCATTCTCTGAATAATCCGGTAATAAGCAACAATACCGGCACCATCGTTCTGACTGATCCGAGCAAGCAGCGCAGCAGTCAGTCGGCAAACAACGGAAAAAGAACCAAACTGCGTTTCGTGCAGCAGAACCCTAAAATCAGACTAACCATAGACGGATTTGAAAATCTAAAGAATCTGATTGTTGCAGACGATTTCAAAATCAAGGAATCGTGGACACCGAAAACAAAGCAGATTGAAGCAAATACACCGATAACCCACGAACTGGAATTCGAGGCAACAGGCGCTTCCGTGGATAATTTTCCTAAAATAACCATGCGTGAAACACCACAGTTCAAGGTTTACGAGGATAAAGGATACACCAGTGAAACTTATGATCCAAAAACCGGAATTCTGAAATCAAAACAGGTAATAAGGTATATTTACATTCCTCTCAAAAAGATGAAACTGCATTTCGAACCTATTCAGATTAACTGGATCAGCGCAAATAATTTAAAAACCGATTTGAATGTTTTTAATCTTAAAACAATTGATTACGATGTTTTACCGCTGAATCACGAACAGTACGATCTGGACAGCAAATATCAGAATAAATTATTATATATAGCGCTGTTTATATTAATAATATTGCTTGGATTATGTATTTTATATTTATTATATCTGGAAAATATAATTAAATTTAAATATCTAGGAAAATTAATATACAACTCGCGCATCAGAAAAAATCTTCTGAAAAACTTCAGTACAACAGATGCAAAAATTAATTATTCCCTTATACTGGATTATGCACAGAACTGCATCAGCGAGAAAATAACATGCTTCGAAATGATGCCTCAGTACGAGAAATTCAAGGATGAACTGGACTCAATATCATACTTCGTATGGAAGAAGAAAAAAGGCAGTGATGAAAGCTACGACGGAACAGAATTCAAAAAGAAACTGAAACAGTTTATCAAGGTTAAGGCCTCTGAACTGCAGCCAGGCAAATTACGTTCAAACTCAGGCTTTTTCCCGGCCGTAAAGACTGAAAACAAGGAAGAATAGACAGAAACGGGTATATTGACGTCAAAGCAATATATCCGTGTTAATTATTAAAAACAAAATAAATATATTATTTTTATATTTATATAAAATATATTATATTTGTTAAAATATTTTTATAAAATAATATTATATTTATCCGGATAATAATTAATATATTTATATTACAGATTTTATATATAATAAATCAATTATATAAAAATATAGTACTAAATTTATTAAATATATTATATTCTAATTATTTAATTTATATTTTCATAATTCAAACAGATATAATTAAATATAAACGAAATATAAACAAAATATTAATCAAAACATAACTTCCAATATATTGTTTCTAAATTAAAATATACAATAATAAAATTTTTTTAATATTAATATATAATACTAATATTCTGAGAATAATAATTTCACATATTCAGTCAAATATGGAATAACTGCCGGAGAATAATATCCTCATATCGTATCAGCAGCACAAAACAGCAAAAAACGATTATATTGTACACATTAACCCGCAATTTTTTTAACTACTTCACTATATACAATATAAATATGCATACTGACAAAATATTAATGGTATGATATCCAAATCGGACAAAATTGATTATAATATCAGTGGAAATAATGATAAGTCGCTGTCTGAACGGTAAAATTGTTTTTTATTGAATATTATTTATTTTTATTAGGTAAATCATAAATAATATTTATATTATAAATTTGACCATGATCGATTTATTAATCTACTGATTTTGTTATGATCTCGAAATAACAAGTTGGCAAGAACTACTCTTTGATAATTTTGAATTGCTTGTAACTGTAGCTGTTGCGGACTAAGAGTAAAAGGATTTTAAACAGATGTATTCATTTGTAGCAAGACAACCTATTCTTGACGCTAAGATGAAAACATACGCGTATGAGTTATTGTTCAGAAAGGGATTAACCAACGCGTTCCCAAATGTATCATCGGAAGAGGCAACAACATCGCTGCTGGCGGAACAATTTATTAATCAGCCTATTGAAAATCTTGTCGGCGATAAAATAGCATTTGTTAATTTCCCTTATTCCCTGATTATTGAAGGTCTTGCATCCAGTCTGCCTCGCAATAAAGTCGTAATTGAAATCCTTGAAGATGCGACTCCTAACAAAGAACTGCTTGCCAGCATTAAAGAACTGAAAAATTTCAACTATACCATTGCACTTGATGACTTTACCCTTGAACCGGAGTGGGATCCTTTCCTGCCGTACGTGGATATAATCAAGTTTGACTGGAAACTGACACCGCAGGATGTCATCCAGAATTATATCTACAATCATTTCAAGGAATTCAAGCGCATTATTTGCCTTGCTGAAAAAATTGAAACCTATGAGGAATTTGAAAAAGCAAAAAAGATGGGTTTCAAGCTGTTCCAGGGTTATTTCTTCAGTAAACCAGAAATTGTAAAGAACAAAACCATTTCAGCAAATCAGTTCTTTGTATCCCAGCTGTTCAATGAAACATTGAAGGATCCTATTAATTTTGAAAAGGTAGAGCTCATACTGAGTCAGGATCAGGCGTTAACCTACAGACTGCTTCGATATGTTAACAATGTACGTTACGGCTCCAGCGATGTAATCAGCTCTATTAAACACGCGGTGGTATTTTTAGGCCGCGACAATCTTAAGCGTTTTGTGGTTTTAATGTGGTCCACAGCCATGAGTGAGGGCAAACCTTCAGAATTGTCCCGAATGAGTCTGATACGTGCACGATTCTGTGAATCCCTGGCAAAACGAAAGAGAGGCAGTATCGATTTCCATGAGGCATTCATGGGAGGCCTGTTGTCTCTGCTTGATGCCATGATGGATAAACCGTTCGACGATATTCTTGGAACACTCCCTATCGGTGAAAGAATCAAAAGTGCTCTTATTGATAAAAAGGGAGAACTTGCTTTCTATCTTGGTCTGGTTGTTGACTATGAGAACCTTAACTGGTCACGTTTAAAGGCAAGAGTAACAATGTTAGGCATCACCGAGCAGAATGTTATTGATATATATCTCGAAGCAGCTCAATGGGCCAATACATTATTGAGTGAAATGTAATGTCTTCAGTATTTAATAAAGTATTTTTAGATCAGACTGTTCTAAAAAACGAATGCGATTCCGTTTCATTGGGCGTACTTGAAACTGCCCTGAAAAATCTGCAGGAAATTGTGGATGAACGCAAGGCAAAGGAATCCATCAGAAATCAGAAGATCACTGAATATCTGCGCCAGCTTGAAGCAGACGGAATTGATCCGTCAGAGCTCATGCCCAATTACTCCCCGAATGATCAGTTCTCAGCCCACGCCAAAAGAGCAAAACGTCCTGCAAAATATCAGTATACGATGCCATCCGGTGAAGTTAAAACCTGGACGGGTCAGGGAAGGACTCCTCTTCCAATCCAGCAGCACATAAACCATGGCGGTTCCATTGACGACTTTTTAATTCATTAATCTTTTTAGTTTTTATTTATACCTGTTTTCCGTTTATGATTTTATTGCTTATTAATATACTTGTTGTGACCGTTCATGTTCTGGCTGTTAAGCTGAATATGCCTCTGAGTCTGAGCACGGCTCACATTAATGATTTCTGGGGAACATACCTGTACGGTAATTTTGTTCACAGTTCAACCTATCATCTGATAGAAGATCTTCTTGCCTTCAATCTGATTTATGTGCTTTTTCCTGTGTCAAAACCGTGGTTCAGCCTCAACTTCGGCTGGAAAATGCTGCTGACACTGCTGATCCTGAACACGCTGATCAATATGTTTGAGATGAGTTCATACAACGGATACAGACCGAAAGTATTCTATGGAATTTCAGGAACAAACTACGCACTGTATTTCATCTGCAGTGCATTCTGGTACCACCATCAGAAAATTATCGGAATACTGATGGCTGTCGGCGGAATCTGTTTTGTTATAGCCACTCCTTATATCAACCAGTACTTCAATCTGGATCTTGCAGAAACAAGAGTGGCAAGAGAAGCGCACGCCTTCGGCATGATCATTTCACTTTACGGCTATCATTTCATTACCAAGGTTCTGCGCCAGAGTTATTCCTGATTTATTTCGGCAATAATATCCCTCAGCACTTCATTAGGCCGTTCTGCCTTGGTGATAGGACGGCCGATCACAAGATAACTTGAACCGTTAATCATTGCCTGCTTAGGTGTAACAACTCTTGACTGATCGCCTTTTACGGAATTGATCGGACGGATGCCCGGTGTAACCAGCAGAAAATCATTGCCCAGATTTTCTCTCAGCATCTGAGCTTCCTGAGCCGAGCACACCACACCATCAAGTCCGGCATTCTTTGCTGCGGTCGCAAGAAGTTTAACCTGTTCATTTACAGGACGTGTAATACCGATTGCATTGAGCTGTTCCTGATCCATTGATGTCAGAATGGTAACTGCGATAAGAAGAGGAGCATCACTGCCGTAAGGTTCCAGGATCTCCTTCGCCGCACTCATCATTTTCGGACCGCCGGAGGCATGCACATTAACCATCCATACACCCAGTTCTGCAGCCGCCCTGACAGCATTGGCAACCGTATTGGGTATATCATGAAACTTCAAATCCAGAAATACGTCAAAGCGGCGATCGATAAGCTGCTTAACCAGTGAAGGACCGAAATAGGTAAACATTTCCTTGCCGATTTTCAGTTTGCACAGAGACGGATCCACCGAATCAACAAACTTCAATGCATCAGCTTCATTGTTGTAATCCAGTGCTACAATAATCTTTGAATCGTTTAAATCAGACATACAAAACCTTAAAATTAAAATTGATAATCAGCTACTACGGCTTAATCACCCTCAAAACCGTGGATCGGCTCTATAGTAGACCATTTACTGCAGTTAGGACAGTGCCAGAACAGGATCTTTGACTGAAATCCGCAGTTCCTGCACTGATATATAGGATTCTTTGCCAGCTGGGCATTTACCAGACTCTGAATCATGCCGATATTTTCCTTTGATACGGCATCGTGGGCATTTATCTGCTGGTATTTAAGCAGTTCAGAAAACAGCTTCAGAGACGGATTGCGTTTCAGGTGCATTAAAATAAACTCCTGAGTTTCCTCATTGTCCAGCTCATCAAAATTGGCCAGTTCTATAATCAATGATGCGGATGAACTGTATTCATGAATCTTTTTCAGCTGCTCAAGATATACACTCTTTTCACGAGGCAGTTCATAACAGCTGCGGAGGATCGGAAGCATCTCCATCGTCATAGACGGGGCTATCTGGGGAATTTTCATTAAATATTCAACTGCACTGCTGTTCCTGTGCAGGTTTTTAAGCAGCTGTGAAATGATTATATAGGCCCTGACGCATTTTGGATTCAGTGATATTGCCTTTTCAAGAAATTCCATTGCGGCGTCGTTCTTTTGCGTCAGAATGAATTCCTGAGCCTTCTCGCAGAAGAACTGAGATTTAAGACCTACCGTATATTTTTCGCTTAAAATACCATGATACTGATCAATCAGCTTAATTCCAAGATCCCAGTCGCACAGCGCCTGATGAATATTGAGAAGAAGTTTTACAGCAGATACCTGATAGGTAGAGTCCTCTATCAGTTCATCCAGAATAGGTATTGCCTGTTCATACAGGCTGATCTGAACGTAATCCTTGGCCAGTTCCTTATATACCAGTTTCCGCTGGGTAACGGAAACATCGCTTTCAAGAATCTGCTTGTGAATTCTGATTGCCTTGTCGGCATCGCCGCGGACACGGTAAACCTCGGCAAGAGCCAGGTTCGCATCAAAATTGTCTGAATTTATATGAAGGAGATCGACAAATATATCCGAGGCCTGCTCTTTTTTTTCCTCAAGCAGAAATTTAATACCGGATACAAACTGCCTGGTCTGGGATGCCTTGCTTTCATCTCTGCTTATCTTGGTCTGACGCACGCCCATGTACCATCCGTACATTACAGCAATCGGGAGAAGCAGAAATAAAAGTTCTAACATAAAATCTGTAAACGCTCCATAATAACCTTTGATGCTACTTAAGATTGTTTAAAATCGACAATCCAACCTTTTCTTTTTTCAATAAGGTTTAACTTTTTATAGGAAA
>CACWLF010000022.1 GCA_902761645.1 uncultured Aeromonadales bacterium | reverse complement strand
ACAAAACACCAAATTAAAAAAAGCAACGTTGAATGAAGATTTAGGGTTAATAGTAAATTAATCTTATTTCGTGTAAGACAAAAAACGAGATCTTAGGGTTGCATGATTTTTCTTTGCAGCGGGCTGAAACATGATGCTGCGCTCCCTTTACGGTTTTCGGGCTCTGCATTGCTTTTCAGCGGGAAATTGTTATTTTGAAAAATTAAGGATAAGCGGTTCGGAGTGGCTCCTCCTGCCGGGATTGAACCAGCGACATACGGATTAACAGTCCGCCGTTCTACCGACTGAACTAAGGAGGAACACAGGTTGTTGCGGTGGCTCCTCCTGCCGGGATTGAACCAGCGACATACGGATTAACAGTCCGCCGTTCTACCGACTGAACTAAGGAGGAACACTCAACGCGGTATATAGTACGTTTTTAGGGTTTCGTTGTCAACATCATATTTTGTTATTTTTATTTGTTTGTTTAATTTATAAGCCAATAAGGTTGTTTTTCTTTAATTCCGGCGGAAGTGCAGTGTTTTTCAGTTTAAATTGTGAGCATGTTCTCAGGTTTCAGGGGATCAGAATATTTTTCCCTTTAAAAAGTCATTATTGAAAAATTGTTCTGAATAAACAGGAATTTATTCTTTTTGAACAGAAAAAATACAATCAATATGTTTACTGAGTCCGCCTCAGCTGTATTTAACGGAAACAACTGCCTGTTTTTCATACGGAAGAAACTGTTTCTGAAGAATGATTCATGCCGGAGGGTTTAAAAATAAAAAAATATTGCAGATACAGCGGGAAATTTTTCCTGTTCTTGGATATACTAGAGTTTTGGATCTTTAAACGTAACATCCCGGCAGTAACGGTGTCAATGCATCCTTCAGCTGCCTCTGCCGGTTTTCTTTGTATTAAGAAAACAGAAAAATCCGATACATGATATGTCCCGGCAGTTTAAAGAAGATTTATATAAAGAAGGTTTTTGCAATTATGAGTGCTGAAAAAAAGAAGAACAATAACTTTCAACTGGTAAGTGATTATCAGCCTACGGGCGATCAGCCGAAGGCCATTGAAGAACTGCTCAGAAATATCAATGACGGTGTAAAGCATCAGACGCTTCTTGGTGTTACCGGTTCAGGAAAGACCTTTACCATGGCGAACGTGATAGCAAAGCTCAACCGTCCGACAATGATTCTTGCTCATAATAAAACGCTGGCGGCGCAACTGTACGGAGAGATGAAGTCGTTTTTCCCGCATAACGCCGTGGAATATTTCGTTTCCTACTACGATTACTATCAGCCCGAGGCGTATGTGCCGACCACCGATACATATATAGAGAAGGATTCAGCGGTAAACGATCATATAGAACAGATGCGTCTGTCTGCAACCAAGGCTCTGCTTGAAAGAAGGGATGTGGTGATTGTGTCCTCGGTGTCCGCCATATACGGTCTGGGTGATCCTGATGCATATCTGAAAATGATGCTGCATCTTCAGGTCGGCGATACCGCGGGACAGAGGTTTATTGTAAAACGTCTGGCCGAACTGCAGTATGAAAGAAACGATACGGATTTTTACCGGGCAACATTCCGCGTCCGGGGCGATGTAATAGATATATTTCCTGCCGAATCCGACAGACTTGCACTCAGAGTCGAACTTTTTGACGACGAAATCGAGAGACTCAGTCTTTTCGATCCCCTTACCAATCATGTGGAAAACAGGGTGCAGCGTTATACCGTTTTTCCGAAAACGCACTACGTTACTCCGAAGGAAATACTCAATACCGCCATCGGGGAAATAATGGCCGATCTGGTAAAAAGGCGCAAGGAGTTTATCGACGACAACAAGCTTCTGGAAGAGCAGCGCATTACCCAGAGAACAACTTTTGATATTGAAATGATGCAGGAAATCGGTTACTGTTCCGGCATTGAAAATTATTCTCGCTATCTTTCCCGCAGAGCGCCGGGCGAACCTCCTCCGTGTCTGTTCGATTATCTGCCGAAGGACGGTCTCCTGATTATAGACGAGTCGCACGTTACTGTTCCGCAGATCGGAGCAATGTACAAGGGGGATCGCTCAAGAAAGGAAAATCTGGTTAATTACGGCTTCAGACTGCCGTCAGCTCTTGACAACCGTCCGCTGAAATTCGAGGAATTTACCGCGATTCAGCCTCAGACAATCTATGTTTCAGCAACTCCGGCAGATTATGAACTTGCCAAATCCAACGGACTTGTGGTGGAACAGGTGGTAAGACCGACCGGACTGCTTGATCCGGAGGTTATTGTCAAGCCGGCAGCCGATCAGGTTGACGACGTGCTGAGCGAGATACATCAGGTTGTGGAGAAGGGCGAGCGCATGCTGATTACCACTCTTACCAAGCGAATGGCGGAGGAACTTACCTCGTTCCTGACGGAAAACGGTGTAAAGGTCCGCTATCTTCACTCCGATATTGATACCGTGGAGCGCATTCAGATTATCAACGATCTGCGTCTCGGTGAATTTGATGTCCTGGTGGGTATCAATCTTCTGAGAGAAGGCCTTGACATTCCGGAGGTATCGGTTGTCGCCATTCTTGACGCCGACAAGCAGGGATTTCTGAGATCCACGCGTTCCCTGATTCAGACGATTGGCCGTGCGGCCCGCAATGTTCACGGCAAGGCGATTCTGTATGCCGATGTGATTACCGATTCAATGAAGGTGGCAATAGAGGAAACGGAACGCCGGCGCAGAAAGCAGCATGACTACAATGTTGAACACGGCATTACGCCTAAACAGATTGTCAAGAAAATCGGCGATATTCTCAATGTCGAGGGTGACTATACCAATGACAAGTATATGAAGATTCTGGAAAAGGGGCTTGCTGATGATCGCGATGCGCGTGAGCTGCTGCTTGATCCTGTAACCATAGGAAAGGAAATCAAGACACTGACCCAGAAAATGCAGGAATGCGCTTCAAATCTTGATTTTGAACAGGCGGTCAGGTACCGGGATCAGATTGCAGCGCTTAAGGACTTATTAATAAAGTCCAAATAGTTGCATTTTGCGTTATAATGCATAGAAATTTTGTTTTGTGCCGTAATACAGGTTAAGAGCAGCAGGACTATGAATTATTTTAAGTATATACCGATTGATGTGGTAAACGGGGAAGGTACCAGATGCGTACTGTTTGTCTGCGGATGCGAACACTACTGCCAGGGATGTTACAATCAGGCTACCTGGCCGTTTGAAGCAGGTTTCCCTTTCGAGAAGGATCTTGAGGATCAGATTATTGCCGATCTATGTGATACAAGAATAAAAAGAAGGGGGCTCTCGCTCAGCGGGGGAGAGCCTCTTCATCCGCGGAATTTTGATTCCGTATATAATCTGCTGATGAGGATTCGTAAAGAGTGCCCGCCTCAAAAGGATGTCTGGATGTGGACAGGGTATACTCTCGATAATCTGACTACAGATCAGAAAAGAATCGTTGATCTGGTGGATGTTCTGATCGATGGAAAATTTGTGGAATCACTCAAGGATAAAAAACTTCTGTGGCGAGGAAGTTCAAATCAGGTGATTCACCGTTTTGATCGTTCCGATGCATGGTGGAAAAAGGAACCGCGCGCTGAAAACACTTCAGAGCAGTAATTCCTCGCAGAAAATTTATCTGATTCCCGAATTGTTCAAGTACTGCCTGACGGCGGTATTTTTTTATTTATTGCAGGGCGGCATCCTTGAGCATGGCCTGCCGGAAAAAAATTCCCTGGAGCTGTGTCAATGATTCAGAAAAATTCCGAAATGATGAATCGATTCAAAATACCGTTTGCCCGATCCGTTATAATACGGAAAATGATCAGACATGGCTGCGTGATCGGAACTGCCGGTCTGATCATTGGATTTTGAATAATTAAATGCAGTTATATATTTGTAACGGAGGTTCTGATGAAACTGTTGGGTAAAATCGCGCTGGCTGCCGCTGCGCTTATGATGACTGTGCCTGCCATGGCAAGAATTGAAAAGGTCAAGGAAACATTTTCAACAACAATCAGCGACAAGCTCGGCAGCGGTGATGTTTACGGTGAAATTACAACCACAAACAATATTACCGATGAAAGCTACATAACGAACAAGGAAATGAAAATAGTCCGCCGTGACTCGAAGGGAAACGAGATCTGGAAGGTTCAGGACTTCGTCCGTGACTGCGAGGTTTCCGCCGATTTGGAACTGGTTGCGCCCATCAGACTGACGGACATTGATGAAAACAATCTGAAAGAGGTCTGGATGATCTACAAGCTGGCATGCCGCGGTGATGTTTCCCCTGCCAATATGAAAATAATCATGTATGAGGGAACCAGAAAGCATGCTGTGCGGGGCGGAATGAGACTCGATCTTCCTGAAGAACTGGGCGGAACTGTAACCGGTTCTCACGAGGCTGACGATGCCATGCGCAAGGCTCACGAGGAGATATACCGTCATTCGGAACTTCTCTGGAACCTTTACGACAGGGAACTCCTTTACTGATTGTCTGTGTGATAATCCAGAACCGCATGACGCAAGATCTGCGGTCATGGACGTTCTGATAACGGATGAATGTATGGTTTAATCAGCTGCGGCGGATGTTTGTCCGCCGTTTCTGTTTTTATGATTCCGCCGCCATGAATCTCATGAAATACGGAGGACGGCCGGGCAGTGCAGTCTTTGGTCTTTTACTCATGAAAACAAAAAAATTCAATTACCGGCACGTTAAGCAACAATGTTGTTCAGCCTGTTTTTAACCGTCCGATCGGGAGTCTTGCGAAGGGAGTCATGGACGGCATGAAATTCATGCAGCATGATTCATGAAAAGAAAATTAATCAAGCTAAAATTTAATCAATTGATTGCTCAATTAATCAACAGTTGAAACGGCAGAATTCACTCAATTTGTAGTATTTTCCGGTTTTGAAATTTCTATATATTGTTGTATAGCCTTGATGTTCGCAATGATTATTAATAATCAATAGGGAAAATTAAAAAAAAATTATATCTGTGATAGAGAGAACAAAAATTGATTAGATGGAATAAGCAGTATTTACAACATATAGATTATTGGTTATACTTGCGATCAATATATAGTGGTTCATTAGAAAAAACACTAGTGAAACACGACAAAAAAATCAAGTGAAATTTTGATCAAAGCTTGATCAAATAACGCTTTGACAGTGATCAGAAATAAGATTAATTTTTTAAATTGATCTTTTTTTTACACTAGATATAGTGGTTGGTATCCCGGTCATAACTAGTTTTTCGTAGCGGCCGGCGGTTTTGAGTGATGCCTGATTAATTATGAGCATCAAGAAGCGCTTGATTTGGGTGGTTTGCCGCGGAAACATATAGATTTGCAGGGTGATAATTACCGTTTGTTTAGTCCTGTCTGATGTTTGTTGCGGTATTGTTTGGATATTTAGTTTTTTCTCTCAATATTAAACCTACAACATGACAGATTGAGAGATCCCGAGGTGTGAAGAGAATGGCTCTTATAGTTGTTAAACGAGACGGAGGCAAAACTCCTTTCGACAGACAGCGTATTGAAGTGGCTGTTATGAAGGCTGCAGAGGCAGTCGGCGTTAAAGACAATTCTTTCTGCAAGCGTGTTGCTTCCAATGTGGAGGAAATGCTCAAGTTAAGAAATGAAGTAGATATCAGCGAAATCCAGAAAAATGTTGAAGATCTGCTGATGTCCAGCAACTATAAGACTCTGGCCCGTGCATACATTGAATACCGTCATGAACGTGATCGTCTGCGCGAAAAGAAAGGTGCTCTCAGCCGCGAGATCAAGGGTCTGATCGATCAGTCCAATGCCGATCTGCTGAATGAAAATGCCAACAAGGACAGCAAGGTAATTCCTACTCAGAGAGACCTTCTTGCAGGTATTGTTGCACGCCACTATGCAAAACAGCATATGCTCCCTCAGGAAGTTGTAAGAGCTCATGAAAGAGGCGAAATTCATTTCCACGATCTGGATTATTCTCCGTTCTTCCCGATGTTCAACTGTATGCTTATTGATGTGGGCGGCATGCTTGAACGCGGTTTCAAGATGGGTAATGCAGAAATCGAATCTCCGAAGTCCATCAGTACCGCAACAGCCGTTACAGCTCAGATTATTGCACAGGTTGCAAGCCATATATACGGCGGAACCACAATCAACCGCTGCGACGAGGTTCTTGCTCCGTATGTAACCAAGAGTTTCATGAAGTATCAGAAGATGGCAGAGGAATGGAATATTCCTGAGCCTGAAAAGTTTGCAAGAGCACGTACTGAAAAGGAATGCTATGATGCTTTCCAGTCACTGGAATACGAAGTGAATACTCTGCATACATCAAACGGTCAGACTCCTTTCGTAACCCTGGGCTTCGGTCTTGGTACCTCATGGGAATCTCGTCTGATTCAGCAGTCGATCCTCAAGAACCGTATTGCAGGTCTCGGACGCAATCACCGTACCGCGGTATTCCCAAAGCTTGTATTTGCCATCAAGGAAGGTCTGAACCGCAGAGAAGGCGATCCTAACTACGATATTAAGAAACTGGCTCTGGAATGCGCTTCAAAGAGAATGTATCCGGATATTCTTAATTACGATCAGGTTGTAAAGGTTACAGGTTCATTCAAGACTCCTATGGGCTGCCGTTCATTCCTGGCACCTTATGAAGAGAACGGTGTTCAGATCCACGACGGACGCAACAACCTGGGTGTGGTAAGTCTGAATCTTCCTCGTATCGCCATTGAGGCTCACGGTGACGAAACCAAATTCTACAAGATCCTCGGCGAACGTCTGAATATCTGTAAAAAGGCTCTGATGTGCCGTATTGCACGTCTGGAAGGTGTGAAAGCCCGTGTTGCTCCTATTTTATATATGGAAGGCGCATGCGGTGTACGTCTGAAGGCCGATGAGGACGTTTCAAAGATCTTCAAGAACGGAAGAGCTTCCATTTCACTTGGATATATCGGTATTCATGAAACCATCAATGCTCTTTACGGTACCGGTACTCATGTATTTGATGATGAGCAGCTGCGCAGAAAGGCAGAAAATATTGTCAAGGCTCTGCGTGAATCTGTGGATGCATGGAAAGAGGAAACCGGCTACGGCTTCAGTCTGTACGGTACTCCTTCCGAGAATCTGTGCAACCGTTTCTGCAGTCTTGATACCAAGGAATTCGGTTCGATTCCGGGCGTTACCGATAAAGGTTATTATACAAACAGTTTCCACCTGGATGTTCAGAAACAGGTTGATCCGTATGCAAAACTGGATTTTGAAAAGAATTATCCGGGATTGTCAAGCGGCGGATTCATCTGCTACGGCGAATATCCTAATATGCAGAATAATATTGAAGCTCTTGAGGATGTATGGGACTACAGTTATGACAAGGTTCCCTACTACGGTACCAATACTCCGATAGACGAATGCTACAGCTGCGGTTATGCAGGCGAGTTTGAATGCACGTCAAAGGGATTTGTATGTCCGAACTGCGGATGTCATGATTCTGAAAAGGTGTCTGTAATCAGACGTGTGTGCGGTTATTTAGGCAGTCCTGATGCCCGTCCGTTCAACAAGGGCAAGCAGGAGGAAGTGCGCCGCCGCGTTAAGCACCTGTCATCAGGCTGCAGCTGCTGTTAAAGGTTTTGTTACTCAATCGGTTTTATAACATCGTGCGTTTTTTGGATTGAGTAACTCTTTAATACTGGCGGACTGTTCCGATTGAAACGGTTCGCCGGAAAAGATTGTTGGATGTTCCGGCAAAGCGAAGATTTGTTATCTTTTTTTCATATAAACCTCCATTTTAAGCTCCTAACTCAGGAGCTTTTTTTTATTTTTTGCAGAAAAGCTTTTTTATTTCGTCAGTGCCGGATGCCTGCGGATGATGCACGCGGAAACAAAGTCCTGACCGGTATCGCAAGGATCCGGTCTGCATGGAATAATTTACTGTATCATAAAGAAAAATTTCTATATAATACACTTGAATTTTAATCTTAAAATCTCGTGAGACGTGTTAAGGATCCATAAATGGAAAAATCAGAAAAATTACAGAAAATATTAAGTCGTGTAGGTGTCGGTTCAAGAAGATCAATGGAGCAGGCGATCATTGACGGACGTGTCAGTGTCAACGGCAAGATAGCCAAGCTCGGAGACCGCGCGATTGCTACCGATGTTATCCGTTATGACGGTCGTGTTATCAATCACAAGGATTCTCTGATGGTTGCCTGCCGTGTGCTTGCATACCACAAGCCCGAGGGTGAAATCTGCAGCAACAGAGATCCGGAAGGTCGTCCGTCGGTGTATGATCGTCTTCCTCCGCTCAATACCGGAAGATGGCTTAATATCGGTCGTCTCGACCTCAATACATCAGGTCTTCTGCTGTTTACCAATGACGGTGAACTGGCTCATCGTCTGATGCATCCTTCCCATGAAGTTACCAGGGAATATGCCGTACGTGTATTCGGTGATGTTACCGCTGAAATGCTTGAGCTTATGACCAAAGGTGTGGAAATCGACGGCCAGATGAATAAATTCGATAAAATTGAATTTAACGGCGGTGAAGGTATAAACCGCTGGTACAAGGTATTCCTTCACGAAGGTCATAACCGTGAAGTGCGCCGCATGTTCGAATATTTCGAATTAAAGGTAAGCCGCCTGATCCGCGTATCCTACGGCGATATCAAACTCGAGCGCACCATACCGCGCGGCGGATGGATTGAACTAGGACTGAACGATGTCAACTATTTAAGATCTCTTGTAGATCTGCCGCGTGAGAATGAAACCTTTGTCAAACCGGTTGCCGGCAAAAAGGAAACCAAGCGCGATCTGTACAAGAAGGCGGCACAGATTAAGAGAGCGGTGCGACGTCACAAGGAACGTCTGTATGAAGGCAGAGTCAAAAAGACCCGCAGTGCAAACCATTAATCAGACTGCATGAATTTTTTTATTCTTTAATCATTTATTTGATGGACCGATACTGCCAGTAAATGAAACAGGCGGGTCGGTTTTCCGGTATTAATTGCCGGCGGTTTTTAACGGAGTTTTTATGCTGAGTTACTGCAGATGGGAGCAGGCGTCCGAACTTGATCGTTCATATCACGATCATGAGTGGGGAGTTCCTGTCAGAGACGATCGGAAACAGTTTGAATATCTCATGCTTGAAGCCATGCAGTGCGGACTCAGCTGGGAGCTGATGCTTCGCAAAAGGGAAATTTTCCGCAGATGCTTTGATAATTTTGATTTCAGAAAAATCGCTCTTTACAATGAGCAGGATGTGGAAAGAATTTTTTCAACCGAAGGAATGATCAGATCCAGGAATAAAATACTTGCCGTTATCAATAACGCCGGATGCTTCCTTGATATAATCTCCGAATTCGGTTCCTTCTCTGATTTTCTCTGGCAGTTTGCAGATCAATGCAGTATTGTTTATACTGACCATCAGACAAAGGGTATGCCGGCAAGCAACGGTTTATCAAAGAAAATCGCCGCTGAACTTAAAAGGCGCGGATTTAAATATCTCGGTCCGGTAACTGTTTATTCACATCTTCAGGGATGCGGCATAATCAACGATCACGATCCTGACTGTCCGTGCTACAGAAGAATCACAGAGCGGTATCCGACCAGGTTCCTTACGGACGAGGGTGCGGAATACTGATTGCGGTTTTCTCCGGCGATCGGCAGGTACCGGATATTTCATGAAAAAAAATTAAAAAGGACGGCAGTAATGACAGTAAAACCGGAAAAGAATATAAAAGCAGTTTTTTTCGATCTTGACGGAACTCTCATAGATACCTGGAAGGATCTGATGAATTCGGCAAATCATGTGCTTGCTCTGCACGGTTTTCCGGCAATGGATCCGCAAAGGGCGCGGCTTCTTGCTACCGACGGCATTGCGGCAATGCTCCGGAGCGTAATGGAAAGCAGATTTGATGAATTCGATTTAGATCTTCTTAAAAATGAGTTTCTGGATTTTTATCTTGCAAATATTCACGTTGAATCATGTCTGTTCCCCGGTTTTGAAAAAGTTCTGGAATATTTCCGCGGAAATTCCATCAGGTGGGGAATTGTGACCAATAAACCGGGATTTCTGGCCCGGCCGCTTATTGATACTTTCCCTGAGCTGCATGACTGCGCCGTTCTTGTGTGCAATGAAACCGTACCGAAGAAAAAACCTTTTCCGGATCCTGTTCTTTTCGCTCTGAAGGAAACCGGCACCGCTCCTGAAAACGCCCTTTATGTCGGCGATCATATACGAGATATAGAATGCGGTAACCGGGCAGGCACTCAGACCGCCGCCGCATCCTGGGGCTATATTGCCGAAAGCGATTCAGTTGCGGACTGGAATGCGGGTTTCATATGCAGAAGACCTGAAGATCTGCTTGATGTTTTTGCCGGAGGAATGCAGTGCTGACGGGCTCGGCATCTGTCCATTTTTTTATT
Source organism: uncultured Aeromonadales bacterium (assembly GCA_902761645.1). Lineage (GTDB taxonomy): Bacteria > Pseudomonadota > Gammaproteobacteria > Enterobacterales > Succinivibrionaceae > UBA2804. The sequence goes on along the minus strand of CACWLF010000022.1, from coordinate 15,731 downwards.
TTCAAAACATGAATCCGGCATAATCTGAAAACGGCGGCAGGCATAAAACAAATACCGTTTTCTGTCTGTCCGTTCATCTCCTGTTCATTTGCTCTGCAGTTCCTGTTCCCGGGAAAAATCTTACAGCAAGTGAAAACTGTCGTTTTATCAGTGTATATCTCATTTTTACTACTATTTTATTTATAGTGCGCCATGAAATTCTTATAATCGGATCAGATCGGGAGTGATCGGTTCCGCAGGAGGCATTCAGTCAGAACTCCGTTCCGGACCGGTTTCCCTGAGCACGGATTATTTGCAGTTTGTAACTGATTATATCGGACCCTGCATGAACGGTCCTGAAAATCTGAGGATAGGAAAAAATATGATCCCGCAAGCCATTACGGACGAAAAATCGCATGAATATCAGATTACTCTCTTTGAAAAAACTAATATCCAGTTTCTTGATTTTGATCTGAATATCGATGAAGAGACCTTCAACAGCGGAAACGCATACCGTAAAACCTCCTATGTTATTGATAACGACGGCGAGGAGAAACAGACCCGTCATCTGATCCGGAAAGTAAAAAATCTGGATAATGATATCAGATATCTGGATCTGGTAACAATGGAGGAACTAGAAAATGTGGCAGTCAGAAATTATTCTAACGAGGATTCTCTTGCTCTGTTTGAAAATCAGTGGTTTCCTCTGCCGATCCTGAAAAAGAGCGGTGACAGCGGATTCATCCAGCAGCCGCTGGCATGGGCACGCGGCTACATTTCAGATATTTCCGACAAGGAAATTGAAGGAAAGAAAAAGCCGAAGGACGGCTGCCGGAGATATCGTCTGGTTGTTGCATTTGATACCAGTGTGAGCGACGATCAGAATGACGATCAGATCATCACCCGTGAGGATCTCAACAACGGAGAGGTTTACGGTCTCTGCAATGATTATTCTCAGCTCGACAAATTTATTCTGGACAGCCGTGTAAGAGAGTGGCTGTTCGGCATTTTCACGGAAAGGGAAAAGCAGGAGGATCCTAATCGCGACAAGTCAAAAATTGAAAGGGATGCAAACGAAAATGCGGCTTTTATCGCTCATTATGTTAATCTTATCGCCCTGCTCAATGATCAGAATGTCACTGTTATCCCTCAGATTAAGGTTAAGCCTGCCATTATCCAGAAAAAGGATTCATGCATTCCGGTACAGCTGATTCTTGATATCGGAAATTCCAGAACCTGCGGAGTGCTGGTTGAAAACAACTCCCTCAGAAACAAAAGCTTTTTAAGCATGCGCAATCTTACCAACCCGGTTTACGTTTATGAGGAGCCGTTCCCGAGCTGCATCGAGTTTGCCAGAACCTCTCTTGTGGATCTGCCGATCCGCGGAAATATTTTTGATTCAAATGTTTTCGCCTGGACCTCCATGGTAAGAACAGGATTCGAGGCCGAGGCGCTGAGCTGCGGAAAATCCGGAAATGAAGGTAATACAGGTTTGTCAAGTCCGAAGCGCTATCTGTGGGATGACGAACCTGCGGCAACCGAATGGCGTCTTAACAATTCGCTGGAAAAATATAAATATCTTCAGGCGTCATCGGATAATCTGGCAACGATTGCACCGATTATCTCGCTGGTGAATGATCAGTTTGAGGCAACCTTCGGCAAGGTTCTCAGCTTCGACCCGAATCATCAGAAAATGTCTGCATTCTCCCCGAAGGGGTCAAGGCGTTCAATGATGACCATGCTTCTTATTGAAATTCTCTCCCAGGCCGTTTCGCAGATCAACAGTTATGCCAGCAGAAAAATCAAGGAAAAGGCCGAGGAATACCGTTATCTTGATTCAATTATTCTTACTGTTCCTCCGGCAATGCCGAAGCAGGAAATCAGAATTTACGAGGAATGCGTTCATCAGGCTATCGGAATTTTATGGAAGGCGCTTAAATGGGATAAATCAAGCGATGATCATAATGCTCTCAATGACGAGGAACTGAGAGCATGCATGTGGCCGTGCTTCCCTCAGATCAAGGTTGACTGGGACGAGGCGATGTGCGGTCAGATCTGCTATCTTTACAATGAAATCGCCTACAATTACAAAGGCAATGTAAAACATTTTCTCAATACCGTATCAGCCCGCAACTGGAGCAGAAAAAATGAAAAAAGCGTTACCATGGCAACCATTGATATCGGCGGCGGCACCACGGATCTGGTGATAAACCGCTATGAGCCCGAGGATATCAGTGACAAGGCTCTGGTTCCGGTTCAGATGTTCAAGGAAAGTTTCAAGATTGCCGGAGATGATATTGTGCTGCAGATTATCCGTCTGTACGTTGTGCCGGCGATTGCCGACTACGCGGTGAAGCTCGGTGCAAATAAATCGCAGGCGGCTCTGCTGCTGAAGGAAAAACTGGGAGGAGGAAGCTCCGACAAGGTAATCGAGCGTTCCCTCAAGCGTCTCTTTACCCGTCAGGTTCTGCATCCGATTGCGCTGGCATATCTGTCACGCTACGAAAAGTACAGCCCGATCAATGCCCAGTATGAAAACGAAACCGTTACCTTCAGGGAAATTATAGAAGAGCAGGAACTTAAATACGGCGCGGACATAGCTCCGGAGGTGTTTGAATACATTGAGCACGATCTGAATAAACTGCTGGGCGGAGACAGGTTCAGAGTGAAGGATGTGCCGCTTGAGTTCAGACTGAATGAGCTTCATAACAATTTTGCCGCCGGACACAGACTGGATATCTGCGAGAAGGTGTTCAACTACATATCCGAGGTAATCAACAGCTATATCTGCGATGTGGTGATAATCACCGGAAGACCGTCAAGGCTTCCTGGCGTTGCAACCTGCTTCAAGAATTATCTCAGTATTCCGAAGGATCGCATTGTTTCCTTCAATCAGTACCATTTCGAGAGCTGGTATCCGTATATCAACGGAAACGGCAATGTGGAGGATCCGAAGACATCGGCCGTGGTGGGCGCAGTTCTGTGCAACCTGGTCAACCGAGGCACGCTGTCCAATTTCTATCTCAAAGTCGGAAATCTGAAGATCAGATCCAGCATCAAATATCTGGGTCAGCTTGATACGGTGGGCGAGCATCTGCTTAATGCAAATCTCTTCTATAAGGAACCTTTGGATCTTGACGATCCGAAATACCGTATTCCTGACGATCAGGAAATCAGTCTTCCTCCTGGATGCATGACCATCGGCTACCGCCAGCTGAAACAGGAGCGCTGGCCTGCCTATCCGCTTTATCAGCTGAGCATTGATGAAAGGGTCTGCAACTGGCTGAATTCGAATGCGAATTATTCTCTTTCCGTGGTATTCGAACGCACGGAAAATGAAAACGAAAACAGTAAAAACCGTTATTCTGATGACGGCATAAGGATTAAACGCATCAGACCGAAATCCACCGGTGAACTGAACAGTACCGCTCTCGAGGATGATCTTGGAATTTCGGAACTTTCTGATGTTGTAAAATTAAGATTGTGTACCATGCCTAGTTCCTCTATAGGCGAAACTACATATTGGTTGGATAGTGGGAGTGTAATGCTCAATGTATAATACAATTACAGATTTGGAAACGGCATGGTCGAATGTTGTTGCCAATACCTCGGATGCGCTGAACTGGCTGAAAAAGAACAGGGACAACCAGAATCTGAAAAGCGAATATGACAGCTATGAATCAGGTCTCTCCGAACAGCTTGAGTATGCAAAAAGAATGCGCGACAACTGCAGAAAAATCAACAGCGTTGGTATTTTCGGTGAATCCCAGGCAGGCAAGTCGTTTCTGGTTTCAACACTGATTTCCGATATAAACGGAAACAGCACCATTCAGCTCGGGGATAAAAAACTTGATTTTATCCGCGATATTAATCCCCAGGGAAGCGGCAAGGAATCAACCGGTGTTGTAACAAGATTTTCAACCCATGCGGAAAGTCATACCGACGAGCTTAAATTTGAACTGGTTCTGCTCAAGGAACTGGAAATAGCAAAAATCATTATTAATTCCTGCTATGGAGATCTGAAGGATGCCAAGACCAGCCTGATTTCCCAGAACGAGGTTAATGACATAATCAGAAACACCGCAAATCTGAAATGCGGAAAAGCTGAATTTTCCGGATATGATGTGGTGTCTCTGAAAAAATATGTCGAACGCAATTATCCGTTCCTCAAGGATACCGTGGTGACAGATCGTTTCTGGCAGGTTGCCAAAACAACGGTATGCAGACTTTCGGTTGAAAACAGGGCTGAATATTTTTCATGCCTGTGGAACAGAAAAAAAATTTTTACCGACCTTTACATTGCTCTGACAAAGGATTTGCAGAAACTTGATTTTGCAGAAAAGGTTCTGGTAAATGTGGAGGCTGTTGCACCGAATATCAGCGGTGACGGCAGAAATTTTTCAATCATTGACGTGGATGCTCTGAACGGACTGCTGAGCAGAGCCTGTTCGGATCAGCCTCATGTTGATGTTTTTGTCCGTGATCACTCCGTGCGGATCCCGTTGAGTTCAATAACCGCGCTGACTGCCGAACTGATTATTCCGATCAGCAACGATCAGAGCGATTTCGGTGTAATCAACAAACTTGATGTGCTGGATTTTCCCGGCTACCGCGGCAGACTTAATTTAAGATCTGCGGAGCTCGAACCCGGACCCGGTGTCTACGACATGGCAGACACCATCGTACTGATCAAGGAACTTTTCCTGCGCGGCAAGGTTTCTTATCTGTTTGAACGCTATACAGATCTGTTTGAGATGAACTGTCTCATTGTCTGCACATCCTCTCAGAGCCAGATTAACAGTGTGGGCATGCCGGAGGTGATAACCGAATGGATCCACAACACCCAGGGTGCAGATCAGCTTCGCAGATCCAATGAAAAGAACGGATTGTTTTGGGCGATTACACAGTTTGACAAGAAAATCGACGATTTTGTCAATAATCCAAAAATAACCTTTGGTGAAAACGGTCTGCTTCAGCAGACCATTCTGGAAAAATTCGGGTTCTGTCCGTGGCTGAAAAACTGGAGCGACAATCAGCCGTTCAACAATGTATATCTGATCCGAAAACCCCGTATTAAAAGTTCCGGACTTTTCGAGCTCGGCGAGAACTGCAGGGAGCTTGGGATCAACAAGCGCGACAGCGCATCGCTGGAAAGCATGAAGAAAATTTTTATCAGCGATCCGACGGTGAATCAGTTTATCAGAGATCCTGAAAAGGTGTGGAACGAGGTTCTCAAGCCTAACGACGGCGGTCTGAAAAATCTCTGCGAGAATATCGGAAAATTCCCTGCAGAAGCCAAGCGCATTGATTTCATGAATGCCCAGCTTAAGGATGTAACGGAAAATCTGATCAACAGACTTGCCTACTTCCATACGGCAGACGATATCTCGGAGGTAAGAAAACAGAAAGGAAAAAATATTCTTGCATTGCGTGATCTGCTTGCAGACCGGAATATTAATTTTGTTCAGCAGTTCGGATATTTCCTGGATTTCTTCAATTTCTCACTTCATCAGCTGAGCGATGTGATAGATTCATACGATGACGGGAACGGAAATGCAAAGGTTGATGATTCCGCTGTTAATCAGGATGATTCCTCTGACTCGGATCTGTTCGGGGAGGAATCGAACAGCAGCGATGATGCCTTTGATTTTGATGATTTTTCCAGTGCGTTTGATGATTTCGATACCGAGGAGGTTCAGGTTCAGAACACTCTCGGCAGGTATATTTATACCAAATGGTGCGAGCATGTAAGGAGTCTTGCAGAAAATACCCAGCTGCTCCGTTATTTCGGCATCAGCATGCATCATCTGACAACAATCACCAATGAAATTCTTGATTGTTCCAAATCAATCAGACCGAGCCTCTGCGAAATTCTTGAAGAAAATATTTCCGCAATTGAAAAAACAGAAAACCGCAGAGAGGAAATGCTTCCTCCTCTGTGCAGCTGCTCTTCAAAAATAATTGCTGAATTTATTTCCACCTTCGGCGGTCAGATTTCAGATCTGCAGAAGATGAATCTCGATGAAGACGGTCTGCCTAAACTGGATGAGCAGGCGAAAGATCAGAAAATGGAATATCTGAAAAAATGGCTGCAGAGTCTGGCAAGATATGCAAACGGGAATCTTCAGATCACGGCAAGATTCGAAGCGGAGGATAATAAAAAACTGGGAGAAATTCTCGACAGATACCGTGCGGTTCTGAAGGGATAATTTTTCCTATGACAGTAAGAATAATCCGGTGCAGGAGTCTGATATTGATTATCAGGTTTCTGTGCCGGAGTTTTTTATTTATTAAAATATTTAAAAATATAAATTTACAGTTTTTGCACGAATGATCCTATATGTCTTCGTGATGCATAATTATGAAAAAGGTCAATTACTTATTTTTGATTTTTAGTAATAGTAATTGACCTATTGGATCGATCATTATTTTATGATTATATGTATGTCAGAAAATAATATATACTTTTAATTGCTATTCTCTTCTTTTTCTGGGAATATAATACTTGCAATAACACCAACTGACAAGATAAGCATGATTATAATCAGATTTATGACATTGCTTACTGGATATCCTATTTCAAAAATTTCGCATATAGAATTGTAACAAAGTTTAAACGAAATAAAGAAAAGAAGAACTATAACTGCTTTTTCTAGATGACACATATATTTTTTTAATGCTTCTAAAACAAAGTACATTGATCTTAGTCCCAAAATTGCAAAGATCATTGCTGAATAAATTATCAATGGTTCTTTACTAACAGCAATAACTGCGGGTACTGAATCGAAAGAGAACATCACGTCGGATAATTCAATAACGAACAAGCATAACAGCAGTGGCGTAGCATAAATTATACCTTTCCTTTTTAGAGTAATCTGTTTGTTTTGTGCTTTCATTAATTCTTCATTTACAGTAGCCTTAGACATGAAGAACTTGTGTCCATGAAGCTTTGGCCATATAGGGAATAGCCATTTTCCGAAACGATATGCCTTATGATTAGAATAATCTTCGATTTCTTCGTCGTCATCATCGGATTTAAGCATTTGTACAGCCGAGTAAAATACACAGAATGCAAATAAGAAATATATACCTAACTCTATAAATTTTCCTAACATTACCGATGAAAGATTTAAGGTTAGAGTGTTATTAATCCAATTTGTTATTGACGATAATATGGAGCTGTGCTGGGAATTTTCTCCAATATAAAGCAATGATGAACCAATTGCCACAAAAATTGCCCTGAATATTATAGCTCCTATTATTCCATAGTATAAAACACGGCGTCTGTATCCATTTGGTATTTTAAACCAAGTAAAAATAGCCATCATTACGAATAAATTATCTACTGAAAGCGATTTTTCCAATACATAACCTGAAATGAATAGAGAAGCAACATCTATGTTGAAATGAGACCATAAAAATCCGGCAAAGCAAATGGATACAAAAATCCAAAACAATGACCATATACAGGCAGATTTAAAAGAAATTTCTTTATCATCTCTGTGACTAAATAAATCAATAAGTAAACAAACTATAACTGTAACAGTGAAAGTTAGAATTGTCGAATTTTCAAATCCAATATGGTTTGACGGAAAAGTAGATATTTCTTGTGTGTCCAATTTGACCCCCCTTTTTTTTATCGTTAATTATTACTGAGAAGGGATTTTAATGTAAAAATGTGACCTATCATACTATCAAAAAAAAAAACGTTAACAATCTCACATTGTTTGGTAATTTATTGTAGCAAAATAATAATAATTAAATTTTTAGTTTGTTTTTATAAGGATTTTTAGCGATGTCAATCGATTTACGAAAGGGACAAAGGATTAATTTAAAGAAAATTGATAATCATGGTATTCAAAAATTTTGTGTGGCATGTAAATGGGACAAAATTGAAAAAAAAGGGATTATGTCTTTGTTCGGCGTTAAAAAAATGGAGAACGTCGATTTAGACCTTAGTTGTGTCTTGTTTGATAATGAGAACAACATGATTGATTACATTTATTCTCCAAACTATAACGTGTCATTTTTGGCTTATTATGGATATTCAAAAGGTAAACTTTTTACTAATGATATTGCATTGATGCATAGTGGTGATGATTTAGAGGGAGGTAATGATGATAATGACAATTCTGATGATAATGAAATCATCAAAGTGGACCTATCAAAAGTAAGTTCCAAAGTTAACAAAATTGTTTTTTTTCTAAATTATGTAGGTGAGAAAAATATAGACCTATCGAAAATCAGTTTCTTTAGAATTCGACTTTTTGAAGGTGAGCCTGATAATTGCGTGAAAGAACATATGAACTTTGTTGTAAATACGAATAATTCTTCTAATTTTTTGGGTAAACGAGCAATTATTATGGGAGGTTTGGTTTGTGAGAGTGGTGAATGGACTTTTAAAGCTATAGGAAAGGAAACAGATGATGCTAATCTATGTGTAACCATGGATTATATAAAATCACATATTAGTGAATTGTTAAGTTAATTTTGAAGGAAAAAAAATGGCTATAAATTTAAAGAAAGGTGATTCATTACAAATCTCACTTAAAAATCTGATTGTTGGATTGGGTTGGAAAACATGTGTTGATGATGAGGTAGATCTGGATGCTTCAGCCTTTATGCTTGCATCAAACGGCCGAATTCCAAATGATAATTATTTTGTATTTTATAACAACCAGGAATCTCCAGATCACGCAGTGCGCTCAAGCGGTGATGATCGTTCCGGAGGATCAAACGCAGGCAGCGATTCTGACGATGAATCTTTGTATGTGAATCTCAACGTAATTAATCCTGATATTAAAGAAATTATTTTTGTCGTTAGTATTTATGATGCAAAAGAAAGAAAACAGAATTTCAGTTGTGTTAAAAATGCCTATATGAGAATTGTTGATGTTGATACAAATAAAGAATTGGCTAGATATCAATTGGAAGAAGATTTTTCTACAGTTTCAATTGTTGAATTCGGAAAGTTGAAAAAAATTGGTTCTTCCTGGGAATTTGAGGCGTTGGGTGACGGATACAATAAAGAGTTGGATTATTTGGTTGATAAATATGTAGTTTAATTAAAAAAGAGTAGAAGAAAAGATGAGAAGATTACCTGTTTATATTTTGATTGATACATCTGGTTCTATGTATGGAGAGCCAATAGAAGCTGTAAAGAACGGTTTAAGTATAATGCTTTCCACGCTTACGTCAGATCCTTATGCTCTTGAAACTGCCTATCTTAGTATTATTACTTTTGATGGAACAGCACATCAGGTTTTACCTTTGACAGAAATATCAGCAGTTACAGTGCCAAATATAGAAGCAAGCGGATGTACTGCTTTGGGCGGAGCATTGAGTTTGGTGTCAGACTGCATTGAAAAAGAAGTGGAAAAAGGATCAAGCAGTGCAAAAGGAGATTGGAAACCGTTAATTTTTATAATGACTGATGGAGAACCGACTGACGATATTAATATTGGATTACAAAAATTTAAAACATTAAAGACCGGAGTTGTTGTTGCCTGTGCTGCCGGTGATGGTGCCAATACCGATGTTTTGAAACGAATAACGGAAAATGTCGTTTCTTTGAGCGCTGCTGACAGTGAGTCAATTAAGTCGTTCTTCAAATGGGTTTCGGCTTCTGTTAGTGTAAGCAGTGTAAAAGTTGATAATCATGGTGAAATTTTAAACAATCTCGATGAATTGCCTCCTCCTCCTGATGAGATAAATGTCGTTCTTTAATATTGATATTTGTTATTTGAAATTTCGGCACTTGATACAAATTGTATCAAGTGTTTTGGAAAATTAATAATTTTGGAATTGTCGTCCTTTAAGGAAAAATAAAGATGAGAAGGTTGCCTGTTTATATTTTGATTGATACATCCGGCTCTATGTATGGTGAGCCAATAGAAGCTGTAAAGAACGGTTTAAGTATAATGCTTTCAACACTTACGTCAGATCCTTATGCTCTTGAGACTGCATATCTTAGTATTATTTCTTTTAATGAAACAGCACAGCAAATTTTGCCTTTAACAGAAATAACAGCAGTTACAGTGCCAAATGTAGAAGCAAGCGGTTGTACTGCTTTGGGCGAAGCATTGAGTTTGGTGTCAGACTGCATTGAAAAAGAGGTGGAAAAAGGATCAAACAGTGCAAAGGGTGATTGGAAACCATTAATTTTTATAATGACTGATGGAGAACCTACAGACGATATTAATATTGGGTTACCAAAATTCAAATCGTTGAAGACCGGAGTTGTTGTTGCCTGTGCTGCTGGCAATGGAGCAAATACAGGTATTTTGAAACAAATAACAGAAAATGTTGTTTCTTTGAGTGCTGCCGACAGTGAGTCAATTAAGTCGTTCTTCAAATGGGTTTCGGCTTCTGTTAGTGTAAGCAGTGTAAAAGTTGATAATCATGGTGAAATTTCAAACAATCTGGATGAATTGCCTCCGCCACCTGATGAGATTAATGTTGTTCTATAGTTATGAGGAATAAGAGATAAGTGAGAAGATTACCGATCTATCTTCTGATAGACACTTCCGGTTCAATGAAAGGAGAACCGATTGAATCTGTAAAAATCGGATTGGATACAATGTTAAGAACACTATTAAATGATAGTTTAATGGCAGATTTTTCATACATATCGATAATTACTTTTGATAAAAAAGTGAGCAATATTTTGCCGCTTACATGGGTTAAACATGCTGTTATTCCAAATTTAGTACCTCCGAATTCAGGTCCGACCTTCCTTGGAGCAGCTTTGGAACTTTTAATTGATAAGGTAGATACTGAAGTTGTAAAAAGAACGAATAGCTGTGATGGTGATTATCCTCCAATTGTATTAATTATGACAGATGGAAAGCCTTCTGATTTGTCCGTTTTTGAAAAAATGTGCGAACGAATAAAGAAAAGAAAATTTAGCAAGATTATTGCCTGTGCAGCCGGTCCTCTATCTTCAGAAGAACAACTAAGATCTATTACAGATAATGTAGTAAACATGTGTACATTAGACAGTTTTTCCTTTGTAAAACTTTTTGATATGGTGTGTTCAAAATTTGATACGAATTGTGAATATGAAAGTGAGGCAATGGAAAATTTGCCAAAAGAAATATCTATTTGATGTTTTGGATAGTAAAAATTACAGGAGAATAGTTTGAAATCATGGAAAGTAATTCAATAGAAAAATCTGAAAAAAGGATAAATCACCAAAAAATAAAATACCATTTACAAATTAAAATTAAACTTATAGAACAAAATTATGAACTTATAAAAAAAATTATTAATGTTAAAGATTGTATATCTGATTTAAATTTTGGTTTATATGATAAAAATTGTTTTGAAACTAATTGGAAAAGTATAGATCTTGTTTCGGACAAAGAGAATGTTAAAAATCTTAATAACACTTGCATTCCAAACAATTGTCTTGAAAAAATTTTACTTGAAAAAATTTTAAAAGAAAACATAAAATTTCGCCGTAAAAATAATAATTTGAATTCCGAGGAGCTTTCTTATTGTTGTGAATCATATGATTTAGAGTATAATCCGCCATCTTCTAAAATAATGTTCGACTTGACAGGTTCTATTGATTTAGTGGTTCCCTATATTGAAGAAAATTCAGTAGCGCATTGTGATAATGATCAGATTAAGGTGCAAGGAAATACTACTACAGATATTAGCATAAATAGCAATTTTTTATCAAACGGTAGATTATCAAAAGAATGTTTCGATAATTGTGTACAGAAAAATGATAAAAATATAAATAATTTGCAAATTTCATCAAATGGACCAAATTCTTTTAAAAATTCTAGTGGGAGTATTCCTCAACACAAAATTAAAATACCCGAATATTCAGATAAGCAAAAAATTGATCATAAAAATGAATTTAGTTACTCAAATGGTGAAAGTCCATTGTCGGATAAAAATCAAAAAATTGATTCTGCAATTCCTAGTCCCATTGTTGAACGTTTCTATGAAAAAAATTCGGGTTCAAACACTTCCAAAGTAGTGGTGGATAATAAGCCTTCCAAAGCATATATTGAAAGTTTATGGCAAAGCAAGGAATGTCCGTCCAATATGCCGTATCGTAAGGAAAATAAGCATAAACTTGCTTTATATGATGAAAAAAACGGAAGAACAATAATTGGAGCAAGCATGAGAGGAAGAAGCCATGCTCACTCAGGAACTGCAAGAGATGACGACTTCGGAGTTAAATGTACATCAAACTGTGATTGGATCATAGTGGTGGTAGCTGACGGGGCTGGTTCAGCAATGTATTCTAGGAGAGGATCTCAGATTGTTAGTGAAAGTGTAACTGAGTATTGTGATAAGTTACTTAGTGATCCTAATAATAAAATTAATCAATTAATAGATAACATTACGGAAAATTATACGAATGAATATTTAATTAAAATAAAGAAAGCCGGGTATGAAATTTTGGTAAACGCAGCTCATGATGCGCAGAAAAAAATTTTATACGAAGCCTCTAATGCTGTTCCTGTAGATTCTTCGGATACAGCGAAAATTACATCAAAAGATTATGCTACAACATGTTTGATAGCTATAACAAAAAAATGTTTAATCGGAGATTTGGTTATTTCATTTTCTATCGGTGATGGTGCTATTGCTTGTTATGCGCCGAGTGATACCGGTAACGTAAAATATTTAATGAGTATGCCAGATTCCGGAGAATTTGCAGGACAAACTCATTTTATTACCATGAATACGATTTTAAAAAATTATCAGGAAATTATTAATAATCGGATGCGTTTGTGTGTATTTAAAGAAAAATATAAAGCACTTATGCTGATGACTGACGGTGTGTCGGATCCTTATTTTGAAACTGAGGACTTATTGACCGATAACAGACAGTGGGATGTTTTTTGGAACAGATTAACATCTCAGGATGATAATCATTTAGAACTTGATAAAGATAAAGACTGTAATTCATCATTATTGCTTGAATGGTTGAATTTTTACGAATCAGGACATCATGATGATAGAACAATTGTAGTGGTTTATTAATATGAATATTATTAAATTAAATGCTTTAGATGGAACCCAGATAGAGTTTGATAAAGATTCGCAGGCAGGTTGCGGAGCAATGAAAGATGTATATTTCAGCCCCGATAAATCGTATGTTGTTGGATTTTTCAGAAAGCCACAGGACAATAATTCTAGAGAAAGATTGCAAACTATTGTCACAAATTATAAAAAAATGCTTTTTGAAAATGAAGGCGGAAAAAACATAGAGTCTCTTTTTTGCTGGCCTACGCATATCGTTGAGTATAATGACGGCAATAAAGTAAAAATTGGCGTCGTTTGTCCTACATATGATAAAAAATTCTTTTTTGCTTCAGGTAAATTTAAAGGAAAAGAACAAGAAGGAAAGTGGTTTGCATCAGCAAAGTTGAGAAATAAATTTTTGGAATCCGATGTTAAGGGTAATTGGTTAAATTATTTGCAGGTCTGCATAAAAATTGCGAGGGCTGTAAAAAGACTTCATGCAGCAGGTCTTGCGCATTCTGATCTTTCTTATAAAAATATATTGATTAATCCTCTCAGTGGTGATGCCTGCATTATAGACATTGACGGACTTGTTGTTCCTGGAAAATTTCCTCCGGACGTAGTCGGTACCCCTGATTTTATTGCTCCTGAAGTTTTGGAAACTATGGAACTGGAAAAAAATGATAAAAATAAAAAACTCCCTCAGCGTAGTACAGATCAGCATGCACTGGCTGTCCTTATTTATATGTATTTATTATATCGTCATCCTTTAAGAGGTGGTATGGTATGTGATCCTTCTGATTCGGATAATGATGAAAAATTGCTAATGGGTAAAGAAGCTTTATTTATTGAGCATCCTACTAATAACAAAAACAGACCTTTACTTTCATCTCTGAGCAAGGATGAATTGCCACAGGGAAATATTGATTTATTGCCATATACATTAGTAGGTCCATATTTGAAAGAATTATTTGACAGAGCTTTTATTAAAGGTTTGCATAACCCAAGGGAGAGACCGACAGCTGATGAATGGGAAAGGGCTCTGATAAAAACCGTTGATTTAATTCAACCCTGTCCTAATCCGAAATGTGAAGCAAAATTTTTTGTTTTTGATAACACAAAATATCCAAAATGCCCTTTTTGTGGTACTTCATATGAAAAAACATTGCCTGTACTAAATTTTTATTATAAGCCACGGTCTAAGGGCAATTTTATGAATGAAAATATCAGGCTTATGGTATTTGAACAACAGTCATTATATAAATGGCATATAGACAGAAATATTTTTCCGAATGAAAAAATTAAAGACTGTGACAGAAAACCTGTTGGTGATTTTCATTTTATTAAAGGTAAGTGGTGGCTTGTTAATCGTAATATTGAAAAACTGGTTGACGTTACTACTGAACCTCATGTTGAAATTTTAAAAAAACAGAAGGTTGAATTAACAGAAGGTCGTAAATTGCTTTTTTCAAATAACGGAAATTTAAGGCTTGCTATTGTACAGATGGCAAATGATAAAAAGAGGAAATAATCAATGAGACGATTACCAATATTTATTGTTGCAGATGTTTCAGAATCTATGATTAACCATTTGGCTGACGTTGAAAATGGCATAGGGGAACTGATTTCTCAGTTGAATATGGATCCCTATGCTCTGGAAACAACATGTTTGTCTCTTATTGTTTTTGCTGGTAAGTCTAAAATTATCTTTCCGCTTACCGAAGTATACAAAGTGAATAATTCATTTTCATTGCCTTTGGGAGGAGGAACCTCTCTTGGTAATGCACTTTCATGCTTAATGAAAGAAATTGATAATAATGTACAAAAAAACAGTCCTACATCAAAAGGGGATTGGAAGCCGATTGTCTTTCTTTTTACGGACGGTATGCCGACTGATAACTATAGGTCTCAGGTACAATTTTGGAAAAAAAATTATTCAAACAAAGCTCACTTAGTTGCTATTTCACTAGGCGAACAATTGGATTGTTCGATTTTAGGGCAGTTAACAGATGATATTTATCTTTTAAAAACAATGACTGCTTCATCGTTTAAAGAGTTTTTTAAATGGGTAACAAATTCTATTAAGACTAATAGTGTTTCTGTTTCAGCGAATGAGACAAATAAGATATATTTGGAAGAAGTTTCCGATGATGGTCCATTAAAGAGAATAAATCTTAAGAAAGACGTAGTTGTTAAAAATGTACAGGATGAATTTATGTACATTATGGGTAAATGCTCTCAGAGAAAAAAAAGATTCCTTTTAAAGTATGTAAAGAATAAAGAAGGAAATCAATATCAAGAAGTTGGCATTTATCAGATCCCAAATGAAGAACTATATGATGAACTGACAGAAGATGTGAGCATTGGACAAACTTTTGATACTGAATCAATAGAATCATATTCAGATTTATCGTGTCCACATTGTGGTAATCAGACCTTATTTAATTTATGTAGCTGTGGCCGAATTTTTTGCTCTGATGGAGAATCGTATGAATTAACATGTCCTTGGTGCGGTAAAACTAGTGATTATTCTCCTGCAGATAATCTGATCATAGGATCCTCATTAGGGTAATGTCTATGTGTGTAAGTAAGCTTTTTTTAATAATGTTTTTTCGTAAGCGTAACAGCAATCCGCGTCATTCCCTTTAAAATAAATCTCCGCCAGGATAGCTCCATAAGTTTATTTATAGGAGCTTTTATGAATATTAAAAGTAATCATCAGTTATGGATTAATCAGTATGAAGAGATTCAACGCAGTGGTC
>CACWLF010000021.1 GCA_902761645.1 uncultured Aeromonadales bacterium | reverse complement strand
AAACATAAAGGATAAAAATGATGTATTCAGCCTTCTGGTATGTCTTGGTTATCTCGGCTGCTCAGAAACCCAAAATCAGTATCGTAAAGCTGCATATGTCCCTAATGCAGAAATCAAAGCATTGCTGATTGACATTGTCAGAGAGCAGAACTGGTACGAGCGGATGGAAACCATCAGACGTTCGGAAAACCTGCTCAAAGCAATTAAAGAACTTGACGGAACCGCCGCAGCCGCACTTATTCAGGAAATTCATAATTCTTCGTCGGTTGCACTTCCTGACTACAACGACGAGGAGTCTCTTACCTACTGCGTTATGACAGGACTGTTGTGGTCAACTCTTGATGATTACAGCTGTCACCGGGAAGATCAGGCGGGAAAGGGACGGGTCGATTTAGTGTATGAGCCGATAACAAGGAAACATCCTCTGATTCTGATTGAATTCAAGTATGACGGTTCCGCAGAAGAGGCGATTGCGCAGATTAAAACGCAGGAATATTTTAAACGCTATACCAGACAATACCGCAGTATCATTATCGTCGGAATAAATTACAGCACCAAAACAAAAGATCACCAGTGCCTCATTGAAAAGATTGATTGATGATTACATCGGCACTGACGTCTTCCAGGGGACATTATCCGCAGCAGTGATTTCACCGTCATACGGTGCAAAAAGAAGTATTGTCACCTTCCGGCGGCATAAAACCGTCATAAGTAAACAAAAAAAAGAGAACCGGCATAACAGTCACAGTTCTCTTTGATGCTTTTCGGCTTCTTTAAAAAGGTGTTTTTAATTTTCTGCTACATTCCGGCAAAGTTCATTAATGCCTGAGCCAGTGCTTCACGATCCGCCTCAAGGGAAACTGCAGCAGACAGGGTTTTATCAATAACCGTAGGAGCGTAATACAGACCAAGACCTGCTGCTATGCCGACTGCAAAAGCCATAATCGACTGTCTGGCAACACCTGCTATAATGCCCACAAGAATCATGGATACCGCAACAACCTTGCCGAGAGTACCCTGTACCCAGCCCATAAGCTGATCATACAGATCCTTGAATTCATCCCCTCCGGTACCTGCATGCACCTGAGCTGCCGCAATCATGCCAAGAAACATAAGTGATGAAACAACAAGAATCTGCCTGCGGTTTAAATTAAAATTAAAATTACAATACATAATACATCCTTAATATAAAGTTAAAAAAAATCATTTCAAAGAATCAAAAGAATTTTCCGTTCCGTTATGCGGTTCGGAAATCACCCATTTGCGAGCCTCAATTTCAGTGTAGATATAACCTGATACATTAAGATCTCCGTCGCGGTCTTCCCATGGCGCAACCCAAATGCGCATCACTCTTGCCGGTGTTCTTACCGGAACAGGTTTATCAGGTAAATTAGGTGTTACAAAATTTTCAATTACCTGCTGTCTCTGTTCTCCGGCGGAATCTGAAATTCCGCTGCCGTTACCATAGGCACCGGCATTGTTTTTTATTTCTCCCGATTCAAGAGTGCTTGCGCCGCTGCGGGCATCCTCAATCGGCACACCGGCCGGAATCCGTCCGTTATGGGTATGATTGTAAATATCCCTGGTGCCGGCACAGGTAACTCCGTACTTTTTACCCGGACATGAATATTCACTCTCGCCGATATCAAGATAAGAACAGGAACAAAGTGCTCCGCTCATAATCAGCATTGCCAAATTACATTTAAATCCATTCATTATTTAATCCAGTTATCCGTTATTTTTGATTTTTCCGAACCCTCAGTTCCCCTGGAACCAGTGCTGTTTTTCCGTGTTACCGGGGTCTCTTCGCCGCGAACAGAAAGTACAGAACCTTTAGAAACAACAAGATCTATTGTTCGGCCGGCATCAATTTCAATTACCGGATACAGTCCTTCCGCCATCTTTATATAAAAATCCGAAATGCGGCTCAGCGAACTGCTGATTCCTTTGGCTGCCGCTCCCTGCAGTGCTCCCGCACTGTACACATGCTCATAGCTTACTTTTCCCGATGTAGAGGTATTTATGGTCGGCACAGCATTTACATCAAAAACATCAGAAAGACCTGACAGGAATCCTGCCATCATGCTTTTGGCAATAATCTGCCCCTGCTTGCTTACAAGCCTTCCTCGGATCCCCGCCTTGCCGTCCTCGCCCACTGCATATGCATTAAGCAGTCCCTCGATAAAATTTTTTTTCCGATCTATGCATGAAACAGTTTCTCCTCTGAGATATGCTCTTTCGGAACTGAGATCTCCGAAACCAGAAACAATAAGAAAACATTCCCTGATATCACTTGTGTACTGATTCGGAAGAACAGCATCCTTCTGAATTCTTACTACTGCAGGAAACGGTTCCTTGCGCGCCTGCTGACCGGTAGGCGCATCAAGTCCGTTCAGCAGAACGCCGGAAATTATCGTGCCTGCAGGCAGATAAATGCTGTAGCCGGTTTTCTGCACTTCAGATTTTTTTTCAGGCGCTGAAGCGGGAGTTTTATTAACCACCACCGAATAAACAGGCATGACAGCTTCAGAGGATTTTTTTTCATTTGCCGGAAGAACATCAATGACGGTACCTGCTTCACCGGAATTATCAGGAGTCATGACGGCAGGAACAGATGATTTGTCATAAGACGGCGCTGTTTCACTGACGCTGCCATGCTCCGTATTTTCCGATTCAGGCAGATCACTGAAATACCGGTTGCCTGAACTGTATACCTGAGGTTTTCTGCCCTCCAGCTGAATTATTCTCTCCTTCTGCTGATTGAGCTGACGGGTAAGATTATTAATCTGAGTTCTCAGAACCTCGGGATCGATTTTAACTCCCGCATTGTAATCCTTGCGGTCAACCTCGTCCCTGAGAGCATCAAGTTCCCTGCGCAGCCTGGTATTTTCCTTTACCATGCGCCGCATGTCAGCCGCCATGTTATCAATGGTAATCTCACGGGTATTCTTGTCGGTAAGAACGTTTTTAATCACATTGTCATTCCGGACCGCCTGCCCGCTTTCCTGGGAACTTACACCGAGATAAACGACCCCGAGAATTGCCGCCGATACACCGCCAAGTGTTGCATACTGCCTGATTTTAGGCGGCAGTTTCTTAAATATATTTCCTGCCATTTTTATTTCACCCGCAACAGATTAGGACGAAAATTTCCGCGTTTCCCGTACCCTGATTTCGACGTCACAACATAAATTTCCGTGCTTTCTCCGGACTTCAGCAGAATTTTCGGCCAGAGCGCAACTGCTGCAACCTCGCGTCCCGCGCACATTTTTTCATCCGCCGTCGCAGCTGCTCCAGAAATATTGGCAACTCTGCCGATGTAAACATCATGAATTCTTCCGGTCAGCAGCTGTCCGTCAGCAAATGAAACTCTGAAACCGGGCGACTGACAGTCGGGGTGATATGTTCCGCTGATGATGTTCTGCAGGCTGTATCCGTCTGGAACCTCATTAAGAGCTATTGTTTTCAGAAGATTTTTCAGTTCAGTCAGATAATCGGGATCGGAACCGGTTTCTGATTCGTTTTTCAGATCATGCCTGCTTCTGAACTTTTCCGGAGCATAGCCGGCAAGAGAAAAGGTAATCTCGCGGGGTGGAATTTTTTTCGGAACAAGCGTCAGGGATATCGCTGCCGTTTCATTATCCTTCTGGGTAATGAACATGGTTACCGGATATTCTCTGTTTGTGGATACATAAACAATATTTCCGCGAATGAAAATTTCACCGCTGCCCTGCCCGTCTGTCATTGACAGCGAAGTTGAAATCACAACCGGATCTGAAAACGGTGTAACAAAACGGTTGGTAAATCCTGATGCAACCGGTATTACAATATTTTTCCCGGCGGTGACATTAATGAAATTTTCACTGTAGTTAAGATCACTGCCGGAAGAATTTTCCTTTGTCTTATATACGGAATTTCTTGCATCAATCACCACTGCGGCCGGCACCTGCGGAATTTCACCGGCAACAGAGGATACAGTCTGCATAACCGAGCCCGTCAGGATCAGAAAATTAATTTTACTTACGCGCATTTTCTCGTTCCTCTCTTGATTTGCGGCGGGATTCCTCAAGCTGAATCTGTCTCAGTGTTCTGGGCTGATCGTTATAGGTATTCATTGAAACGAGCACCGGTGCGAAATTGCGGATCCCGATTTCAAATTCATAGGTACGGAGATCATGAAGTTCCTTGCCTGAAACACTTCTGGTATACAGATAACCGGTGACAAAGGTCTTATCGGTTTCCGGTTCGTATGTTACCGAACGGGCCTCGAATCTGAGAGAAACGCGATCCTCCTTGATGTGTTCGGCCTGTGAATGAATGATCGCCATAAAATCATGATAAATTGCCGGAGACAGCAGAGGTCCGATGCGCTCAGTCACAAAATCAATTGTATCGGGAGTTATATTGCCGAGTTCCTGGGCAAAAAACAAAGCCCATGCCTCCTTGTAGGAATTGGCGCCGCTGCTGTTGCTTACCCAGGAATCGGAGGTAAGAGTATATGGTGCAATGGTGACAATGGTTCTTTTCGTCAGCACCGCCATAAGCAGGATGAAAATAATTACAAGACAGATAATAAGACTGATTCTGCTGTAATAATTTTCTTTTCTGGCACCTTCATAGGTTTTTAAATATCTTTTCAGTTCCATTACCAGAAATCCCTGATAAATGCATGTTTAAAACAGAATCCCTTCAACGGAACCCCTATATACCAGTAAAGAAGATGCAGCAGATAGCCGTTCGGTCTGTGATCACGGAACCGTTTGTAAAAATGATTTAAAACAAGTCCTGCCATCAGACAGTAAAACAGCTGCCCGAGCAGGATGCCGGATATGATACCCAGCATAGGCGGTACCATTTCATCAATCGACCACAAAAGAAAATGAGGAGGTTCGTCAATGTGCTGTGCAATCTGAATCTGTTTCATGAATATATTTCCTGTTTAAAGTAAAGATATCCGTTTCATCTGCCGTCTGCCGGACAGGAAAAATTATCAGGTTCCCTGTTCCTTTTATTCCGTCAGCTGAAAGTCATGCACAAAATAACATTTATAAAATCTGTGAACTGAATTAATGTGTCCATTCGGACTGAAAATTCAAACGGAATAAAAAATGCCGTAAATAACTGCCGGGTATTTTTTCCAACAGGTCGCATACCGCAGAAATTATTCATGACCGAAACATTAATGCATCCGTGCGGCATTCGATAACCGGGGCAGAAATATATTGAAACAGAAGCAGAATATTTGAAAGAGTATGATGACAGCACGAAAAGTTATGCAGACCGTATGAATGTCCAAAGCCGCATCGACAATAAAAAAAGAAAGAATACCAGTGTCTGCATTGCGCATTAAATCATCATAGGGAAGACACCGGCAGATGAAATATTTGAATTATTTACGATCATGGTGATCATTTATTAAACTGCATAATTTCAGCCAGTTCAATGCAAGATCTTCAATTCCATGAATTCGGGAATTTTCTTTTATTTCTCCGGTCTTTTCAGAACATGCATCTGCACGATATCCGCAGGCAATACTTTCTTTCAATCTCCGGCTGTTCCATATGAAATAAGGAACCGTTCCATCGGGATTCCCGTCTGATTCATACAGTTCGGGCATAATCGGAATATGATCACCGTAGAATACCAGTGAGGCCGTTTCTCCTTCTCCGTCAAGAGCTTCGGTTATTTTTTTCAGCATGAGATCACAGCCGGCAAGATGACGCAGATAAACCGCAAGATCCCGATATTTCCGGTAAAATTCCATTCTGTCCTTCAACACCGGTGCAATGTCGTTAAAATAACTGCGATATTCCTGTTTTTCTATATTTTCAAGACTGAGAGGACCGTGATTCTCCATGGTAATTATGAACATAAACAACGGTTTGTTTCCGGCTTTCTGCTGAGATAAAACCTCAAGTGCGCAATCAGCAAGCGCCAGATCTGAAATATACGGACCTGCTTTATGATCATCGGAAAAATGTTCAATATCTATAAACTCATCGAAACCCCACTTTCTGAAAATAACATTGCGATTGTAAAATCCGCTGTCGTATGGATGAATACATACTGTACGGTAACCGGAGGACTTTAAAAAAGCGACAATACTGCCGATTTCAAAATTGCGTGCACAAATCTGATACGGACTGAACTGGTGAGCCTTCATTTTTTCAGGCGCAACACCTGTCAGAAAGGAAAATTCTGTACGTACCGTATTTGCTCCCCATGCCGGAACATGCAGAGATCCGTGCATTTCACTTTCTGCGCTGATCAAATCATAATTTTTGAGGATTCCGTATCGGATGTTTCGATTCCAGTTGCGAGGGTCGAAAAAGGATTCACTTTGTACTGCAATCAGATGAGGTCTTTTTGCAGAACCGGTGTTTGCCTGATCCGGAGACGAATCATTCTCCCTGTTCATCAGAGAAGAAAAAGGAGATTCCGCCTCGGGCTTTTTTAAGTAACCGGTAAAATAAAACCAGAGACACAGCAGCAGACCGAATTGCTGCAGATCCTGAACAGGTTTAAATATGACAGGGCGGAATTTTCCCGCACTGATAAACAGTACAGTTAAAGATGCAAGCATATTGGCAATGCACCAGTATACTGCAGGATCTGACAAAGAGAAAACTTTTTTTAAAGGTTCAAAATAAAAGGCGCATCCGGCCAGAACAAGAGAACATACTGCACCGGCTGTTCCCTTTGCGCCCAGATAAGGAAAATACAGACGCGGAAAACGAAAGGCATCTGAAATGTAATCATAATCGGAGAAAACAACAGGTTCCCTGAGCGAACGGTACTTTGCATTGCTTACAAATACAAGAAGCAGATAAATGCCCAGAAGTCCTGCAGCGGTAAAAACAATTCTGCCGCTGACAAGCAGGACGGAGTAAAAAAAGCAGCTGCTCAGAAAAAAATGAACCAGTGCCGCCTTAGGATTTCTCAGCGGAGTTCCGGGATACGGCTTGACAAGCCTATCAGCCGCAAGAGTTAAAAACCATGCAGAAATTTGAGTCATACAAATCAGCAGAATTTCGTTTCCGTAAATATTCATTTTTTTTTGCTCCTCATACTCATTAAACTGACACTGATTTCAGCCATGAAATTTATTTTTTCCTCTTCATAATGCCGTAGCCGAAAAGAGAGGCAATCGGAGCCGCGAGATAATGCGGCAGAAGAGACAATGACCAGATCCCGAGATTCAGAGGAAAAGGAAATGAAATTCTTCCGAAATTCCATTCCAGCCCCCTTCTGATAATTCCTGCCGCTCTGTCAGCCTTCATCAGAAACGGTTTCGGTCCGGGCATTGCACGGCACATCGGCGAATCAACGTATCCAGGAAGTATCACATTAACTTTAATTCCGTCCGGCTTCAGCCATGCTCTCAGAGAATTGCCGTAATTGCGGAGCGCAGCCTTGGTGGCACAATAGGTCGGTGTATAAATCAGACCGTAATATGCGGCCAGTGATGATAAAATTGCAATCTGGCCTTTTTTCCGTTCCCTCATGGCAGGAAGAGCGGCATCAATAAGAGCGATGTTTGCCAGAAGATTTACCTCCACCAGTGCCTTTGCCTCATCGAACGGTTCTCCGGCAAGATCTTCTCCGATATTGGTATTCAGCCCTGCATTGACAATCAGCAGATCCACGGGATCATTGCGTGACAGTTCCTGCATCCATTTTCTGACCTCGCCGGTATCTCTCAGATCCAGTATTTCAAGATCCACACTGGCGCCCAGTTTTTCACATTCCTCCTTTACTGCCAGCAGTTTCTGTTCATTGCGCCCGCTCAATGTAAGGTGTCTGCCTGCTTCCGCATAGCTTCGCGCAAGTGCTCCTCCTATTTCTCCGGATGCACCGGTAATAACCACATGTTTCAAATCCTGATAATATTTCTGTTTTCTTTCACTTAATGATAAACCAAACACAAGCATAAACCCCGCTAAGCACACTGCTCCGTATAAAAAAATCCAGTAGTTTTCATAGACAGCACTTAAAACACAGAGAACAAATGAAAACACCAGTGACATGTTTTCAAGTCTGTGCAGAAATGAATTCAGAGAAGGTCCATTCATTACGGTTCCGGTATCACGCTCCCCGCCGCAGAAATTTTCCGCTTCCGGAACATGATTTGCCGCATCATTTCCCTTCGGTGTCGGAATAAAACCGATCCTGATTCCCAGACAGACCTGTATCAGCGCACAGTAATAATAAAGAGACATCGGAATGAACATCAGTACATAACATACATACCTGAAAATATCTCCTGAAACCGACCCTGTTCCTGATTTTTTGTCTGCGTCAGCTCCGGATGTGATTTGAACAGAACATCTCTCCTCTGCATTTTTTCTTAACTCGTTTTTTCTTTTACTGTTTTGTTTGCCGGAGTTTACATTATTGAAACCCCAGATAACGGTATTGATTAAAAATATCAGGCATGTGATGTCAAAAAAATGACCGAGATGTTCCGTTAAGAAAACAGTCGGCAGGGAAAACAGCAGCGTATTGCAGAAAGAAGCAAGAAGAAAACCCGGAGTAATAATCATCAGAGCATTGAATTTCTGCGCCGGATTGAGATTTTTATCGGCAATCACCCTGCCGGTATGAATAAAGGCGTTTTTGATTATCCCGCAGGCCCAGCGGTGCCGCTGCACCCTCAGAGCTGAAATGTTTTCCGGAAGCAGTTCCGAGGAAACAACATTCCCGACATAATCATATTCCCATCCATTGATCTGAGCACGATAACACAGATCCACATCCTCTGTCAGGGTGTCTGATCTGAAGCCGCCAAGTTCATCCAGACATTTTCTTCTCCATATGCATGACGAACCGGTAAGTGACACAAAATTTTTATCAGTGCTTAAACCTGATGTCATTTCATCTTTATGGGAAATTTCAAGAGCAAGAAATTCGGTAACTGTATTTTTGCCGCGGTTTCTGAAATCAATGGCAGTCTGCAGAAATCCGAGTTTTTCGTTCCGAAAGCGATATATTGTCTTTTCAAAAAAATCTGTCGGGGGACGGCAGTCTGCATCAAAAACGGCAATAAAATCCCCGGCCGCGAGTGACAGACCGAACTGCAGGTTGCCTGATTTGAATCCCTCCCGGCCGGTTCTTCTGCAGTATTTAATCTTTAAACGATCACCTGCGGTTTCCGGTGACGTTAGTCCGTTATTTTCAGCAGAACGGCTGTTAAACCTCTCAACCATGCTTTTTATAACATCAGCATTATGCGCATCGGAATCGTCAAGCAGAAAAATCTCACGGTTTGAATATGAAAGAGAAGAAACCGATTCCAGTAATGATTCAACCATGCCGGTTTCATTGCATACAGGCAGAAACACCGAAACCATGGGATTGAAATTTTCCGTTACGCCGATCAGTTCATCGAAGGAATCTGATTCCGAATCCGCATTCTTCCTGAATTCATCAATTTTTTTCGTGACGAAGCCGGATGAACAGGAATCATATTCTTCCGCGGTCTGCCCCCGGAGTGCTGAATTGCCGAATTCACTCTGTTTTTTATTTTTTACATAATTGAATATTTCATAGCAGTTGAACACTACAAAAAAGGTAACAAAAATCACAAACAGAATCTGTATAATCACTGCAAAAAACATAATTTCATCCCGGCTTACGTGTCTGCCCCAGTTTAATAAAAGTCAGTACGGTGAATCGTATTTGTATTTTTCTTTTAAAAACCGTCAGAACTTATTCATGCGATAAATCAAATTTTTAAATAAATCATTTCGATCTTAAATTTTCAAATCAGCTGTAAGCTGCTCTATTCGCTTTTCCCATGTAAAATTTTCCGCCACAAAACGACTGCCGGCCTCAGCTTTTTCAAGATTTTCCGCAGACGGACAGTCAATCATGGAAGGCAGCATTTCCATTGCCTCATCTCTGCTGTTTATCACTGTGCAGTAGTCCCTGAACAAGGATTCAACCGCAAGCGACCTGTTGGTTGCAATAATTCCGCCGCAGGCCAAAATCTCCAGCAGTCTTCTGGAGCACATCGTCGGAGAATCCGTTATTGAATTTACATTCAGTGAAACGTTGTACTGCCTGTATACATCGGCTGTTTTCTCATTTGACAGATTCGGCAGCATGGTAAGATTGGGATATTGCGGGAAATCAAAGTCAAGTTTTCGTGAAAGTCTGAAACTGTTGCGGTTGTATACGTCAACCGGCAGATTTTTTTTCGCGCATGCGGAAAATACCTCATTAAGAAAAACACTGCGTTCATTGAGCATATGACTGTAGTACGAGCCTACAAAGCACATTGATTTTCTGCAGAATGAGAATCCTTTGAACCGGTGATTGCGATGCTGTATCGCCATCTGGAGAAGACCTGTTTTTTTATCGGCAAATCCGACAGCTTCACGATATCTTTTCACGCTGTTTGCATCTGCAGTATAGATGAAGTCGCATAATAAGGCCGCATCTATAAAGGTATCAAAAAAAACACCGTCGTCCTTGTTCCAGAAGACCGCAGGAATTTTCATTTCACGGGCAAGAGCAGTCAGCGCCTTGAAATCCCTGAGATAATTAATAGTGAAAAATCCTGAACATCTGGCAAGTTTGTAACTCCAGCTCCAGCGATAACCATGAAATGCTGATTCAACAAATATAAAATCAGGTTTCCATTCCCTTAAAACCGAATCATAATTATCGGGCGTAAGACATCTTACACGGCATTCATATGACAGACATGCCGCAGTCAGATAATCTGTCACCAGTGCAATTTTCAGCTTTGCAAAAGGACCGTTTCCGATGTGATCCTGATTAATCTCGGGATATCGGTAATACATATTCCGTACAGTTCTGATAAATGAGCCCAGCATCGTTATTCCTCGTTATTCATCTTTATTCCTGTTAACTGCAGGAGCAATCATCTGTCCTGTAAACATATTCCACTGTCTGTGCTTAAGCACATACTGCCTTGCAAGAATGCCGCGATCTCTTAAATCATAGGGATGACGGAGATATCTGCCAAGTACGTCGGCAAGACTCATCTCATTCCCTGAATGAAAAAAAATGCAGCCGGAACCGTTGTTCGACAACATTTCAAGTGAAGGAACGCCATCTGCGTAATTTTCGAAGGAACCATGATTTTCCGAACCTGGATTTTTATCCCCGCCGACTTCTGATTTTGTGCTTCGCAGGTCCTGTCCGCAGACACCGGCAGGTGATTCAGCCCTGGTTTCATCAATAAAGACAGGTAAATCGGGAACAACCACGCATCTGCCCTTCGCCATGGCTTCCGCAAGTTTGATCGGCGGTACGATCCTACAGACCTCAAACGGTTCGCGCGGTATGCAGATCAGGCTGCACTCCTCCTGTTTCCTTCTGGCATCTTCAGGAGACAGTCTTCCGAAAAAAGTTACATATTCATTCAATTCAAGGGAAACAGTCAGATTTTCCAGAGCTTCACGGTACTCGCCGTCGCCTATGATATTAAGATGAACATTGAATTTTTTTTGGTGCACCAGCAGATCTACAGCCTTAATCAGCGTCTGCAGCCCCTCATACACAATAAGTGAACCTGCATAACCGATGGTTACGGGTTCTGCTTGCCGGTAAGTCTGCAGATCCGTTTGTGATTCAGGAACGGGAGCATTGTCTGTTATCATGCTTTCATTATGGTTCTCGCAATCTGATGCTGATAAATAACTGCCGCCCGGAGCAGTAGCAGACGCAAGTTCCCTGCTTGCACAGTTAGGCAGCAGAAAAATTTTTTCAGGAGATATATTCCATTCCCGCTGAATATATAGTGACAGCTGTTCAGATATTACAAAAACACGATCTGCATGCGCCGCTACAAATGCCTCCAGATCCAGTCCGAGCTTAAAGTTGTGCGACTTCTCGAATTCAGGCATGCGAGAGATTCTGGTAAGTTCCCATAATCCTCTGATTTCATACTGAAATCTTATTCCAAGGCGCTTTGCCGCTATAAGCGCAGGCAGCGCATTAACATGGTTAGAAGCGGCATGCACGCATGAGATATGATTGGCAATCAGATATTTTTCAATTTCGGCCGATGCCTGCTCGGCATAAATTGCAGTCAACCTGTTGTTTGCCGGTGTTCTGAGATGATCATACCTGATCCCGTCAAGTTCACTGAAGGACTGGTCATCTGCAGGAAAAGTCAGTGAATCCCTGCGGTCCCAAGGATAACCTGTTCTTGTTAAAACAAACAGATTCAGATTTCTGAACTGATTTTTCAGGGCTTTAAGGATTTCATGCGTGCGGCTGGTATATCCGGAAATATGATACGGGAGACAGCTCGCAGCCACATACAGAAAATTATTGCTTTCAGGAGTAAAGCCGCTTCTGACATTTCTGGAGACGGAAGAACTGACAAGTCTATTCAGCCTGTGAAAAGTCATCCAGCCATGAATAGCCGGAATATTGAGCAATCCCTCAAGAGTCCTCCTGATGAACGATTTTTTATTTTTCTTTTCAGTCATTTCAGTTTTACCTGTAATCCTGCACGTCTTCGTCGTTTCCGCATTCAACGGATACGGGAATGTGCCGTATCTTATTTTTGTACATTTTTTAAACCACTGATTTCACTTTAATTCTGTACTGTTTATACCTTTCAGACATTAATTATTTTTATTTCCGTTCTTTGCAATTTACCGGTAGGTGTTATTTTCCCGCCTTAACCTTTAATTCATTCGGGACAGGAATATATATCGTTTTATTTAAATCCTCGGTATGCTCGATTTTTATTTTTCCGGTGTTGATCAGATCATACAGTTCACGGGAATCAATAATGTCAAAATCTCTGCTCATTTTTCTGATCATGTTCCTGTATTCCTCCATGCGCCGATCGTTTTTATAATATTCGTATCCCTCTGCGTTACGGTATAAAAATGACCATGAATGCATCAGGCAGACAAGAAAATCATCGCACGCGCTGACACTGTACGGAATAAACGAACACCACTTCGGCCGGTATCTGACCAGACTGCAGAGCGGATACTGAAATCTTACCCACCAGTTGTCACTGAATTTCGGGAAAAAATTCTTTTCGGTTACCGGAACCTCTATTATGCCGTTCGACCATTTGAAGGGACACTGCAGCGGTGAAGCATACGGACACTGCTTTAACGCCATTGCCGCCTGTGTATTGTTGAAAGACATCGGAATATCAAGTCTTTTTAAAGTCTCAATGGTTACCTTGTTCCATCTGAAAGAGCCAGCTCTGAAAGACAGAATTTTTCTGCCTATTGCTGCTGACAATTCATCAGCAAATGTCTTTAACAGAAAGTATTCCTTATCGGAATTTTTTTCCTCGTATACATTCAGCAGTTTCGGTTTCCATTCATACGGTGTGTCATTCCAGTATTCCTTCGGAAGGTATTCAGGATGAAGATGCAGTTCAACATCCTGACCGCGGGAATCAAGCCAGACGGCAACCTCGATAACTTTCTCCTTATTCTGATAGGCTCCGCATAAATCAACAAAAAACACCATGCGTCCGCCGAATTCAGCGGTAATTTCAGACATTTCCTTTACGCCGGCAGTTCCGTTCTCATGTCTGCCCCACATAAGACGATCTACATGATTGTCCCTTGCCCTGTTCGGCAAAGCTTCAGTGTCAACTGTTAGCATTAAATATCTGTTCATGAAACCGTTTTGTATACCTCATTTTCTGCTGCACATTTATAATTTTTTTTATTTTTAATAATTAAAAAATTCCCGGCTTATAATCAATGTTCTCTTTACATATTTAATTTACTGAATATCCGTAAAACTTCAGAATACCACACGATAAAACTGTAAATATCAAAATATCGTCCCGCTATTTCAGATAACGGTGAAAAATTTCCAAAACCTTTTCCTTCGGCATGGCCTGGTGTCCGTGCAGATCGTTTTCTGCATCGTTTTCAACTACCAGACTGTAATTGAATTTTTTTATTTCATCCTCAGAAAGCTTTGAAATTTCACTGTTGAAATTATCGAGATGAAGTTTGTCCAATGCATAAAAATGAAATAAAGATTTAAATTCTGGTTTATGCTCTTTTATTATTTTTGAAAAAGACAGGCAGTTATAAATATCTTTCTGATAATCGAGTTCGGGATACTGCTTTAAATATTCCAGAGAATACTTGTATTTGGTTAGATTTGCCTGAGGACATTCAGCAAAACATAAATCAGGTTTCAGATAACATGAAAATAAAAATGCAGCATAGCCTCCCATGGATGAACCGTAATTAATTATCGGTCCGCACGTTCCATCGTTCAATCCAAGCATATCCTTAATTTTATAAGCAATTGCAGGCAGCAATGAGTTCCCTTTATGATCGATAAACCAGGAACTTTTTTCATTTTGTTCAACATATTGAAGAGGATCTGATACAAAAACAGTACAGAAACCATCAAGATCCTTAGACCAGGTGAACCTTGTAAAGTTAGGCCATTTAATCGAACTATCTTCTCTTAAAATACTGCCAGCATCACGTTCCTGTATGTAAAAACTTGGAAAGAAAATAATTACGCCTTTTTTCTTTTTTTTAATATTGTTTACCATTAACCTCATGTCATGATCACTTTTTTCATCATGAATAACATGCGTGGAAATGAAATCAACAAAAGAAAAAGACATTTCACCTAAGCAGAATTTGCAAGTCCGGTGCAAATCCATTGAAACCGTAATAAAACTCACATCCGATAAATTATTGGAAGCAAGATTCCTCAGAATTGTTTCCATTGTCAGCAATATATTAACATTGGGCACTAATCTGATTTTTCCCAAAAACAAACGCTGGCTTGTATAGAAATTTATATAAAAATCCACATAAGGATATTTATTATTCGGAATAAAATTATCATCTGATTTTGTTCTTATTAACGGAATTAAATTGAAATATACTCTTAATTCCAAAGATTTATTACATGAGGTCGCAATATCTGAAAAATTGAAAGTTGTACTGAATTCATGCGTATATCTATCCATCCCGGAGTATTTAATTTGCAATACCTCGGAATTTGATATTTTACGCTTCGCAAAATGCAAATACCTGCAAATATCGTTGTTTTTAAATTCAGCAAAATTCATTTTATTTATTTTCTATCTACATGAATCAACATAAACAAGTTTGAATTATCTAATTGTGGTAAAATTTCTTTCCTGCACTGATAAACTTTTTCTTTAATTTGGGGTAGCATATCTCTAGTAATATTTTTTGATTCAGTAAAAGAAAACACACTAGGACAACATGCATCAACAATAAGAAATCCATGATAAAGAATCAAATAATACCCAAAGATTACAAAATCAAATTGTTCCCACCTAAACTTAAATAAATTATCTTTTAAATTTATTATTTCAAAAAACGTGTCGAGTAAATCACTTTTGAAAATACACGGTTGTGTAAACCAGAAATAAAGATCAGATGCTACAGATAAATTTTCAGATTTAGTCAATAATAATTGACTAAGATGAATAATATTTTTTACTAGATCAGTTCCGCTTGTTTTATTGCCTAATAAAACCTTTTCAGAATAAAATCTATCACATAAATATTTTAAATTGACATTTTTAATAAACAGGCTATCGTCATCAATCCTTATTGCATACTCATATTCTTTGTATACAGTTGATATACCGTAAAAAATTTTTGTGGTAACAATTCCTTTCCTTAAAGCATCTCTAGAAGATGCAAAAGTATTATTTGGTAAAATTATTTTGAACGGATAATCTCCAAATGCAAGTGAATCATCCTCATTGGAAAAAATAAAATACAGATCTGCCTGTTCATCAAGATGATTATCTTTAAATGATTTTAACAATTGCTTAGCATACTCATACCTTGGAGGATATGTCGGACAAACAAAACAAATTTTGTGTTCAACTAGAGAACATATTTCATTCACATCGTTTTTATTATTTGATAATGAATATAAATTGTCACAAAATTCATTATCAGGCTTTATCATTGGACTGATATGTTTTTTCAAAGATTCCAAAACAAAATCAACCCAATCCGATATCAACTGAAAATCATTACTGCTAGTTAAATCACTTACATTATGATTACTTTTTAAGAGATTAATGTCACCTAACAATTCTGATGATAAATCAGGTATGTAACCATCTAAACATTTTTGCAAATCAAAAACACTGTGATCTCTAGGATAAATTCTATTGTCAATGCTTTTAACCTTAATATCATTGTATAGCAACCAACTGTAAAGAAGAATATGAGATCTGAATTTATGTGTTTTAAAAGGCGATAATTTACCAGATCGCAATATTAAATCCCAAAGACTGACAATTTTATCCATGGTAGTTTCTGTTGCACAAAAAAAAGCATCATCAACACTCTCCTGATGCTGAATATCATAAATTTCATTGTTATCTATTTCGTTAATTGCAGCCAAATTAATTTGTTTTAGAAAAAATAAATCTGGTCGTATCCTTATGACAATATCATACGAACAATTAGAACATTTTTTATAACAATTTTTTAATTCATTACACTTATACAATAAATAAAACATCTTATATTGATTTAAATTCCTCCAACCTCTTACATCTAATTTAGGTTGTATAAGATTATGAAATGCATTTTCAGAAACTATAGATAATTCAGTTACTTTGTAATGATTTAAAATATCTTCTGCATCTAACTTACAAATTATAGGATTACATAACTTAGAATATGTTTTAGGAAATACTTGTCTAAAAAACTCCTCTCTCTTCAATATTTCAGGCGTATGTAATTCTATATGTTTCCCTAATGTTCGATATATCAATGGAGAACCGGTTCGCTGGTAACCAGGAAATACATAATGATTATCCCATGTTGAAATAAAAACATCAGCATTTAACGGATTAATTAAATTCGTATAAATATTATCCAAAACAATTTTATAATTTCCTCTAAATGCACCGGATATGCAAACAGCTATTTTTTTTTGTTCCACACAAATCTCCCAAAACACACAAATTTCTATTGTATAAATTTCATGTCATCATAGATAAAAATCATATATACTTTCTATCAAATTGTTTTAAAACAGAATCCAACCATATAGATATTTGATTATAAAATTGATGTTTATTGTTTTTCAGAATATCCAAGTCTTGTTTAATCTCGCATGAAATATCTGGAATATAGTTTTCAATAACTTTCTGAATACTTATATTATATTCAAAGGTTTGAACTGAAATTTCATTTTTGATCAACCAAAATTGCAACAAAGGATGCGCACGAAATTTATAATTTTTAAAAGGTGAAAGCTTACGAGTAAATGTTGTTTGTTCCCAAAGTGATAAAATTGTATCCATCGTTTCTGGTTTTGCTATAAATAACGCATCATCAATTCCATGAATAATCATTTTCGTTAAAACAGAATTTTTATTTACTTTATACAAATCAGAAACATTAATATTATTAATAAAATGAACATCAGGTCTAATTCTGATAATCAAATCATAATTTATATTCATGGCTTTTTCCTGTATATGCATAGCCTGATTTGCTTTATACAAAAGGAAAAACATTCGATATTGATTTGGTACAAACATACCTGATGTATCCATTTTAGATAAAATGTTATCATTAAAGAATGATTCCGAATTAACATTCAATGAACAAACCTTAAATTTTTTGAATACTGATTCAGATTGAAAAGGTTTAACTATAGCGGTACTTAATTTGACATAAGTATTAGGTAAATTTTCCTTAAAAGATCTTTCATCAGAAATACATTTAGGAGCTGTTTTACTCAAATTATTGCCAAACAATCTATTAATGAAATTTCCACCGCACACACCTGGCCATTCATAATAATTATCCCAGGTTTCAATAAATACATCGGCTTTTAACGGTTCAACCAAATTATTATAAATAGACTCTAAGGAACTCTCATAATTTCCTCGAAAAGCTCCTGAAATACATACAGCAACTTTCATTTTAATTCCTCTAAAATATCATTATTCAAAATTTTTCTAAGATTGAAATTTAAATAATCTAAAAGACTTAACTGATTAGTTTTATATAAGAAATCTCTGATCTTTGTATATTTATAAAAATTGATAGGCAAAGTTGATTCTAAATTGTTTATATATTTAATAATTTCTGTTGCTACTGAATCTTGATTTATCCGCAATAATTCATCAATGCTATTTTTATCTAAATCTGGTTTTATATCAGGATTTCGTTTTCCACAATATTCTGACTCTTTAATAATTATTCCATCTTTTATAGTTAAAGAAAAAATTTTATGACTGAATAAACTTGTTTCATTAATCATTGAAATGTAAACAGTATAAAGTCCATCCTTTAATTTAAAATCTGTACCTAACTTTAAATTTTTATTAGCAATCGGAAGAAAACTACATTTTGAATTTAAATTATTACCATTAAAGAGAGAAAGAAGTGAAGGATTATTTCCTTTTCCTATTCTAATTGTTTCAACAATTTCTTTCGAACTGTTTTCAAACACCATATAAAAATCTAGATCCTGCCACAGATCGCATATTAAACCATATCTAACAAAATTACCTAAAAAATAAATTGAATCGTTAGTTACTTTTGTTTTTGATAATTCAAAAAAATCAGGTTCAAAGCACGATAATACGGGAGAAACTAACAACATCGTTCTAAATGTCTCTCTCTCTGATATCAACTTTCCGATCACAGAAACTTCTTTATTTAAAATAGTATTAATAGGGTTAGAAGATACAATTGGAACATTTCTTTCTGTTTGACCATCACTTACTACAATATGCATTTTGTAAAGAGATGGTGTAAGAGTATTTATATTTATCGGCTTATCAAGTTCATAACAACAATTATCCAAATCAGTGTAAAAATATTTATAATATTTCATATTTACATTTAAAGAACCAATTTTGCGTAATTTGAATGTATATTTTGCTTTCGGACTCGTTAACAATAAATGAATATCTTTAAAAGAACCTAAAATACGATTAACAAATACAAATTGCATCTGTAAATTGTTTTTAGAATATAAAAATTTTTCAAAATAAGCCTCAAAGTAATCACTCCTATTTTGAAATCCATCTATAATTTCTTTATTTTTTTCGAAATTAAAATGACTGCTTATTTTTCCAACCACAGATGACTTTTTTGTATGAAATTCATATATACTATGGAGAAGTAACATTTTAATTATTGGGACACTGTATCTAGTAATTTCATTATGTTTAGTAACTAAGTTTGAATTAACGCATATAGAACTAAAATTTTTACATTTACTATCAAGCAAAGGATTCACCTTATCAAATGATTGGTGTTCATCACAATTTGAAAACACAATATTTATATGCAAATTAAAGATATCATTTGTACTAATCAAACTATATAATAATTCATTAAAAAAAATTGTATTATCATCAGTTTCTTTTGAATACATTCCATTACGAGAAACAACATGAGAATCGATATTTAAAAAAGTTCCCAAATCAATTATAGGCGCAGAAGCAATAATATTTTTAAATTTATATTTAATACCAAAATACAGAGAAGCAAATCCACCTTCACTTGCACCAAGCAAAGTAACTTTGTCCTTATTTAAAGATAACAAATTCATTTTATGTTCAATAAATTTGTATACTGTTTCTTCGATAAAAAATTTACGCTCTTTACAAAGATAAAAGCATGGGACACCTTCAAAATCATCCTTTATCCATAAAATACTACATGGAATATCTTCTAAAGATTTACCCGCAAAATCATAAGTAAAAAGACTACTTCCTCCGTAACCAGAAAAAATAATAATCAAATGTTCAACATCTCTATTACCAGGTTTAAACATATATTTAATGTCAACATCATTAAATTTTTCAATTACTTCCAACATAGCACATCTCTATTTATCTGAATAAAAATCACAAAACATCTCAATACAAAAACAAATAGTTATATTAAGAGGATATTAGATTCACAGCTTTTTATACTGGCATTGATCTTAACTTCTATTTATTTTTCTTAACTGTTGCAATAATCCTTCAAATGATTTAAATAAATATCCTTGTCCAATGAATCTGATATAGTTTGAATTTCATAAGTTATTTTTTCCTTCTTTTTATTAAAAATTTTGGGAGAAAATTTATTTCGAATTGCATCCAAATACATATCAAATTCATCCACAGACATATAAGGAATATAATCTGAATACGCAATATTCAAATTTTGGTAAACATCATTAAAAGCATTTTCACGACCATCTATATTTGCTCTATACGCAGCAAGAGAACGCCATAAAACATTTCTGCCGACTATCTTCTCCAGGCAACTTCGTGTTTTGACGTCAATAATCCAATTTTTATTTTTAATTGCAGATCTACTGATCATTGCGTATAAGAAAGGATCATTAATTTTTTTTAATTCATCAAATAATTTATTTACAATTGTTTTATTTATAGCAAATAATGAGATAGAAGAATGAGGAGCAATATCTTCAAATAAAGATGTAATAAATTTAAAATTCTTATTCAAATAATACTTATAAATCAAATTAATAAGCACTGAAGCATTATCGTTTCCAGTGACTTTAACTGTAGTCACGATACCTAGTTTTTCATATACCCATACGAGCATGGATTTTTCTGAATTACTTAAATCATAACTTTCTAAAAGTTCCTTTGCTGAATCTAGCCTATTAGTATAAATATATAGTTTACTTGTAATATTATTTCGTAAATTACTAAATTGCTTAGGAATATTTACCAAATCTTTTAATAATTCAGCAGCTTCAGGTAACTTGCATTCACATATCAAATCATTTACAACGAAAAGTTCAAAAAGATCTTTAATTTGCTTATTTGATTTGTTTGAATCAAATAAAATTTTTGCACGATTTTTGGCTAATTTAAATTTATTATCAGCAACAGCCTTTGTTATGAAATCAATTGCAATATCTTCTCTGACTATAAAATTATTAGGTCTATCCAAATCCAAAATAGCCTGATAAGTTCTCTCACAATTTTTCCCATCTCTAAAGATATAAGTGCTGTCTACTTTTTCTTTTAAATTTGGTACATTCGCACACCCAATCTTTAATAATTTTTCCAACTCTGTAATTAGTTCATTATAGTCAGTACAAACAGGACCGAACCCATCCACTCTATAATCAAAATACCCCTTCTGATACACTTGCTGTGTCCAAAAGGTTTCCTCATCAAATTGAAAATATATAACAGGCTTATTTAAGTATCCTATTTCAAATGCGACTGATGAATAGTCAGTAATCATCACAGAACAATTCTTGAATATTTCCTGAATACTGCCATCGGTTTGTGCAATTTGAATATATTTTGGAAATTTCCATAAACTCAAGGTAGTACTCATATTAGGATGTGGAACAAATAAAACCTCGTATTCATACTTATGCACCACAATTTCTAGTTCTTTTGAGCAGAGAAATTTCTTCCATTGCAGAAAATATTCGCTTTTCGTGAAATCATTAGATAATTTCAAGTTTCCAAAACTGTTTGAGGCCAAGGAAGCTCTCCATGTCGGCATAACAACAATCAGTTTTCTTTTATGCATATCAGAATTATTTAACAGTTCATCATGCCTAGCAATGCCAAGAAGTTTTACTTCCTTGTCTGTAAATCTATATTTATTAAAATCATCTACAATTGAATGCCATTCTTTCACTGTAGTTGTTACAAATAAATCAATTCTCTTTTTAGAGTTCAACCAATTAGATAAATCATCTTTTATAATACCGTGCTGAAGAAAAATAATCTGTTTTTTATCAAGGGAATTATCTTTCCAGTAATTAGTAACAAACTGATCAATGTGACTTGATATTATTTTGCTGCATTTTTCTGATAATTCTTTATGCTTCGCAGAGCCAAATTCAACTAAATGAAAATCATCTTTACAGAGTCTATTCCAATCTCTGGAGGATTTATCGAGCAGAAAATATATTTCTTGTTTTCGATAGTTATTTTTTATATAGCGATATAAATGTTCAGCATTATCATCAGCTTGATTGATTCGATCCATAAACAGCCAAGGTCCGTTCTTTTCCTTGTTTACGGAATCAGTGAACAAATCTCTTATTTCATCAACATAAATCTCTTTAGTTTGCTTTCCATTGCAGTATATTCTTGATTGTGTTCCATTAATAAAAAATTTAAATGCACCATTCCTGATTTTATGTAAAGGAAGCCAGATTATCCTTTGCAAAATAAATGTCCGAGTCAAAAAATCGTCTCGAACCCACTTGGCATGACTAGGAATAATCTCCTGCTCTCCAATATAAAATTCCTCCAAGTACTCTTTATCAGTAAAATATCTGATACGAATTTCATCTTTAAAAGAATCAAACTTTTCAATATATATAAGAGGTAAAATATTTGGCATTTCATGTTTAAAACAATTGCAAATGCCTAACTTATGGTAATGCCATATTCCACATAAGCCAAAATCTAATAGAATATTAACATCAATTTTTGAAAAACACTGATCCATGTAAGATAAATATTTCTTCCGCTGTTCATCAGATAAAAATGATGCGAGGTGTGCTTTATTTAAAAGATACTTTATATGCCAAACTAAATCATATAATATACTGTTTTGTATAATAGGACTTGCATTAACAGTTTTTATTCCTTCATTTAACAGCGGAATATAGCCTTGCGTAAAAACACTAGAGTAATGTTCTTCTTTTTTCCAAGCACCATCCAAAGTAGAATTTACATCTCTCCGTTTGCGATAATAATATTTTGAAGTTTTAATATGAACTACATAAGCATTATTGGCCTTTATTAATAAATTTCCAATAAAATAACCATCTTCAAAATTTGGCTTTATATTTGGAAAAGAAATGTCATACTTTTTTATTATATCAAAATTAAACACAGCACTAGCAGCCGAAAGCTGGATATTTTTATCAAGTTTGGAAACAGGCAAAATGGATGACTCTGTTTTAAATTTAAAATTAAGCGGATGATTATCTTTAAATGTTTTAGTATCTTCATAATAAAAAATCATATTAGTAGATATTATTGACACATCCTCATAATCTTTACACTTACTCAAATAATCATCAATATTGGCAAAATATTGATCATTTAAAAAATCATCAGGATCGGTAAATGCCACCCAAGGTGTTTTAACAAAGTTTAGACCAAGGTTTCTGGCATCAGCCTGACCAGAATTTTCCTTATAAATATACTGAATGTTATCAGGATATTTATCTACCCACTTTTTTATTATGGTTGCAGTATTATCGGTAGAACCATCGTCAACCATAATTAAATAAATATTATCTTCAAATCCTATGGTTTGTTTAATAATAGATCTGAAAAAGTCATCCAAATAATCAGATACGTTATAACATGCCGATACTATAGTATATTTAGAAAATGCCGTTTTTTTCTTATTTTTCTTATCAAAATAAAGTTTTGCACCTTTAAAAAAATTATTTAATTTTTCCGATTTCATAAATGTCCTGTAAATATCCATAACTAAATATAATCATTACATCAATTACTAATTTTTACTTCTTTTAGCGCAATTACGTTTAAAACGACGACTGCCATGAACTTCCACATTCTGTGTTGTCACAATTCGATTGGCTCCTTTGAGATCCATTAGATTAAGTATCAGTTCATTACTCCCTTTATAAAAATCTTTATAGTACGAAAGAATATTTTTAACCAAAACCATACACTGTTCGCGTTCAGATTCCTGCACTAATTCCATTCGTTTTAAGACAAGATTAAGCGTATAATCCTCAAATTTGTTTTCCAAGTAGTAGTCAAGTTGATCATTGCTTTGCAACCACTGGATTTTATCTTTCTGGATCAGCAGCAGTTTTTCAAACATTACTGAATTTATATTATTGGTCACTGAATTTTCGATTGCAGAGTAATATATATGAGTAAAATTATTTGAAAATTTAAAACGTTTTGAAAGCTTGAGAATGCACCAGGAAAATAAAGTATCTTCCCCAATGGCACCTTCCTTAAACCTTAAATTTGACTGTTTTAAAAAATTTGTAAATATCAGCATGGACTGAATTCTGATGGTTCTGAAATCAATTTCCGACTCAGCAATGCCTGATTCATTTTCATAAAAGTCAACATGGTATTGAGTATTTAAATATTTATAATTATTTGACTCTGTTCTTGTTTTTCCGATTCCAATTGAATAGTTATTACCGATTACGAGATCAAAATCTTCGTTATCAGTTTCCTTAATAAGCAGTGAATAACCATCATTGATACATTGATCATCAGGATCTAAAAATAAAATGTATTCACCCGTTGCTAATTCAATGCCTTTATTTCTAGGACGTGAGGCAGATCCAGAACATTTTCCGCTGAAAAAATATGATTTAACATTTTTGTAGTTTGCAACCAGGAAATTAATAATAGATATTGTATCCTGATCATAAGAACCATCATCAACAATAATAATTTCCATTTCGCTAAATTTAGAACATGACAACAAACTTAAAAATGCAAAATTATATAAATAGAATCCATTATTATATACAGGGATTACAACTGATAATCTGTATCTATAGTATGGAGGCATCTGATTTGACTTAACATATAAATCATAATTTTCTATAAGATTAGCATGATCGACACTATACCCCTTATGATTTACATTAAAAGTCATATCCATCGAAAGCAATTTCTCCAAATCAAAGCTTTTAACCCAGAAAACAGTCGAAGTCTTACTTTTAAATGATGAAATAAAATCGTTTTCAACACCGTCAACAAATTCTGACTTAAATTTTGTGCGTTGAACAATATAGCAATCTTTTGTAACAAAATCTGAATCTGTATAAATAAAAGCGTCAAGAGAATCTTCCAGATAAAATTCTCCGTAATAATAATTATCATCAAACCATGTAACAGCATCAAATCCGCTAACCAATTCTAAAATTGCATTATCAGGTGATATGAAAACCTTATTAGGGTATGTTTGTCGATTAAAGTTTTCAAAATTATTCTGAGTCTGTTCTCCTATAACTAAAATTTTAGGCAATTCAAACTCACTATCAAGTTCTGCATTTTTAAGAATTCTATTAACCCTGTTAAAGCAAGTATGTTTACTCATGATAGTACGAACAGAAAGCAATCTGTGATTATACATTTCCTCTTTTGAAATTTTTTTCATATAATCAACAATATTCAATGAATCATTAACTACAAAAGAAGTTGGCAGCAAATTAATTAATTCTTCATTATAGTTTGACAGAACCAGGCAGCCGTTAGCCTGAAGTTCAAACTCTTTAAATGAGATAAAGCGGGAACCACTGACATAAGGATTATAGTTGACAGACCAATCCGCCAACTTATGAATTTTATTGATTTGTTCTTCTGACGAACCTTCTGAAATATTATTTTTTAAATGTTCAGGATAGGAGTACTCTTTTAATTTTATATTAGCCAAGTTATCCAAAACATGAAAATTAAATTTCAAATCATTAATTGAATTAAAAGTTTTATTTAGCCATGAAGATCTATCTTCTAATGAATTAATCCATCCGCTTGAATATATAACACTATCATTCTCAATCACGTTATTTTTGCCGATTGGATTATTAATAAGAGGATTTATTCCCAACGGCATATACTCAACGATTCTGGCATTTGCATATTTTCCTTTAAGCAGAGAAAGGATACTTGCATCAGCAGTATATATATAATCAGATAAAACAGCATATTTATCAAATAAATCACAGTAAGCGGCGCTTTCAGTAAAATAAAACACAACCGGAATTTTTTGTTCATGACATAACCTGATACATTCTATTAATACTTTACCTTGTTCAGTAACAGCATTAGTATTTTCGGATTTAAAAGTTAACCCCCTCCACACACCATCTATTCCCAACCATGTAGAAGTAATCAGAAGCAAATCTATTTTATTTTTTCCTGCCCCACCTTGTTCTTTATCGCAACCTACGTGTTCTGCGGTTTTTGAATTTTCAGATAAGAAAGAATCATAATTTGAAGGAGTAATATATATAAAATTGGCTGCAGGCTCCACATACTTCAAAAATTTATCTTCACATATTATTCCAATATTCCTGCAGGATTTTTTGAAAAAACGTTGAGCCGCTGAATTTCTGATCTCAGAAATTCGTAGTTTTGCTTCACGATACCAATCTTCTTGCGTAGCATATTTTTTTATTTTTTTGCTTTTTAGTTCAATAGTCTTTTTAAATTCAGTGTTCAATTTTTCCTTTTCATTTATATTTTCGTCAATGAAATTTAAATAGTTATATTCACCTATAATCTTCTTTAATTTATTTTGTTCTGAAACTGCGGTAAAAGACTTCTTCGGCACAAAATCCAGAATTTTAAAACTTTCCGACACCTTGCCTAAATCATACAATCTGAAACCTATCCACTTGAGTTTTGTATCCTGCGGTACAAGTTCGTTTGATTCATTCATAATTCTTAAAGAATCATAAGGATAACTTTCAAAAGATTCCTTCGCCAAAAGTCGTAAATTATTGGCTAAATCAATTTTATTCTTACTTTTTTTTCTGATCCTGTCTTCCGCATTGTTAAATCCCTTGGACAAATTAAATTTTCTTTTGGATTTAAAAAAATTAAACATAAACAACTATCCTAAATATTTCTAATATAAATTTGCCAGATTATTCAACAATATA
>CACWLF010000020.1:7249-39885 GCA_902761645.1 uncultured Aeromonadales bacterium | reverse complement strand
TGGTTGGTACTATCGTTAAAGAAAATGATTACAGTCGTGAGTATAAACCGAATGTTGATATTGATGGTAATGTTTCCGGTTGGTACGGATCATTCCATGATAAGTCAAATTTTCTGCGCTATCTGGATAAGGCTATTCATGAGGTTAAACAACCTTATATGTTTGTCTATTCAAAGAATTTTAATGAGATGCTTCATGATGAAGAATATCAACAGGTTATGCAGATGCTTATGAAGCTTAATTCCTACAAGGAAAGAATAGCAGAAATAAATGCACTCCAGGAATACGGTAGAAAACTGCTATCAGAACTGACAGGGTTTTCAAAGAATGAACTTAAAGAGCAGGTAACCAAAGTTCCTAAAATTTTAAAATAGTTCTATGTGGGTGATATAACCAAAATAAATCATAGGTAATATTATGAGTAAGATCACTTCTCCAATTATAAAAATGGATTATGAAAACCTTCTAAAAGCTTTGGATAAAACACACACATTGAGTGTTGCTGATGTTTGCGAATTTTTAAAGGTAGGTAGAAATTGGGTGAGTGAATATATCACTTCTAATGTGCCTCATATTTTTATTCAGGGAACTAGATCTGTTCCTAATTGGAGAGCAATCATTAATTGCCATTTGAATAAAAACGATTCGGAACTTATTTGGTTTAATCCAGATCAGTTATTTTCATTCCTGGAAAACTGCATTGCAGCTTTCTCACGGCAGACTGTTGCAGTAAGTCCATTTGCGTTTATGACAGATGATGCAATTCAGGCTTTATACCGTGATTTTGAAAAAAATTATGATAGCGAAAATGCGTTGCTGTTATCGCAATACCTTCCGGTAAATGTGGCAGAAATGGAATCATATTCTATTGGCGTAACGGCACGTTCAAAAGTGAAGCATATTCCTATTAACCCGCCACAGCAGCTTTTTAAGAATTATGAATTAAAAGCTATCAGGGCATTAATAGGTTATTCGGGTATTGATGAAGTTGTAAGACGAAAGCTTTACAAATCTGGACATTCAAGACTAGAATTGAATATTAAAGGAAAGAAAGGTAAAACTGGAAAACTTGTATTTTTTGTTGATTACAATAATTACATCTTCCCAGAAAACAGAAATATTGAATTGACAGATATAGGGCATCTGACTGATTTTAAAAATATTGTCTATAACTATATCTGGACTATTCCTTATGATGTTTATGCCAGCAGATTTGAAAAA
This sequence comes from uncultured Aeromonadales bacterium, assembly GCA_902761645.1. Taxonomy (GTDB): domain Bacteria; phylum Pseudomonadota; class Gammaproteobacteria; order Enterobacterales; family Succinivibrionaceae; genus UBA2804. The sequence goes on along the minus strand of CACWLF010000020.1, from coordinate 38,664 downwards.
ATAGTAAGTGGGTATTTTCCTAAATAAATTAGGAAATAGATGTTTAGTATCTTTAAGTTAAAAGAATTTTTTTGATGTATTGAGAAAGGGGATTATCATGGATGATCGTGAATTTAAAGAATGGGTAGATAATGTAGCAAGAAAAAAAGCTTCAGTTCTTTCTTTATTCGAGGCGGCATAAAAATTCAATGGAGTGGCTCCAAAATATCAGTAAAAAAACAGCTAAAGACCAGCGACCAATGGAATATTGGTTGAATTACGGATTAAATTCCAGTGTAGACTTCTTCAGTAAATCTTCAAAAGAAGAAGATGAGTAAGTATATAGGGAAGCACAGTGGAACACAATAATTTGGTTTTATCGCCTGTATGCTTGATGCAGTATAAAATCTTAGAGCTGGCTGCAAATGTAAGTGATGATTTTTCTGCAATGTTGAGGAGAACATCGCTTTACGTAAAATTTCTTGCCAGTTGTCAGGATATAGATACAGATAGTATGCCATTAGGGTTGACTGACCATCCATATGTTGAAAAAAATCAAACTTATATGAATCAAACAAAAGGAAGATTATATGGTAAAGGTGGTCAAAATAAAGATGTTGCAGTTAGAAATCTAGATGCTGATAACCGATTAACTTGGTGGCAATTAGCAAATAAAGATACTAATATGCTTACTACATTTGAACATTACAATTTATGGGTATATGACATAAACTCGGATAAAAAAAAGTCGTTATTTCAATCGCTTATCACCCAAAAAAATCATATGAAAAATATTACTGCTGATGATTTTATCGCACTTAAACATGAGTCTGGTGTAGCTATAGCAAATTTGCTTAATTTGGATAATAGTGATATATCGAATTTTAACGTTGCCGAGGAGCCAAAAAACATGACTGAACAAGTTGAATATATTAAATTAGATAGATATTTTATGAATCATGTAAGTTGTTGCTGTGATAGTTATCAAAAAGAAGATATATATCAGATTGATGCTTTGAAAGATGATTTTCAGAAAGTTTTGGATGTTGTAAAACCAATCAAGACAGAAAGGGCTTGTACTGATGCTGAAAAGGAAAAATACCATCTTTCATACCATAAAGACATTCAAAATGCCCTTGAATATGAGCAATGCTATACTTTACTTTTAGATCTTGTCAGTGACTGTACTACCTGTGATAAAGTTGATTTTCTTTATCCCTATGTTCCATATCTCAGAGGGATACTTAACATTGCCTCTGCTGTAGATGATAACTGGATATTCAAAAGGTATTGCCATAATCAGATTATTGCTTATCTTTTAGTGTATAGATATGAAAATAAAATTTCCATATTAGACGATTTACATATGGAATTAAGTCGTAAAGATGTAGACTTGTTTTGGGTTGATCTGAGTCAGAAATTATCAGATCAAAGATTTCAAAAAATACTTGAATTGCAACGGAATCACCCAGAAGAATATAGAAAGATGAAGGATGAAAAAAAGAAATTCTTTCTTCAAAATATGGACAATATAAAAAAATTAGCTGAAATGCGAGGCATTAGCATTAATAGCCTGGATGAAAAATGAAAAATGTATCTTTTATAATCCCTGAAAAGCAGCAAAATCAGCTTATGGGGTTAATCAGTTATTATCTTGTATCTCAAGATGCTGAAGTTGGAAAGTATTTGACAAGGTTGGCTGTAGCTATTCAATCAATAGATAGTTACTATAATATTGATGAAAATAATTATGAACATCGGTATAAACCAGTCAATAGATCTCCCTATGGACGCTCATAGCATGGAAAGACAGAAATTCTAGTGATCTTGTTTTGAGTTCATTATTTTCATGTGTTAATGCAAAGATGAGTTTTCGTGAATTTAAAAAGGAATGCAAAGATCATATTTTCTCCACAAGCATTGAAATGATAAAAAAGTCTTTTGAATCTTGCTGTCAAGCTAAACATAATGTCGATTCACAAAAAATAAAACCTGCAGTTACGCAAAAAATTGAAACGTTGGACGCATTTCTATAGGTTTAAGGTTGTCACGCTGGATATTCTCAATTATCTGATCTGCCTGCGTATAATCATAATCAATAAAAGCCGGTATAGTGGTTTTACCAGCAAGAATGCCTGCTCTGTAACGCCTTGCACCGTGATTAATCATGAAGCGACCGCCTTCTGTTCTATGTACAGAAATTGGAGATTTAACGCCTCGCTCGGCAATGGTATCGGCAAGTTCCTGAAGTGTTTCCTTGTCGAACTCTGTTCTTGGCTGGTTAGGATCTTCATCAATTAAGTTGATATCAATAATCATTGCACCAGAAGATTTTGTGTTATCAATGGATAAACTACCTAAATCACGTAAATCAATACTCATATATTCCTCCTTATTTATGCCAACTCAATTCTTTGTAAGATCCAGTTTGTTACATCAGATAATTCGTGAGCAGCTTTTCTGGCACTGGTTTTTTTGTTATTGCCGATCCATGTGCGTTCAGAAACAGCGTCAGCAATGCTTGAACGGTTAAAGATTGAATAAGGGCAAATTAACTGAGGAAAGGATTGCTGGATCTCATGTAGCTGTCTTCTGTGTGTAGCATTACGGTTTTCTACACGTGACGGAAGCAGTCCCAGTTCTGTTAAATCAGAGTTCAGTGTCTTGATATTGTTTATGGCGTTTCTCATTTTATGAACGCCTTGCAAGGAGAATGCTTCAAGCTCAATAGGACAAAGCACATAATCAGCAACCAGTAAAGAACTTACCAGAGCGTTTCCCATACTAGGCGGTGTATCAATAATAAAAAGGTCAACGTTCTGTTCTTGAAGTTTTTTCTGAATTGCCTTCAGGTTATCTGCAATTTGTTCAACGTCAATTTTCTCAATATTGGCAAGTCGATAGTCTGAGGAAATTACATTTAAATCACGGGAAGCATTCAAGCTATCAATCTTGTTATCAAAGAAGATATTGCCGGTATTGGCAACTACATCAGCTGCTAAAGTCCATGAAGCATTGCCCTGAGTATCAAGATCAATAACCGCAACTTTATGCTTGTGTTCGATAGTTGCGAATTGTGCAAGGTTAATTACCAGGGTTGTTTTACCAACGCCGCCTTTCTGATTTGTAATTGTTAATGTTTTCATTTTTTTATACCCATACAAAATTAGAAATTGTCAATGTTTTCGTTATTTATCATTAATTTAAATCCGCATATTAATTATATTATTCTTCCGATAATACATATTATGTTAAATAAGGTATATGGATAATTATTAGGGGCAATTTCCATTATTTACGTAAACGCTCCATAATAACCTTTGATGCTATTTAAGATTGTTTAAAATCAACAATCCATCCTTTTCTTTTTTTCAATAAGACTTAACTTTTTATAAGAAATACCACTTGAAATTTTCATTGTCTGCTATTTAGAAAAACAGCTAAATGATATAACGCTCTTTTCAAAAACAGTCTTTGTATCATAACACACGATCATGTAATTATTTTTATTCTTTTCTTTATTTATAAATTAAGGAGTTTGCAAATTAATCATCTGCAAAAAATAAACCCGTGACAAATCACGGGTTTCGATAAGTGAACAACTGTAATTTCAGGTTATTTCTGATAACCGTAAATTTTCAGTTTGAATCTGTTGAGCATAGAGGTATCAATATTGCAAGCCGATCTTACCTTGAATGTCCATTCCGAGTTATCCGATGACATTTCATCAAGATAGAAGGAATTGCTGGTCAGATAAATCTCCTTGTTGTTGTAACTGCTGTTGCCTTCCGGTGTGTAATCTGCCCAGTAGCTGTAGTATGGTTTTATAATGCTGAGAACTTCATCCGGGCTTTGAATTTCCAGCTGCAGGTGAATAAAAGGCTTCTTTTTATGATATTGATCTGTTCCTCCAATATCGCAGGCGGTATTGCCGGCAGTCTGCGATGAGGAGAATTTGAATTGATCTGTAGTCAGTTCAACATTCTCGATTTCAAATTTTCCGCTGAATTTCGATGTTTTCACATCGTTTTCATCATAGTTGAAAAAGTCTTTAATTGTACATTTGTATTCATTCACGGAAAGCGAAGTCTGAGTACATTCGGTTGAGTTCGACTGAATATATACAGGCATCCGGGCTCTTTCCGCACAGTAGGAATTTTCACTGCATTTTTCTGTCAGCTCCACTGCTCCGCCGGCATCAACCAGACCGAAACCGTACCAGGAACTGAATTTAAGATTGTCATTCTTTTTCAGCCATCCGTTATCCAGAAGGATTTCATTTCTGTTCTGATCATATCCGGTAATGTCCTGCAGGGCCATTGTGGCAAAATCGTTATCGTTTCTGGCGGTTTTGGCAAGAATATACTTAATCTGAGGTATTGTTAAATCCTTTTTAAGCTGTTTCATCAGCGCCACAACGCCGGTAACATGCGGAGCTGCAGATGAGGTTCCATTCATTGCGGCTGTATATCTGCATTTGTATTCAGGATCTACAAGTGCATACCATGGAGATTCATAATAATCGAAAATATTAGTGTATTTTGTGTATGACAGACCTGATTCGCGCCAATAATCGGCACAGTCATATGATGAAAGGTTTGATACAACGGCTGCTGAAGCTTTCAATCCTAAATACAATTTCAACAAGTCAGGAATAAATCCGAGTTCTCCGCCCATTGCTGTAATCCATGCATTCACTCCGGTACTGCTGTAGGAACTTTTGGATCCAAGTGAATTTGATGATGTAACAACAACGGATGCTCTTGCTGTTCTTTCGATTGATGTCTGCGAGAAATGGCAAAGAGAGCCGTAGTCGAGACAGTCAGTGGAAACTTCAGTAATGGCATCACCGTAATAGTTACCGGCTGATTGAATCAGAGGAATGTTTCTGCTGTACAGGGATTCTATTGCAAGATAAAGTGATTTACTGTTACCTATATTATTGTGTTCGCCCAAAGATATATTGATAACATCGACTTGATCCAGAGAATTATCTGAGTATATATCATTATGCTCAGAATATTTAACAGCTTTAAAGAAGTCAAAGGATACCATTTTTGCGTCATACGCGATACCCCTGTGACCGAGATGGTTTCTTCCGTTTGCCGCGGCAATTCCGGAAACGGCAGTTCCATGTGAATTAACCACATCGTTCCGCATTTCTTCAGGAGTCAGACCCCTGTTGATATAGTTTGTCAGTGAGGATTTTGACGGCATGAAATCTGTGATATTGTCCTTTATGTTTTCATGCTTTATATCAACAGATTTATCGATAAACAGAATTGTTGTTCCTTTTCCGGATATTTTGCGTCCCCGGGCATCAGTGTGATTCCATGCATCTATTACATTTATGTCGAAGCCTTTAAGAGGGGCATAATCAAGTTCCAGCTGCCTATATTCATTGTCGCCGTTATTATATAACGACCACTGGTATTTCATTAACGGATCAGGAAGAATGATTTCAACTGTTTTTTCGTAAACGGTGCCGTCCTCTGCGGTAAACGATACTGTTTCGGTAACCGGGAACTTTACATCTCGATTTTTAAAGAGGTTTACGTCAAAGGTATATTTCCAGCGGTTCGGATCTCCTTCCACCGCCTCGGTTTTTCCGTATTTTACTGACAGATTCGATATCTGACCTGCATTGCTTATTGTTAAATCATAGGGTTCATTGGTAAAAAGATCTCCGTTTCCGTCTATGGAAACAGACACTGCAGGTTCGTCATTGCCGCCGCCACCGCCGCCGCAGGATGTCAAAGCAATTGCGGAAAGAGAAAATAATCCCGATAATATGAGTTTTGTTAAAGGTGTTAATCTTAAAATCATTTTAAAAATTCCGGTTACAGAGTGAATCATTCCGTCCTGTTATATGCAGACGTTCCGTATCAGTCGAGCTTCAATGCTGAGCCGTTATCAATATCAGGAGCAAAAGTGATAACGTCAGGCATCAGTTTAAGATCCGCCATAGCCTGTTTCCATTCGTCAAGATTGGTGACAGTAACCCGGTAAAAGGATGTGCCGGTTATCTGCTCGCTGCTGTATCCGGCCGGTATGCAGTCTGTTCCCTTTCTGCATTTTACAATGATGGTGTTTTTTATGATATAGTTGTCATTGTTGGAGTTTTTTACATAGGCAAGAGAATTTTCCGCCTTTTCGCCCCGGATAACCTTCATTTCGCCGAGTGTTCCGATTTCGGTTGCCTCAGTACCTGAATCTGCCGCATCATGAACATTCAGCAGTTTCACAGCATTGATATCAGCGGTATCGCCTGCTTTTCTGTTTTTATCAGGCGTATTTGCAACAATTTTGAAATCATCGGTAAAAATTTCTGCATCATCAGGAAGATAGTCTTCCGCCATGGCACTGCATGAGCTGCATATTAATCCGATCATCAGCGGTAATTTTTTTTTCATTGGGTTCCCCTCAAATTAAGGATAGATACATTCTGTGTAAAATACCATGTATTGTCGCACATATAAAATATATTCTTTAAAATTTTGAATCGTGACTGCATTTTTTTGTTATGGATTGAAATTAATTTTTTATTTCAGATAATTGTACGCTTCTGTTATCAGTTTGCATTTCTCTTCATATTCACTCTGGAGAGATCCTGTTATGCCTCTTGCTTTCAGTCTGTCCGGATGATATTCCTTGATAAGTTTCAGGTATGCTCTTTTTATCTGCTGAGGTGTAACCTTTCCTGACAGCCCGAGAATGCTCAGTGCGTCGGAACGGCAGCTGACACTTTTCGGGGTGTCTCCGCCGGAACCTCTGCCGGAACTGTAACTGTAGCCTGAATTGTTGCGGCTTGAACTTCTGTTATCGCTGCTGTGGCTGTATTTACCGCTGCTGCCGGCTCCGCTCCTGCTGTCGGAGTTGGATTTCTGACTTTGACCTGAATATGAATATGATGAACCGGTTTTAAAGGTAAAGGTATAGCGGTGCATTTTGGTCTGAATTTCAGACATCGGCATGCCGAACTGACCGGAAATCTCGATAAGTCTGTTTATTTCCGCATCGTTGACTATATGATCCGAACAGATCAGCGAAAGCAGAATATCAATGGTGAAATCTTTCAGTTCAGGATCTGCATGAAAAGCGGTATTGAGGATTCCGCAGGTTTCCTTGAAGTCGAAATTATTGTTTTTGCCTGCATTGAATTCATTCTGCAGTCTGGTTTTAAGATCATCGGTAACATGAGCGTCATCTATAAGTTTTGAAACAATGCTGATCTGCTCTCTTGTAACAGTTCCTCCCGCGCGGGATACATATCCGCTCAGCCTGCATACGCACGAAAGAAAATCCAGAAAGCTTGTCTGATAGTTTTTATCTCCGCTGCCGGAGGCGCCGGCATTTCCGGATGCATCTCCCCGGCTGTCGAACATGCCGCCGAATAGACTGCTGAATTCCCCTCCACTACTGCTTTTTTTTAATTTTATGCAGGCAATGACGAGCAGAACTGCAATCGGAAACAATAATGCTCCGAACAGTTTAAACAGTGTCATAACTGCAAAAAACGCTGCAACAGCAATGACGATCTTTTTTTTGTTTTTCATGGCGCTTTAAGGAAAATTATTAAAAATACTGCTGATCAGTCCTGTATTCCGGGGCATTATCCACGGAACCGGCTTATTTTATCACAGCTGCTGCAAACGGCATACATTTCAGCATATTTTCGGATATCTGAAAATCAGGCAGAAATTCAACGCCGCTGTTTAATGTTCACTCGTTAAAAACAGGAGCTTTGCTGTTATTTCAGGTAATTGTATGCTTCGGTAACAAGCTTGCATTTTTCCTCGTATTCATCCCGCAGCGTACCGGTTATGCCTCTGGCTCTGAGTCTGTCCGGATGATATTCCTTCATCAGATTAAGATAGGCGCGCTTAATCTGCTGAGGTGTGGCACTGCTGTCAAGTTCCAGTATTCTCAGAGCATGACTGCGGTTTGAAATTCCTTCATCACTGCTGCCGGTGTATCTGCCTCTGTTTCCGGAATCTGTTCCTTCTTTTTTATTTCTGCTTTTGCTGCGGCTGCCGCTGCGCTGGCTTGAACCGTAGGTGAATTCAAATTCCATAGCCGCTATTTTGTCATTTACGCAGGTTCTGGAAATACCCATAAGATCTGTAACCTTGAAGAGTCTGCCGCTCTCCTCTTCCGTGATTATTCTGTCTGAAAATACCAGTTTAACCAGAACATTGACAATGAATTTGTCCCAGTAGCTGTCACCTGACAGGAACGATCTGATCTGCAGACAGGTCTGATACGGATCGAAGGAATCCTTCTGACCCGCCAGAAATTCCTCAATCAGTTCCGGACTTTTGCGGGTATCGCTGATCAGCTTGTTTACAATTTCTATCTGATCCGGTGTTACCTCGGGATTGGCTTTTGACAAATATCCGCAGATACGGCAGATTGCACGGATAAACATTGTGTAGTCGCTGTATTCATCGTTTTCGTTCTGAAATCCGTTTTCATGGCGGTTGTTCACGCTGCTGATTTTTTCAATCAGATTCGAACAAAGGCTGACAATGTTCAGTGCCGGATATTTTGCCGTCAGCTTTCTGCATCCTGCGGAAATTAGAGGTCTGAGAGTGAATGCACAAACAGTTACAAAAAGAAAAAGCGAACCGAAAATGACTGTGATATGACCGGATGCCGCTCTGATGCAGATCAGCAGCGTGACAATCAGATAAACCAGCACTCCTCCAGGACGTCTGATTAAATAAAGCAGCACCGTCATGATGAAAATGAATGGAATTATTACGATCGGTCCCTTGGCTATGAACCCTTTAATGAAACCGGCATAGTCGTAACCGGTAAAATCCTGGTTGCCGCTGAAAACAATGAATGCAAGAATGAAAATCAGAAGAACAGCCGTAGCAGAAAGCAGAATATCGGCAAGTGAAAAAGCATGTTTACTGCCGTTTTTGTTTTGTTTCATATAATAGCCCTTTCATCGTTTCCCGACCGCATCTGCCGAAGAGTCATGTCCGCCGGCATACGAAACCGCTTTACACAGCAGAGGTCGCACTATGCAGTAGAAAACCGCCGCCAGAATGAAATAAATTCCGCAGAAAACTACGGTGCGATCATCCGGCAGAATTATGCACAGAGTCAGATTGAAAATCAGCACACACAGAAGTCCCTGCATATTTTTTACCGATATGACTGCTCCGAACAGCAAGCTGACAAGCAGAACAGTAAATATCGGCCCCTGACCGGCAAATTCCCGGCAGACTGCAAGGTAGTCCCTGCTGAAATCCAGACTGTTTTTACTGAGTGTACAGATACAGACCGGCAGAAGAACAGCTGCCGCCGCGGTAAGCGCGAGATTGACCGCAGAAAAATTTTTCGATTTGTTCATTGCTGTTTTCTCCGTCATTAGAATTGCGTCTGCTCCTGAACCCCGGTAACTTTAATGATGACTTAATGTTCCGTCAGTACTGCTTGAGATAATTGTATGTCTCGGTGACAAGTTTGCACTTCTCCTCGTATTCGAACTGCAGAGAGCCTGTAATGACTCTGGCCTTCAGCCGGTCAGGATGATACTCCTTCATCAGCCTGAGGTATGCGTCCTTAATCTGTTTTTCGTCGGCGCCTATATCGATTTCGAGGATCTGAAGAGCCTTGTATCTGCTTGAAATTCTCTGATCTCTTTCACTGGCAGATTTTTTCCGGCGGGAAGCTGATTCTCTGCTTCCGCCGCCGTGACTGTAGATTTTTTCGGAATCCTGGCCGCTGCGCATGTCTGAAAAATATTTGTATTCACATTCCATTGCGGAAATCTGACTGTTGAGACATGAACGGGAAATGTTCATCAGATCGGCAACATGGAACAGTCTGGTCTTTTCCTCTGCGGTCATAATCCTGTCTGAGAATACCAGTCTTATCAGTATGCCTGAGATGAATTTTTCCCAGTAATCGTCATATTTCAGTTTTTTTCTGATGATTGCACAGCTCTGCTCCGGATCGAAACCGTCTCTGCGGCCTGATTCAAATTCGTCAATCATGCCGGAGGTCATCTGGGTGTTGCTGATCAGCCTGTTTACAATATCAAGCTGTTCCGGAGCAACCTCTGGATTTGCCCTGGAAATATATCCGCATACACGGCAGATTGAGGAAATAAACTCTACGTAGCTTTTTGATTTTCCGGACTGTCCGCTGAGACCGGTTTTTCCGGTACTGCTGAAATCTATGGATAATTTACCGGCAACATAATCCGGAAGGAATTTAAGAATTCTGAAAACAGGTCTGAAAAGAAGGCATGCCATTCCGATGACGGCTGCCGCAAAAATTGACGTGATGACGGATTGCGGTATATCAAACGGTAAGTGAAAATGTCCTTCAAGACAAGCAAACCTGATTGAGATCGATACAAAAAGACATAGCATGAAAGGTACCAGGATCGAGATAATCAGTGCCATCATGCCTGTTTTCATGTCGTTATCGGAAATTTTCAGTTTTTGCGTAACTGCAATGTAAAACACAAAAAACAAAATTACTATGATATGGGACATATTTTTTACTTAAGATAGTTGTAAGCCTCGGTAATGAGTTTGCATTTTTCCTCATACTCTTTTTTAAGAGAACCGGTAATTCCCTTTGCTTTTAAACGGTCAGGGTGATATTCCTTCATCAGTTTAAGGTAGGCTCGTTTAATATCCTGGGCTGTTGCACCGCTGCCGAGTCCCAGAATTCTGAGCGCGTCATCTCTGCTGCTGATTCCCTGGGATGATGTTGAGGAGCTTCTCTGACGGGAGCGGGATGAGGATTCGTCTCCGGAACTTCTCCTTTCCTGATATGAATAGCTTCTTTCCTCGCGATTGCTGCTGTAACTGCTGTATCCGTAGGCAAACTCGAATTCTCTGAATTTTGAATTTACAGCGGCACGGTTTATTCCAAGCAGATCGGTAATCTGATAAAGGCGCTGTCTTTCAAGATCGGTTACGACATTGTCGGAAAATATAAGTGAAAGCAGCAGATTAAGAATAAAATTCGCCGAAGAAGAATCATTGATTACCGTGCTTTTTATTGATTTGCAGGTAAGATAAGGGTCGAATCCGTCGCTCTTTCCCTCACGGAATTCATCCTGAAGCTTTTTTCTGATTTTTATGCGTGGATCCGCCTGATCGATTATTTTGGAAACAATGTCGATCTGCTCTTTGGTAATATTTCCGCCGGCACGGGAGATATAGCCGCAAAGACGGCATATCGCGCACAGAAACTCGGTATAGTCGGGACCGGTGTCTGAATCAGATGAACCGAATCCTGACTGCTGTTCACCGCTGTAGCTGCTGTCGCCATATGCATCTCTGTATTCTCCGGACGAGTCGCCGCTTGACGCACCCCTGAACAATGCCTTGAAAAAGGCTGCTATGAATGTCCAGATAAAATACAGAACAACAAGAGCCAATATAAATCCGATGGCTGCGCCACGGGTTGCTATTATGATAGCAAGCAGCAGGAGGCATCCGCATCCTGAATCCCTGTTATTGTCACTGCTCATTTAATTTTCTCTGCTTTGCAATTATTTATTTTTAAATCAATCTCCGAGGCATTTCACACAGTGCCGGAAGCATACTTCCGATTCCAATGATCATGTCATAAGGCAAAAATGTTTCCATTCATGGATTACTGCCGCTGGAAATATTCAAGTCCGCTGCTGGGACGGAAATAGGTTCTGATGAAATGTCTGTTGCGGTAATCCTTTATTCTGCTGATAAAAACTATTTCCTTTGTGGTCTGAAGATAATATATGTAATCCCCGTCTTCCTTCTCGGTTTTGTAAAGCGCATTGGGATTGTTTATAACCCTGTTGGCTCCCTCGACGTATTCGTCAACGCTCTGATAATTGAATTCGCTTCTGTGTTTGTTGAAATGATCGATGGCGTTCTGCCTGGTTTTGAATTCGAAATATTCCTGTGTGTCGCCGATCCTTCGTTCCTTTTGATTATCCTGCACGGTTTCCGCCGGTCTGTTCCTGTCGATCAGATCGTCGTAATCCAATGTGACAGATTTAAGTCCTGTCGGATCAACAAAGTATTTACCTATAAATAAAGCCGCTATTACTGATAGAACGGTACCTATGATGGAATCATTAAACAGTTTTTTGTTGTTTCTGTATGACATTGCAGATCCATTTGAATTTAAAACACAGGATTAATTATAACCTAATCTGCATTCTATTAAAGAAAATGTGTAAAAAAATATGTTTTTATGTTTTTTCAGGAATTCAAGAACACCTGCATGCTGTAAGAAACATAATCTCAGCGCGGTTTCATTTAACTGATGCTGCACCGCCTGGATTATTTTATGATGCCTCTTCCGGTGGACTGTTCCTTCAGGGAAGGTTCAGAACTGCCGGGGCTGTATCTGCCGTAGCCTGTTCCTTTGACGAAGGATGACAGATCTGTTATGGCCGCACGTGCATATTCCTGAAATTCTCTGATTTCTCTGGACCGCTCCTTGAGAGAATTCATTTTCATAAGCATTTCCTGCAGCTGACTGAATTCTTCTGGAGATAGAATATCCCGAATTGAAGCATCAGGATCCTCTTCGGTAAATTTTTTTGCAATATTGAAGGTGTATGGGCGTTTGAGTTCAAGGATTGCCTTTTCAAGGTATCTGAAATAATTTGCCTTGGCATGAAAGTTTCTGTACCAGCTTGATATATTTCCGTCCAGATCCACAACATTATCGTAATCCCGGGAGATTGCATTTGATCTTGTAATCGTTCCGAGGATCTCCACAACGCATTTGTCATTTTTTCTGACGGTTCTCTTGACTTTGTAACCGCTGGCCTGTTTTTCAAAAAGAACACTCATCGCCGGATCTCCTCTTTTTCTTTTTACTGTCCATATTTCATTTTACCTAAAAAAATTAGAAAAAAAAATCATGTGGTTAAAATTGTGAACTGTGATGCGCAGAGGTGCTTCTCATTTATAATATTTAGAGAATGTGCGTATTAAAATTAAGAAAATTAACTAAAATAATTAGGAAATCTGCGGCGGCGGATTGAATTTTACCGGCTGCAAATACAAGGAAACCGGTACAGCAACGCATGACCGGCTTCTTGAGATCTGCAAACAAGATTGACTTTTAATCGGGAAATCCTGCGTTAAAAGTCATAAGGCTGATTGAAAATATCAAATGAATCAATGATTTTTTTGGCCTGCGCACACTCATTGATTTCAGGATCCTCATTTGAATTGTCGCAAACTACGCCGGTAAAGAAAACACGGTCTTTGTGCATTTTTACCATGGCATAAGATGTAAGAGTTTCAGGATAAACCTCGCAGTCTTTGAGGTACTGGTATGTTTCCCTGGTTTCCATGGTTTTGCATTTTGCCCTGTTGGACAGGATTCGGGAAGCATTGTATTCCTCCTGTCTTTTGTTTTTCTGATTGATGCTGCTGATAAACTCGCTTACAGGAAAAATCATCAGGGTGACATAATGATTTTTATTGGCTTTGGTTACATATCTGGTTTCATAATTGTTATGCATCACGCGCCATCCCTTCGGAACGTATACATCCTCAAGATATGCATACGCACTGGATAATGCTGCGATGAAAGATATCAGTCCTATTGCAAATTTTTTTTTCATATCAGTACTACCGTAAAAAATTAATATCATCCGATGCAACCGGGCGGATTTCCAAGCCCGAACATCGTCTTTGCCGCCCTGCTGAAATCATTATATGACGGATGCAATTCCACACTGAATATATTTGCGCATGAAATGAGATCCAGGCGGCAAATAGTCATGGTTTGAGATCAAGGTATCAATTTTAAGCGGTGTTGTCAGATCTGTTCCGCTTTTTCAGGGGAGAAAGCGGCAGTGATGAACAAATATCAGCAGTAGATGTCTGTATGACCGGCTTTGCTGCTTCGGAATATATTCTGAAAACACTGCATCCGTTCTTAAATTAGGATCACTGCTCTTCCTTCTGTTTTCCTTCCCTTCTTCTGGCCATTAATGAAGCAACCACAGCCCCTGAAACATTGTGCCAGGTTGAAAAAATCGCACCGGGCAGAGTGGCTGCGGCAAGTCCCGCAAAAAATGTCTGGGCAAGACTGGATGCCATTCCGGAGTTCTGCATGCCGACCTCCAGAGCCAGAGTGTCAGCCTTCGCACCGCTGAAACCGCAGATTCTGCCGAGACCGTATCCCAGTGCATAGCCGCAGAGATTGTGAAGCACCACAACCAGAAAAATCAGAAATCCGTGAGTGAAAAGTTTTTCGTCGCTGGCATCGATGACTGCACCGATAATCAGGCAGATTGCGATGCAGGAAACAGCAGGAAGAACGGAAATGAGTTTTTCCGCAATCTTTGGCAGAAGTCTGTTAATCACAATGCCGGCGGCTATCGGCAGAATCACAATTTTTACAATGCCGAGAAACATTCCAAGTTTGTCCACGGTGACTGGTTCTGCAGACTGTGACTGATAGAGTGAAATGTAAAATGCTGTCAGAACTGGAGTCACAAAAGGCGCCAGCAGGGTCGACACGCATGTAAGTCCTATTGAGAGCGGTACATCAGCCTTAGCCATGTAGCTCATTACATTGGACGATGTTCCTCCCGGACAGCATCCGACCAGAATCACGCCGACAGCAAGTTCAACCGGCAGTCTGAAAAGAAGGGACAGAAGAAAACCGAGCAGAGGCATAATCAGAAACTGGGCCAGCTCCCCTATCACAATCTGTTTCGGTCTGGTGAACACTATTACAAAATCCTTCGGTTTTACCGTCAGACCCATGCCGAACATGATTATCATCAGCAGAGTCGGAATATTGATTATGTTTCCGTAAAAATCATGATTTCCGATCCAGGAGGTGAAACTGTTGTTGACAAAAAAAGCGAACACCGCGGTGAGTATGGACAAAAGAGCCATGTTTCCGCTTATAAGATTACAGATCTTCATGGGAAATTCTTTCAGATAAACTCAGGGAAAAGAAAAAGTCGTCTGGCGGTGAGAGAGGGATTCGAACCCTCGATACGTTTCCGTATACACGCTTTCCAGGCGTGCTCATTAAGCCACTCTGATATCTCACCATATAACTGATAAAAACTTAAGATATTAAGCTAATGGCAGAAATTCTTCCTGAACAACTCCGGATCAGGCGGATCTCCAAACCGCGTATATAATAAACCATCAGTTTTTTTTGTCAAGATGCAAGAGGTTCATATGCTTAATTACTAGACATTTATAAGAATTATGACGGAAAAAAGAAGCATTTGCCGCAGGTAAATTCCTGAATTTCCGGTTCTGTGCAATTTGATGTTGTAATCAGTTTTGTTTTTGTACTATTATTGAATAAGTTTTTTAATTATCTGGTTTTGAAAAATGTTTTTTATGGCTTACGGAGAATGATATGAAAATTTTAAATGCTTTGATTCTTGCCGCTTCCGTTGTGTGCCTTGGTACTGGAGCTGCGAATGCCGGCAAACTGACCTCCTGCGAATTCAACGGTAAACCTCTGCACGGCAAGGTTCAGATTGTGAACTCCTTTCCTGATTTCAAGGTTGAGGTTGTCAACAGTTTCCCTGATCTCGATGTTCAGGTTGTTAAATCCTTCCCTGACAGTTGCGGAAAATGGCAGATTGTGAACTCCTTCCCTGATTTCAAGGTTCAGATTGTAAATTCATTCGGCGATTTCAAAATCAGATATGTGAATTCATTTCCAGGTTTGAAATAACTGGCCGGATCCTGCTCCTGCACCGGTTTACCGTTCAGGTTAAAATCTGAGAACATGGCGCCCTGCAGACCCTGCCGGGCGCTGCTGTCTGCATAATCACTGCCTGTATGCAGGCGTACTTGTCAGGAGCGTTAAGCGACGTGGTTACTTCAGATAATTATATGCCTGTGTAACAATTTTGCATCTGTCCTCGTATTCCTTCAGCAGTGATCCTGTGATTCCTTTTGATTTGATGCGATCGGGATGAAATTCCTTCATCAGATCAAGATATGCTCTCTTGATATCCCTTTCAGACGCGGTCGGATCGAGACCGAGAATACTTAAGGCCTGGGTTCGGTCCTCTATGCCGTAATCTGTATTTTCTCTGCTTCTGTTTCTGCTGTTTCTGTATGAATTATCCTCCTGACGTCTGGACTGACTGTATTCGTGATTCTGCCTGAACTGATGCAGAAATCTGAAATCGCGGATTTTTTTGTTAATCTCGGCATAGGACAATGAAAAATATCCGGAAATAATCCTGAGTTTATCAAGTTCAGAGTCCCTGACGATATTGTCGGAATAAATTACCGTCAGCAGTACCGTAATGATGAAGGCAGGATCCTTGTAACGGTTCTGAAACTGGGATTTCAGGGTACAGCAGGTCTGAAACGGATCAAAAAAATCTTGAGCACCGGCCTCGAATTCATGGTTTAGTTCGGACAGCAGACTTTGGGAATAATCCGTCTGTGCCAGTAATTTTGCCACAACATTTTTTTCCTCTGCGGTAATTTCCGAATCGGCATTGGCTATATAGCCGCACAGTCTGCTGATTGCAAGCAGGATTTCGAACTGATCCGATTTTACAGTTCTGGCAAAAAATTCCTCGGAATCCTTTACGAATTTTTCATCGGCATCGCCGGAACCGCTGCTGCCGGATTTATTTTGTTCTCTGCTGTTCTGCCTGTAACTGTTATCATTTTCGTTCTGCCGTCCGTATCCGCCGCTGAAAGCACTTTTTTCGAATCCGCCGCCGGTTTCTCCGCTGTATCCGCTGCCGCTGAAATGTCCGCCGCCGGTACCGGTTCCGTAATAGTACTGCTGTTTATATTCTGTACGTACGGTACCGGATGTATTGCTTCCGCTGTTTTCGGAGAAGGATTTTTCAATCTGTTCCATTGTCCGGGAAAATCTCTTCGCTGCAACGTTGGCATAATACATTACAATAAGAGATAAAACAGCCACGAACGCCAGATTGTCCGGATTTGTCATCGTCAGAATTATGATCACGATTATAAACGCTGAAAGCGTGATAATCACCTTTCCTGCTGTTGTAATGAGAAGAATCAGTAAACTTTTCAGAAAACGCATAAAACACCGCCGTTAAGGTGCCGCGGTAAAACAAAACTGTTATTGCGCGTGGTACAATATGCTGCTTACAGGACACCGCAAATCAAGAATTTCAGAATGTTTGAATTTTAGCAGTCGGCAATTATTAATCAATCAGAATTTCGCATGAGCAGCAATTTCATAATTAAAAAAATTCAGACGGTCGCCTTGGCTTCGGGAACGGCTGAATCATAAAAAAGTAATTTGCCTGATTTTTTGTTCAGACCGGTACATCCGGTCTGAACAGCCGGATTCCGCAACTGAGGATCTTCAATGAAAACCTCGGCAGAACGTAAAATAAGATTTACCGGAAACTCTTCAGATCTTCACAGGCGTTATCATCTCCGTATTTGCAGGCGAGCTCCATATAGGTTTTTCCTTTGACATAGTCGGTTTTTATTCCGCTGTCTTCCCGGATGTAAAGACGAGCCATGCTTATGCATCCTTTTGAGTCCTGAAGAATACATGAATAGGAATAAAGTTCCATTGCTTTGTTCAGATCTTTGCCTACGGTGTCGCCTTTTTCATACATGACTCCGAGGTTTGAACAGCCGTTGCCGTTATTGCCGGCGCATGCCGCTTCGAAATATTCCCTTCCCTTTGTACTGTTCTGCTTAACTCCGTCTTCTCCGCTGACATAGAGGTAGCCGAGAAATGAGCATGAAGAATAATCTGCAAGACTGCAGCTTTTTTCATAATATTTCAGTGCGTCTTCCTTATTCTGTTTAATTCCCGCTCCGCTGTAGAGCATTTTTGCATAATTTTCACAAGCGTATCCGTTGTCCAGCCGGCAGGCGGTATCGAAAAGACCGGCAGCTTTCTTCTGATCCTGTGCAACCTTTTCACCGGCGGCGTACAATGTTCCCAGAAAATTCATTGTTTCGCCGTCATTGAGCTCCACTGCTCTTTCATAATATTTCACGGCTTTCTGCACGTCCTGTTCCGTGCCGTTTCCGTTCAGGTAGAGCTGTGCAATATTGGTGCATGCAGTAACATGATCCATTGCACAGGCCTTTTCATACAGTTCAAGAGCTTTTGCTGTATTCTGTTCAGTTCCCATCGGTCTCTGATACATTACTCCGAGACTGTTGCATCCTTCGGCATCATCAAGACCGCAGGCTTTTGCATTTATTTCCAGTGCTTTGGCATAGTCCGGTTCCGCTCCGTTTACACCGAGATACTGAAGACCAAGTGCACCGCAGCTGACTCCGCTGTCCTTTTCGCATCCCTTTGCATACAGTTCCGCAGCTTTGCCGTAATCCTTTTCAACGCCGTCACCCAGTTCGTAAAGTCTGCCGAGATTATAGCATGCCAGAGGATCTCCGAGTTCTATCGCTTTCTGATAATACCTGACTGCAAGATCGATGTTCTGGGGAATACCGCTGCCGTGTCTGTGCAGGTTTGCCAGATTGTTGCATCCCTGACTGTAATTCAGACTGCAGGCTTTTTCATAGTAGATTGCCGCTGTTCCGGCATCTCTTGTCATCTGTTTTCCTTCATCATTGAGATAGCCGAGGTTGTAGCAGCTTTCCGCATTCAGCGCATTGCACTCTTCGCTTAATTTATCGATGTCCATGCCCGAGGCGCATGCCTGAAATGAAATGCCGCAGATAAATGCGGCGGGTGCGATAAGTTTTAATTTTTGAAAAGGCATTTTGATTTCCTGTCTTATTATTTATGTTTATTTATTATTGTTCGGTTTTTACTGCGGAAATTATTGCAGAGCAGTAAATGATGCCTGTATTTTAGTGCCGGCCGTCGGCTTTGAACAGTAATTAATGAAATTTTTGCATGATGCATCGCACTCGTTTTGGCCGACAGCATGAAACCTAAAATTTACCGAACCCGTTGATAAAAATCCGCTTTGCTTATATCATAGTTTTATTCTATGGCAGAACAGTAAAAACAGGGCTGAATTTATGACTCTTCAACAGTTAAAATATATCATCGCTGTTGCCGGTACCGGCACCATCACCGAGGCGGCCAACAGGCTTTATATTTCACAGCCGAGCCTTACCAACGCCATTCATGAACTTGAAGATGAAATGAATATTGTGATTTTCAACCGCACCAACAAGGGAATTACTGTTTCCAGGGAGGGTGAGATTTTTCTGGGCTATGCCCGGCAGGTGGTTGAACAGGCTGATATTCTTGAGGATAAATACAAACATGTCAAGGGACTGAAAAAACAGTTCTGCGTATCCACCCAGCATTTTTCATTCGCGGTGAATGCCTTTGTTGATCTGATAAAGGAATTCGGGCAGGATCAGTATGATTTCAGTATCCGTGAAACACAGACCTATGAAATTATCGAGGATGTTTCCAGACTACGCAGTGAAATAGGACTGCTGTTTGTCAATGATTTCAATAAAACCGTGCTCAGCAGGATTTTTAAGGCCAATGACCTGAGTTTTCATGAACTTTTTGTTGCAAGACCGCATGTTTTTATCAGCAGCAGTCACCCGCTTGCAGGCAATACCGTTATTACCAACCATGAACTTGAGGAATATCCGTATCTTTCCTTTGAACAGGGTGAACATAATTCATTTTATTTTTCCGAAGAAATTTTTTCGCCGGTTGAACGCAGGAAGAATATCAGAGTGAGAGACCGAGCCACTCTTTTCAATCTGCTGATCGGCCTTAACGGCTACACGGTCTGCAGCGGTGTTATTGACAAAAAACTTAACGGTCAGGACATTATTGCCGTTCCTCTGGCCGATGAATCGGAAATGAGGATCGGATATATTGTGCACAGCAAGGGTATGCTGAGCGTCCTGGGACGTTCCTATCTTGAGCGTCTGAAGAATTATCTGCAGTGAAAGGTTACAGCATCTGTTCGATTTTCGGTGTCTACGTCATTTAAATTACATCAGCTGTTATATTTTTTTGATTTCCAGACGCGCCATTCATCGGCCTCAAGAATATCAGCCGCTGTTTTCTTGAGATGTGTAAGAGTCATGTCACGGGAGGCAATGCGTTCAAGATAATAAATAAAGCCCTTCTCCGCAGGGATTACATCGCCGGTATGATTTTTCTCGGCGCTGCTTCTTAGACAGTAATCGGTAAACATGTGGCAGATGTTGAAAAGAACTTTTTTGATACAACTAACTGAATAATTGCTTATTTGATTACTCTTAATCTTATAGCTACTTCATTTATTTGTCAACACTTTTTTAACAAAATATATAAAAAAAATTATAAATTGCTATTTTTTGCTTCTTCTATCACGCTCTTGAGTTTATCTCTTTTTTGAATCTCAGATAATTTTAAGCGGTATTTTGTAATTGAATTTCTTGCAGCTTGAATCTTTTTTTCTAAACCTTCAACCGTATCTTCCTTATTAATAATATCCCCCTCTCCACACATATTTGCTAATAATGCCCAGACAATATAAGGGATATCTTTCTTACGCCAACGAATAAGCGTAGCATAATTAACATCAAGCATATCAGCAAATTGGTGTAAATTACTACCAGTGAAACATTTGTTATACATTTCACGTTTTTCAGCTTCTGTAGGTTTTTCCCATTTATCAAATGTTGTTAATGTTGACTTGCGAATCATGTTTTTTCCTCAAATAATGTATAATATCCAAAAAAACAAAAAAGGTTAAAATATGGATTACCAAAAAATCTTTTCTCAAAACATCGTGGCTTATGCTAAAAAGCAAAATTTAAGTTTATCTAAACTTGCTCAAAAAGCTGGTATATCTTATCCAACTATTATTAGTATTAGCCATAATGAATATAATCCATCTCTGCAAATTATGAATAGTATAGCTTCAGCCCTCGATATACCATTAAGTATGCTTTTGTCAGAATCTAGTAATACAGAAACCAATAGTATTGACGATCCTATTGTTCCTAAAGGATATAAATGGGTTAAAGTTTTATTGTCGGACTTTGAAGCATTTAAAGTAAATTTGATGCATGAAAATAACATGAGAAAAATCTTTAAGACTTCAAAATAACGTCAATCTCATTTATACCTATAAAAAATTGCTCATGAGCAATTTTTTATTTCACAATATCTAAGATTTTCGCAATCTTAAACACTATAAAATTCCTACTCGTTTAAAAATTGATCATGAGCAATTTTTATAAATTCTAAAAATAACAATTTGTATAAATATTGGTACTTTTTGCAAGCAAAATCAATTTTAAATTTAATGTTCCATTTTAAGCTCTAGAAAATGTTGCTCATGAGCAATTTTTTTAACATGAAATTAACAAAATGTAACTAAAAATTCATATTTTTATATTTTATCATAATTATAGTAAATTATAAATATTTATTTTACTTTGATTAATAAATATATTATTATATATATTATATTAAATACAGTAAATATATATGAATATGGATTCTCAAGAACTACGAACAATTGAACAAATTAAACGAAGTGCCGGCACAGAACTACTTACTATGCTGTATAGCCCTAAAACTGTTGAAATCATGCTAAATCCTGATGGTAGTTTGTGGGTTGAGAAGTTAGGGGAACCTAGCTATAAATTTTCGTGTCTTGCATCTGCACAATCACTTGCCATGATGCAATATATCGCAGGATATTATCGAAAAGAGCTTACAGCAGATCAGCCAATTCTGGAATGTGAGTTTCCTGTTGACGGCTCAAGATTCGCAGGACAAATTCCTCCGGTAGTAAGCCAGCCAACTTTTACTATTCGTAAAAGAGCTATATCAGTTTTTAGCTTAGAGCAATATTGTGAATCAGGAGTAATGACTGATGATCAATATAAAGCAATTTGTTCTGCTGTTATAAATCATAAAAACATTTTGGTTATTGGTGGTACAGGTTCCGGAAAAACAACACTTATAAACGCTATTATTCAAAAAATGGTGGAAAGTAAACCAGAAGAACGACCCGTAATAATAGAAGATACTGGAGAAATTCAATGTAGTGCAAAAAACTATGTTCAGTTTCATACAACATCATCAGTATCAATGACTGATTTACTTAAAACAACTTTAAGAATGAGACCGGATCGCATTCTTGTGGGAGAAGTGAGAGGAGCTGAAGCACTTGATCTACTAATGGCATGGAATACAGGTCATCCTGGCGGTGCTGCTACATTGCACGCAAATGATGCTGTTGCTGGTTTAGATAGATTATCAACTCTTATATCAATGTCTGATCATGCTCCAGATATGATTGAAAAATTAATAGCTGAAGCTGTTGATATAGTTGTTTGCATAGCTAGAACTAATTCTGGCAGAACTATTAAAGAAATCATAGAAGTAGAAAGTTTCGACTATGAGTCACACAAATATATTTATCATGAATTGTTTTAATTAAGTGAGGATAAAATGAAATTTTTCAATTTTTTTAAAAATAATCGTTATAACTTTTTAAGTCTAGTTGCATTTTGTTGCTTATCTTTATTGCCTGATTTGGCTATGGCAACAACTATGCCTTATGACTCTGCACTAACATCTTTAAAAAATTCTTTAACCGGACCTGTAGCTCAGGCTATTGCAGTTATTGGCATTGTGGCTTCCGGTGCAACACTCATTTTTGGAGGAGAAATTTCAGGTTTCTTAAAATCAGTAATTTATTTAATTCTTGTTTGTTCTTTGCTGATTGCAGGAAACAAAATTATCAGTGTGTTTGGGGGTACTTCAACTACAGCAACAGGTGCTGAAATTGCTTATATCAATAATAGTCATAAAGTCATTTTTGAAGAGACCAGCAAATGTTTTAATTTTATAAATTGCGATGAACTTATTTAAATAAAAATTCTTGCCAATATAACCAAAAAAAAATAAAAGACGGAGACAATCAAAAATGAGAACAGTACCAATACATCGGTCTTTGAATCGAACCAATACATTTATGGGTGGTGATCGTGAAGTTGTTATGTGTTCCGCATTACTTGCTTTTGTCACCGTTTTTTTTGGTCAATCAATTGAGACAACCATTATTGGTATAGGCTTCTGGATAATCACATTAGCCGCAGCTCGCAGAATTAATAAGGCTGATCCACTTATGAGAAAAGTTTATTTGTCTAACATGAAATTTTTACAAGGATATTTTCCTGCTCATACACACATCATGCACAAAGATTCAAATTCAACGTACAGACAAAATTTTAAAAGCGGATTTACCAGATCAGGTTATGGGTATAAATAATGGATATCATGAATTTAGTTTATCTTGTTGCATTAGTTGTTTTTATTATCGGAATAATCACTACACTGCTGTACATTGATTCAATTAATGTAATTTTAAAAAATAAAAAATACTTCAGTTCTTACAAAAACAGATGTGGCTTTGGTGACATTCTTAACTATGCAGCAGAAATTGACAATGGAATCATTGTTTGTAAAGACGGTTCATTAATTGCAGCATATGAATACACTACTCCTGATACAGCTTCCTCTTCAGATGAAGAACAGGAACAATTATCGGTTTTTTTTAATAATGCGATCAAGGACTTAGGCGAGGAATGGATCATATATACAGATTTGGTTCGCACCTCAACCGACAGTTACTCTAATGCAAAAGATTCGCATTTCAAAGATCCGGTTTCATACTTAATTGATCAAGAACGCAGACATTATTTCTCCGGTGATAAATTTAACAAAGTATATGAAAGTAAAAATATTCTTACTATAGTCTGGATTCCACCGATGCTGTCCGTACAGAAAATTCAGAATTTAATGATTGTAGATACTTCTGTACAAGAAAAAAAGAGCAATTCAAAATCTACAAATGATTTAATTCGTAAATTTAAAAATCAGATTGTTCAAATTGAACAAAAATTATCTATTGCCGTTAAATTAAAGCGACTTTCAGTCGAGAACACAGAAATTGATGGACAAAACGTTACATGTGATCGTTTACTTGAACATTTAAATTACTGTATAACCGGAAATAATCATCCAATACGTTTGCCATCGCAACTTATGTATTTAGATCAACAACTTGGTGCTCATGATTTCTATGCGGCACTAACTCCGAAAATTGATGATACATATATAGGTGTAATTAATATTGAAGGATTTCCAAACGATTCAGTACCAGGTATTTTAAATATTTTAGCTGAACTGGACTGTGAATACAGATGGAATACCAGATTTGTATTTATGGATGAGACGCAATCATTATCTCTGCTTGAGAAATTCAGAAAAAAATGGAAACAGAAAGAAAGAGGTTTTTTTGATCAGATTTTTAACACCAATTCCGGAAAAATAGATCTTGATGCCGTTGCAATGCGTGAAGATACGGAAGTCGCAATAACAGAAGTAAAATCACAGTATGTAAGTGCAGGACTTTATACATCAGTAATTATTATTTATTCAATAAACAAAGATCAGTTAGACTCTGATTTAAAGTATTGCCAAAGACAGATTATGCGCTTAGGTTTTGGAGCACGAATTGAAACAATTAATGCACCAGCTGCATATATCGACAGTCTTCCAGGTCACTATCATAATCTTCGTCAGCCAATCATGCATACACTTAATCTCGCTGACATGATCCCAACAAATACCATCTGGACAGGTTCAGAAAAATGCCCTAACCCGATGTATCCTGATAATTCACCAGCTTTGATGTATTGTGTTACAAATGGTTCTACTCCTTTTAGACTGAATCTGCACGTTAGAGATTTAGGACATACACTGATTTTCGGTCCGACAGGTTCCGGTAAATCAACACTGCTCGCAACTTTAGCAGCTCAATTTCGCAGATATGACAATATGCAAATCTATGCTTTTGATAAAGGAATGAGTATGTATCCGTTGACTAAAGCTGTTGGCGGTCAACATTTCGCTTTAGGTAGCAGTGATGAGTCACAACTTAACTTCTGTCCTCTGCAATATCTTGAAACTCAGTCAGATCGTGCATGGGCAGCAGGATGGATTGAAGATATTCTCTTTCTAAATAATTTAGTAATTTCACCAATTCAAAGAAATGCTATTGCTTCCGCAATAGAAAATATGTATCAATCTGGTTCTAAAACACTTACAGATTTCTCTAACATTGTTCAGGATAATGCGATAAGAGATACACTTAAACCATATACCATATCTGGCTTGCTGGGAAGTTTACTTGATGCAAGAGACGATCAACTGTCATTTTCAGATTTTTGTACTTTTGAAATTGAAGATTTAATGAATCTGAATTCTAAATACTCTTTACCTGTACTTCTATATTTATTCAGGAGAATTGAAAAAAATCTAAAAGGACAACCGTCAGTAATATTTCTTGATGAAGCTTGGCTTATGCTTGGCAATGATGTTTTCAAGCAAAAAATACGTGAATGGCTTAAAGTTTTGCGTAAAGCCAACTGTGCCGTTATCATGGCAACTCAATCATTATCAGATGCATCAAATTCAGGAATTCTTGATGTAATTACTGAATCAACAGCTACAAAGATATTCCTTGCTAATGTTTACGCCAAAGATGAAAACAATGCAAAACTTTATCAAAGCATGGGATTGAATAAGCGTCAAATACAAATCATATCGAGCATGATTCCAAAACGTCAATATTACTATATGTCAGAACAAGGGCGCAGGTTATTTGAACTTGCACTCGGTCAAGTTGCGTTAAGTTTTGTAGGAGCTTCTGATAAAGATTCTATAGTTCGAATTAAAGAGCTGGAAAAAATTTATGGTGAAGATTGGGCTGTATATTGGTTACAAGAAAGAAATGTTGATTGGAGTTATTTAAATGAAGAAAGTAAATGAAACAGCAAAAGCAAATAATCCATTCTTAAACGCATCAAGACAATGGAACGATTACATTGCATCTAATATCTCAGCACTTAAATTGTGGAGAGCTTTAACTGCAACATCACTGCTAATAGCTCTAATTTGTGCATTTGGAATGGTTTATAACTCAACAAAATCTAAATACATCCCATATGTAATTGAAGTTGACAAATTAGGTCACGTTGCAGCAACCAGCGGTCCATTACAAATATCAACTTTCAGAAATGAGAGAGTTATTCGTTCAACACTGGCTACTTTCATTGAAGATGCCAGAAGCGTTACGCCGGATATTCAGGTTCAGGCTAATATGATTAGGCGTTTGTATAACAAACTACAATCAACTGATCCAGCAATTCTTTCTATGAATGAATATTTAGGTGCTGAACGCCCAAATAATCCATTTACAAGATCTGAAAAAGAGATGGTGTCTGTTGAGATAACATCAATATTAGCACAATCTGATACTACATACTATGTTGAGTGGGAAGAACACATTAGAGACAGAAGCGGCAAAGAAAAAAATTTATTACACATGAAAGCGTTAATCACAATATACATCATAGATCCTGTTAATTTTACAGAAGAAATGATCAGAGACAATCCGGCAGGCATTTATATTCAAAACTTTTCGTGGCAAGAAATTCAATAAAAGATGGTGGTTTATATGAAAATAACGAAAAAAATAATAACAATTGGTACATTATGCTTATCAAATCTAGCTTTAGCTGAAGATGTCATTGTAGCTTCAAACGTAAATGAAGATAGCAACACACCTCAAAAATCATATTCTGCCAATAGTTCTTCGTATGAAGAAAAATATTTTTCTGGTCGTGAATATGTTTTAAGTCAGCAAGAAAAAACAGCTCTTAAAATTTCTGAAGATTTTAGAAAAAAGTCTGCTAATACATCACCGATCACTGGACAAGCAGGAGAAGTAATTTTTGTTTATGGTGCTCAATCGATTGATGTTGTATGCGCTGTACTACAGGTATGTGATATAGCACTACAGCCAGGTGAACAAATCAACACATTGCATCTTGGAGATACTAGTCGCTGGTTATTAGAACCAGCGATAACCGGTTCAGGAGAAGATGAAATACAGCACATAATTGTTAAACCTCTTGACGTTGGAATTAAAACTAATGTTGTTGTAACAACTAACAGAAGAACATATAACATTAATCTTGGCAGTCACAAGACTAAATTCATGCCGATGGTGTCTTTTACATATCCAAACGAGATTCAGCGTAAGTTCAACGCTATTAGACATTACTCTCAAGATATTAAATCTTCAAAGATTATTCCAGAAACAGGCGAATCTATCGATAATCTTGATTTTAATTACAAAATTGATAGCAACGGTCAATCATGGACTCCTATTAGAGTGTACAACAACGGTCGTCAAACTGTTATCGAATTGCCAGCAACTGTATCTTCATCAGAGATCCCTACTTTTATGGTACAGGATAAAGCAACAAATGAAGATGTTTTAGTAAATTTCAGATATATAAATCATAAATTCATAGTTGATGCATTATTTGATAAAGCTGTACTTATAGTTGGTGTTGGCTCTAATCAACAAAAAGTTACAATCACAAAATCAAGGTAGGAAGTTACTCAATGAAAATTATCAACAGAAAGTGTGCATTAATTTGTGGATTATTGGTTGCTTTATGCAGTGGTTGCACGACAAACATGCAAGGCACTATGGGAAGTTGCTTCTCTGCAACTATTACTCAAGAACATCTCAGTGCAATAACATCTGATATTGTTGAGTTTATTGCATGGCAATATCCGCCAGCTAAAACTCAACTAGATTTTCATTCAATAAAACCAAATGATCAATTTGCTACTCAACTTAAAGATAAATTAAGAAGTTTTGGTTTTTCAATTTCGGAAAATGCAGGTAGCGGTTTAAAGTTCAGTTTTATTGCTGATAATCAGGATCAGACTGTAAGAGTTATTCTGCTTGTAGGAAATAAGAAGTTCGTTAAATCATTTTCAAATGGTAATACATTATCCAAATGGTCAAGCACAACCGATCAAGGAGTAGCAAATGACTGACGCAAATGACAACACCAATACGCCTAAAGAATATACAGAAAACGAACGAGACATACAAACAGAAAATTCAGATGCTCAAGAAAAGGATCAAAACACTGTTGATGAAAACAAAGAAATAGGTGATGTTGAAAAAGAAGCACGAATATCAACAGGATTGAAATGGACAAATAACAAATTGATAATGTCTGTTATTCTTGGTATTTTGTTTCTACTTTCATTATTGCTTATTTACTCGCTGTTCACAACAACAGAAAATCAGACTGTTTCAGATGTAAATGCACTCAAACAAAACACGGTAAATCATGATCGTTATATTAGCGCAATGCAAGGTGTTGATTTATCTAGAGGTACTACTTCAGAATATAAAGCACCTGCGCTACCCAAAACAGGAGGTTTTACAAAATCTTCTGATGAGGACGACAAACAATCATCTGAAATTCAAAAAATTGATCAAACAGATAAAAGCGAGATGCCACTAGTCCCTCGACATAATAATTTATCGATACCTCCAAGAGCTGATGATGCTGACATTGAATTAGAAAAACAAGAAACAGCTCAAATTCGAGCTAAAAAAATTGAATTGTTTAACAACGCTATAACATCACGAACTCAAGCAGATTTTACACGCCATGAAATCGTGACAGATCCTAAATCTCATTTAAGTTCTGAACGTCAAAAACTTGCTTATATGCAAAACGGAGGGGCTGAAGAAATTTTTAATCAAAGAATGGCTCAACTCAAAATGAATACAGGAAGCGGCATTGAAAGTTCTTACAATGCTTTTACCTCCGGTAATTCAAATGGAAATAATAGAACAATAACTGATTTTGAATCCAGAACTCCTGATCCTACAAAGTGGATGCTAAACTCACAAGTTTTGAGACCAGCCCAATATTCAATATTAACAGGTACAGTTATACCTGCAACATTAATTACAGGTATCAACTCTGATTTACCGGGACAGGTAACAGCTCAGGTAAGTCAAAATGTATATGACACTGCACGAGGTAAATATTTACTCATACCACAAGGTTCACGCCTTATTGGCGGTTACAGTGCAAATGTTATTTATGGGCAGGAAAGAATCCTCCTAGGATGGCAACGTATCATATTTCCCGACGGAAGAAGTCTTGATATAGGCAATATGCCGGGAACAGATCAAGGGGGTTACTCTGGAGTTACTGATGAGGTTAATAATCATTACTTAAGATTATTTGGTTCATCAATATTGTTATCAGTTATCTCAGCTGGCGGAGCGTGGGCGGCTGACAGAACATCTAACAGTGATGATTCCAAGTCATTTTCTAATGAACTTGCTTCATCTTCCGGTTCTCAGATGAGTCAGACCTCATCAGAATTAATTAAGAAAAATATGAATATAGCTCCGACTCTGACAGTTAGACCAGGTTTCCGTATAAATGTAATGGTTACAAAAGATATCACCGTAACAGGTTCATATCATGATTATCAATATTAAATAAAAACCAAGGATTAATTATGAAAAAAATTAAAAGTAAGTTAATGGGAACAGTTATAGCTTTGACATTATCAACTAACTGTATTTCTTCAGGAATACCAACATTCGATGGCGCTGTTTTATCAAATGACGTAACCTCATGGATAAAAGACACGATGACTGAACTTGAGCATCATATTGCTGACTATGACATGATGATTGCTCAGTACACTACTCTCTACAACCAATATGAGTACGTTAAAAATCAATATACAGGATTAGTTGATAGCTTTAAGAATATTCATGATTTGAGTTCATTAATGGATAGTTATCGAAACTCTGTGGCACTTTTCAACCAGACAGTCGATACCTATAACGCTATTGCAACCGCAAGCAACAGGGAACTTGCTACGATTTGCGATAAGCTTTCAAGTAAGACTCTTAATGCTGAAGCTTGCAGCCAAAGCATTAGAGACACTCTGGCAAAATTTGATGCTGTTAATAAACAGATAAAATTTGATACAGATCCTGACGCACCTGGTTCTCCGGCTAACTTGATTGCAAAAGATGCTGAAACTATAGATAAAATGATTAAAGAAAAAGAATCCAGAAGAGTTGAAGATGATTCAAAAGAGGGGCAAATCTTGGAAGATATGCGTGCAAATATGATGCTACTCAACAAGCAATTATTAGCGCAACGACAAATTAACTATGAAATCTTAATTAAATTAGAAGAAAGAGCTTCAAACGAACTCACTAAAGAAACTGACAGGAAGGCTGAACATAAAGAATTTAGACGTTCTCTTGAACAACAATATGATGAACTTAATGACTGGATCGAAAAAGAATGGAAATCCTATAAAGGAAGATAATATTAAATGACACGAATCCCAAAATCTGTTTTTTTTGTATTCGTACTTCTCATATCGCTATTAGCAATTCCTGAAGTTTTAGCGGGCACAGGAGCTGCTGAACGTGCAGGTACCATACAACATTCGCTGAATATGTTGGACACAACAATTTTAAACAGTGCTAAAGCATTTGAGTTCACTGTCTGGAAATATGTCAATGCTTTATTTTGGACTTTGGCAGGTATTTCTCTTGCATGGACAGCAATTGAAATGGCTTTAAAACAAGCTGAATTTGGTGAGATTGTTGCTGAACTTTGTAAATTTATAGTTACAACAGGCTTTTTCTTCTATTTAGCGCTTCATGGAACAGAAATAGCCACAAGTTTTGTTGATGGTATTGAAACTGTAGCAGGTATTGGAGCAGGTATTCCAGACATTCATGAGGGAGGAAATGGTAAACTTCCGGCGTTGATCGTATCTCAGGGTGCTAGTACAGTTGTAGGAATGTTCACGGGATTACCAGATAAAGGATTATTAGACACAAGTCTTGCACTGGTTGTTACCTACATTTTCTTTGCTATAGCAGCAGTTCTTGTATTCTTCATCTTTGTATATCTGGCAATTAAGATATTGATGCTGCAAATAATTTTAATTTGTCAAATTTATGCCGGAACTTTCATTTTGGGATTCGGGGGATGCAAGTGGATGAGAGAATCATCTATCAACTATTTCAAATCGGTCATAGCAACCAGCCTTCAATTTTTTATGATGCTTTTTCTATGTTCAATCCTAACTGATATGTTTGTAGGTACAGGAACATTACAAGGTTTAATGGCACAAATTAATAATGTGCTAAAGCAAGATGATATAAAAATAGCAGATGCGCTGATACCTACTTGTATATTGACGCTAATACCTATTTGTTTTTTGTTTATCGGTGGTACATTACCATCATTGCTTGCTGGCTTAGTTGGAGCTAATTTTGCCAATTCTGATGGTAATATGGCTAAAATGGCAAAAAGTACCGCTTCGGGAACTGTTACAAGTGTAGCAACAGGTACAGCAGTTGCAGCAGCAACTACAGGTAAAGTAGCAGCTGCGGCAGGAGGTGTTTATCAACAATATCAGGAACTTAGACAAGAACGAAACAACTCCAAAAACTCAAATTCTTCAGGAAGTTCCAGCAGTACAGGATCATCCAAAAATTCAATGAATCAATCAAGTTCTTCAGGAAGTTCCAGCAGTACAGGATCATCCAAAAATTC
>CACWLF010000020.1:0-7144 GCA_902761645.1 uncultured Aeromonadales bacterium | reverse complement strand
CATCCAAAAATTCAATGAATCAATCAAGTTCTTCAGGAAGTTTGAGCAGTACAGGTTCATCCAAAAATTCAATGAATCAATCAAGTTCTTCAGGAAGTTCCAGCAGTAAATCCAGTATTGGAAAATATATCTTAGGTCAAGCAGCAGACATATCCAAAGCTGTTGGAGTTCAAACATGGCAGTCAATTAAGACTAAATTATCTAACACTTCTGTTGCACAGTCATGGGCAGCAGGAAGAGAAAAAGTTTATGAAAGAAATCATCCGGAAGAAATATCTAAAACTAAGGATCCTCAACAAAACACAATACAAAATAAGGATAAAAAGTAATGAATATATTTAAATTATCATTTGTCATAATAATTACTACTTTAACATCAAACAACATTCATGCCGCATCTCAAGATGAATGTGCAATCTGGTTATGCGCTCCGGCAGGATTTCCTGGCTCTGAATGTTCAACTGCACACAGCATTTTTAATAAAAAAATGAAAAAAGGTAAAAATCCGTTTCCGTCAGTATAGAACAGCGTATGGTGCTCCTGCATATAAAGATGTATGCGTTGATCGTGAAACTTACACTGTGCCGGCTAAATACATTGATGGAAGAGTTTGCGTTATTCGTCAAACGTACGCTGGAATTATCAGAGATCCTGAATATTGCACTGGAACAGTACAAACTATTAAGGTTTTTGATGGGAACGGAAACCAACTTGGCGAAACTTTTTATTATTAATCCTAAATAAATTAGGAAATTATTAAACAGGACAAAAAATGATAGTTGCAGATTTACCGCCAATTGAGCAGGAAAGAATAGTTTGCAGCATTATTGCAGCACAAAAATTTCATATTCCTGCTGATATTTTGCTTGCAATTGCAGAAATTGAGGGAGGAAAACCTAATTTAGAAGTTATTAATGTTAACAAAACTCGTGACATTGGATATATGCAATTTAATTCTTCATACTTAGATGAACTATCAACTAAATATCAGTATGACTTTTCAGAACAGGCAAATAAATCGGGCTGTTATTCGTTCTACCTTGCAGCATGGAGAATTGCTAATCACATTTCCAACGACAAAGGGTCAATATGGCAACGTGCTGCAAATTATCATTCTAGAACAGATAAATACAATTTAATTTATCAAAATAAATTAATTTCAAAGGCTCAAAAATGGGCTTTTTGGCTTAAACAAAATTTTTCAATCATGGAGATTAAATAATGGAAAATAACGTTAGATGGGCTGATCGCACTTACATTGATGTTCCACAAGCTAAAACTGATGAAGTTTTCAGAAACCAAATTAAAGAAGCAGGTGCTCAATGGGATAATACTAGAAAGAGTTGGTACTACGGACCAAACGCAAAAAATAAAGAATTATTGGATACTTTTGACAAAATTGATCCTCAAACACTTACCAAAGTAGTTAATAAATTCATTAAAATTCCAGCTGATAAATATACACCTGAACTTAAAGAACACCTTAGTAAAGATGGTGCTTCTTGGGTTGGAGAGCAGGGATTATGGCGAGTTAAAGAAATTAATGGCAATTTACCGGATTATCTATCAGCATTTGAAGTTATTCCATATGATCAGCTCAAGAAACAGGTTTTTATCAAAGTTTCCAAAGAACAGTCTCAAACTCCTGAATTTCAAGCTTTAAAAAGAGAAAAAAAACTCGGTTTCTCAGCTGCTCATGTATCATGGTTTGCAATGGTTGATCCTAACACTCCAGAAGAACAAAATTTATTTGGTTATCCTGTTCATAAACCAGAAAATTTACAAAAAACATACCACTACCTTAATATTCCACAAGCTAAGACTGATGAAAATTTAAGAAATGAGTTAAAACAAGCCGGTGCTCAATGGAGTCCTACATATCAGTCATGGTTAATTGCTTCTGATAAACATAAACCATTCCCTGAAGAATATAAAAAATATGAACTGCCTAAACAGGAAGTTGTTAAATATGAACTATTACAGTTTGATATACCTGAAGCAAACCCTCAACATTCTAATGCAGCACAGGTTCAAAACACACTAAAGTCTATTGGTGCAACGTGGAATAAAGAATCTAAAACCTATGATTTTTGGAAACATCCAAACAAACCTTTACCTGATTTTTTACAAAATTATAAGCCTGTTGATTTAAAACAAGCTAAAGAGGAACAACAAAAGCAACAACAAAAGCAACAACAAAACCATAATCACAGATAATTTTAAGATTTACGTTTTATTGAGAGTTACTGATTATCTTTTAACTTTAACTCTCATTTTTATATGGAAAATAAACATGAAAATACCAAATATTATAAATATGACGATGGATGAAATTAAAAATAAATATTCTAATGGAATATATATCACTGATCCACTTGAAGAATATTCAGAAATTAGTTCTACAGAAAGCAACTATATTGATATGGCGCCAGATAATATGACAGACTATGAACGAAGTAAAGATTTCGATTTAATTTTTAATAAAGAATTAATCTCAATACGAGAAAAACTTAAAGAAATTGAACATTCAGAAGATCCAAAGTTACTTAAATCAATGTATTACCTAAATTTTAAATCTAGAGTAAAACAATTAGAAACTTTAAAAAAAGAATTAGAAAATTCCGGTTGGGACTTTGGGTATTAACATTTTATTTATCAGGGAAGTTATCATGAACTACAATAAAGATAAATACACTCGCAAAACAAAAGAGGATCACTTAAATGATTATTTTGATCAGTTAGCAGAATCAATTCTCAAATTATATGACAAACGAGAACAAATTGATTGGGAAAAACCGTGGAAATGTGCGGATTCGATTGGAGGATTACTACAGCCATTTAATGGGTTGCGTAATACTCCTTATAAAGGTAAGAACAATTTTAAGATTATCGTAACTGCTTTAGCAAACGGATATCAAGATCCTCGTTGGATAACAGCTTGTCAAGCAAAGGATGAGGGCGGTCATGTAAAGAAAGGCGAAAAAGCAACTAAAATTGCATTTTATAAATTCTACGATGATGTTCCAGATCTTGATGAAAATGGAAACGAAAGATTTGATGAAAACGGTGAAAAAATATTAAAACGAGTTAAACTAAACTATCCTGTCTTCCAAACCTACAATCTCTTTAATGTCGAACAATGTGAGGGATTCAGAGAAAATTCAATTTTAACAAAACCTTACAAACCAATTAATCTTCCTGAAGAACAATCCATCATAAATGACAAAGCTGAACACTATATTAGAGCACTAAAAGAAGAAAAAGGTCTTAAAATTTTCCATGGAGGTGATCAGGCAGCGTATTTAAGCAATTCTAATTCCATTACAGTTCCATTAAGAAATTACTTTTCATCGTCAGAGGACTACTACCATACTGTATTTCATGAAATATCTCATTGGACAAAAGAGAATGTAGAACGAAAGTATGCCTTTAACCGAGGTTCAGAAGAATTTGTTGCAGACATAGGAGGGTTTCTAATATGCCGAGAGTGTAATCTTGTAGATCAAAAAGCAATGAATAATTTAATAAGCTATTTAGATAGTTGGTCAAAAGATATTTACACAGAAAGTCAAAACAGCGACAACAGGAAACTTTTCAAAGAAAATATCATTGGTGCATTAAAAGACGCTTATGATGCCGAAAAATTCATAAGTACAACTGTCAGGGAATACGAATTAAAACACGAAAATGAACCACAATATCTTCAAGAGAATGAAAGAATATATTTAAGTGGTGTTAATACTGATGAACAAAAACAATATGTAGTTGACAATTTAGCAATTCTTGATGAAGAATCTCAGAAATATTTCATAACAAATACCCATGATATAACAGTTTTTCATGGCTACATAGCTGACTATGATAATGTTTTGAAAAAATTCAAATTGACAAATCATATTGAAAATCAAAATGAATTAGCCAATTCTGAAGCATTATTCTTTGAATCAAACAAATCAAAGGATGAGATCAAAAATTCTATGGAAAAAGAATCAAATGCACCTTCAGATTGTTATAGTTATGATCTTTGCAATTCTTCAAACTTTATCAAGTATTCATCGTTTGTTTCTATCAAAAAATTTGAACAATTGCTTGAAAATGAATTTATTAAAAAAAATATGGAATTTCATAAGTTTCCAACAGAAACGATTAAGGAATTTACTGAATCATTCTTTCAACTGCAAAACGAATATATAAATTCAAAATTTGCTGAAAAATATGATCCAGAATTTTGGCTAAGAAATCCAAATGTAGCAGCTAAAGCAATTACTGATATTGGTTGGAACAAAACATACGATAACTACTGTAATAAATATTATCCAAAACCAGATAATATTACTGAATCAATTTTTTCAAAACCATCTCCTCCATGGTTGGATAGAGACATAATAGGGGCAGCTTTTGAAAAATATAATAGTATCTATCAAACTTCAAAAGTAGATAACACAGAGTTATCGTTTGATGGAAACAAAATAAATAAAGTAATAACTGCAAACGATATTGTTGATTTTGAAAGGGTTTATAACGTTAAAGTAACAATTGGTAATTTTGCTGTTATACAGAAAAACTCAGTTGAAGGTAATAATAAAATTATTGCAAATAAATTTGCAGAAATTAAAAATATTTTTAATCAGAACGCTTCGAAAGAAATTTTTACTTTAAATGAGGAAAATAGAAAAATATGCAACAAACACGAACTAGATAAATTACAACAACGTAAAACTCATTACAGAAGATAAGGAAATTAAAGATATTTTATTTTTGATAGGTGACTAAGAAAAGTCGCCTATTAAAATATGCTTAGTGACTATTTTTATATATTCGACAAACTCTCGTTACAGTGCTTGTTGTAGTATTAAGTATTCTGGCTGTTTCAGCAATTGACAAAGGTGACTTCCTTAATAAATGACAATCTATAATTTTATTATGAAGCTCTTTATTGGCTATTCTTCCGATGAACTTACCTTTCTTCTTTGCAATTTCGATTCCTTCTTTCTGTCTTTTTCTCCTATATTCATAATCATCACGGGACATCTGTAATGCTATTTTAAGGAGTAATTCCTGCTTAGATTCTAGAACAATTTTTGACATTCCATCTTCAGTGCTGTTGATAATATCTGAAAAATCCACAATTCCAGGAACAAGTAATTTAGCTCCTTTTTCTCGTATCTGAGCAATCAATCTCTCAGCATCTTGAATTGGTAATCTGCTTATGCGATCCATTTTTTCGGCAACAACATAATCACCAGGCTGAAGTTCGCTAATTAATTTTTGGAGTTCAGCTCCGGATGCCTTTTCTCGGTAAACACCAGCGATATAAAAACCTTGAGCTTTAGCATCATTAATCAAATGTTCCTGACGTTCAACTGCCTGTTCTTCCGTCGATACCCGAAAATAAATACGTACATTGCCTGCAAAAGACATTATCTTTTCCTACTTTTTTTCTTTGATTCTTCTATTATAATTTTTTGGATTTTATCTTCTTGAATTTCATCATATTTTGGCTGTAAATCAGAATTAAAAGATTTATTTAATTCGTTATTGAACCTTTCCCATCCATCTGAGATAAGTTTGTTTTTATTGATAGAAACATAATTTGAGAACACTGATTCAAAGAATTTCTGCTGATTTGTGTTCTTTATTGTCTTACTATAGTCTTTCTTACTTAAAGATAAGATGTTGCCTATATCCTTAACAACAGCATTCCTTAATGATTTATCAATCTTTCTTAATGCTTCATTATCAACTTCAACTGTATGATCATATTTCTCGTCAAAACCTCTTAAAAAGGCATTACCCATCTTATTAAATAATTCTCTCTTTAGCTTAATCGACATAACGTTCCCATAAACATAAAGAACAAGATTAGAAAAACTTCTTACCAGATATTTATCAAGCTGAACTTTTAATTCAATGGTCTTATTTGGATCCTTACCTCCACAAACTATAGAAGCAGCATTTGAGAATCCTCTCGCATTTACAGTTGCTCTTTCAAGTACAGAGGTATATTTATCTACAAACTTCATAACTTCAATATCTCTTACTTTTGAATCTTCAGGGCGTAATGTGCGTATATTATTATCCTGCTTGTACTGTTGTTCCCAGTTGCTTAAGTAAGATATTAATCGACATTTCACAGAATCAGGGTTTAGAGGACAGATATCTTTTTTAAGATTTGAATCAAAAGTATGAATTATCGAGTTCGTAAGTTCAATATTCTTGACAGTATTCAATAGGATTTGTTTGGTATGTTTACTACTACGTTTTAAATCCTTTAAACGTCTTTCACTTAAACGACTGATATAATCAACTTGTTTCTCTGTATCCTCGAACAGCGATGAACGACTTCCGTTCATATCAATATAAACATTGTAATGCCCCAATGATGTCACTACGATTGCATTCTCTTTTTTCTCAAATGTAAGAAATCTTGTTGTTCCATCTAAATCAACGGATAAACATTTTTCTAACGGCGTCCCTAAATGCCCCACTTGATTAAGATTCCCCTTGTGAAATCTTAATTCAAAAGGAATATCATCTATTGAATTCACCGTTCCTAAGGCCTTTACACATAAACCTATTCGCTGGTATAAAGCCAAGAAATCAATATTCCCTTTTTCTGCTAAACCTCTAACTATTTCCAATTGTCTTTGAAACTCTTTAGAAAAAATCACCTCCACGTTTATTTATCCTTATTGTTATAGTAGTCAGCAAAATTATCGCCATTGTAATTCAATAATTCTTCCGTAGTAAATTTTTCACCAATTTTTTTATTTAAGCGTTCAAGCCCTTTCGCTAGTTCTTCGGCAAAACGACGTTCTTTTTTCACCATAGCCTTGTATTCTTCAGAATTTTCTTCAGCCATTTTGTTCTCTGCCATAGCCTGCTGTCTAGCTAATTCTGAATAGATTTCACTTTTAACTTTTAGAACATATTCTTTTGTTTGTTCACAGTAATGATCATCAAGAATACTGATATTATTCTCGTAACGATAAATCATCAAATTAGCCAAGATTTCATCGTTTGCATTGGGTTCTTCTTTTAGTAACGATTCTGGAAATAACTCCTCATCTCGGCAATAGGAAAACAGATCTAGCATTCCTCTAAGCTCATCCATGTGTGATATAAGGAATTTAACCTGCTCTCC
>CACWLF010000019.1 GCA_902761645.1 uncultured Aeromonadales bacterium | reverse complement strand
ATTTAATAAGCATAATGATTCCGCTAGATTTATAATAACATATCTAGTATAACATGGATAAATCCTTAATTCAAGTTAAAAAATCAAATAGATCAGTGACTTATACGATTTTTTGAAAAAATTATTGATTAGTACTTATCTAGATTAGAAAAGTTTGGGTCTTATGTGGTTTACTGCATTACAGTAATATTTATTATCATCCGCGCTTGCAGTGTTAACCGTAACTATCTCCTGAAATGATTTTCACGATTGTTATTGCAGATAAGCCATTTGACATGCAATCCTATCAAAATCATTCATGATTATATGCTTGGCTGTTATACGATGTTTTGAAATACATCTTTATCAAAAGATAAATTATTACAAATAGAAAATCAGGAAATCAAACACGATAAATCATTCGTTAAAAATTAAGATCCATAAATAAAAGCATGACCTTAAAAAATCTTGTTCATGATATGAATGATTAGATTTACATTGAGAATGGTGCATGACATGGGACTCGAACCCATACACCTCGCGGCACAGCCACCTGAAGACTGCGTGTCTACCAATTCCACCAGTCATGCACACCTATTTTGAAATTTAACTGTGGTCATCAGATTTTCAAAAATCTCCCCAAACCACAGTTGTGTATTATAATGCAATTAAACATTACTTGGTAGTAAATATTTAAATTACTGTTTCTTTTGCCTTAAAAATAACCATTATTCTACTTGGCAGCTTCCTGAACTTGCTTTATCTGCTGTTCAGCATTGGCCTGAGCTTCTTCTGTCTTTTCTACAGCAGCTTTAACCTCGGATACTTTTTCTTCTGCAGCGGCTTTAACTTCTGTAGTTTTATCCTCTACGGCAGCCTTGGTTTCTTCAACCTTTTCTTCCGCAGCAGCTTTAACTTCTGCAGCTTTATCCTCTACGGCAGCCTTTTTCTTCAACCTTTTCTTCCGCAGCAGCTTTAACTTCTGCAGCTTTATCCTCTACGGCAGCCTTGGTTTCTTCAACCTTTTCTTCCGCAGCAGCTTTAATTTCTGCCACCTTATCCTCTACAGCAGCCTTGGTTTCTTCAACCTTTTCTTCTGCAGCAGCTTTAACTTCAGAAACCTTTTTATCTGCTGGAACCTGAAGAGAACTATCGTTGTTTACCTTATCGCTTGGAACTTCCATCTGCTCGGCAGCTTCCTGAAGATTTTCAAAATCAACTTTATCAGTATCTTTGTTCTGATGGGCATACATTGCAGATATTGCCAAACTGATAATAAAAAACAAAGTTGCCAATACAGCTGTAGAATGAGTTAAAAAGTTACCACTACCAACTGAACCGAATACAGTATTTGAAGCACCTGCACCAAAAGAAGCTCCCATGCTTGCACCTTTGCCGTGCTGAAGTAAAATGAAACCTATTAATGCAATCGCAACAATCAAATACAAACTTAATAAAACACCGTACATATTAAAACCTTATTAAATACTCTCCAAATAGGTAAAACCAACTTTAATTACCAAAATTCATCATAACGAAAGACAATTCCCAGCCATAATGCACAAATTAAAGCAATACATCAGCATATGTTCAAATTAAAAATCTTACCTATCATTTTGTGATAGGTAAGTTTAGTTTGAAAATCGTCTTCAGTCAAGCACTTGAACAAATTCGTTAAGAAACCGGAATCAACTCGATTTTTACAATCATACAGTCAGATAAAACTAAACTTTTTCTGCTATCATATTTGCAAGATTTGTCACCAAAGTTTTATCTGAACCCTCTACCATTACTCGAATTAATGGCTCGGTACCAGACTTTCTCAACAGAACTCTGCCGTTATCTCCTAACTGTCTTTCAGCTTCCTTAACTGCAGCCAAAACATTTTGATCATGCAGAGGATCCATTCCTTCCACAAATCTCTTGTTAACCAGAACCTGAGGCATCATTGATAAACCCTTTAAAGATTCATGCAATGTTTTTCCTGTCCTTACAAGCGCTTTCATAACCTGCAAAGCGGAAATAATTCCATCTCCTGTTGATGTATGATCCAAACTTATGATATGACCAGAATTTTCTCCGCCAAGCCGCCAATTCTGTTCCTGAAGTTTTTCAAGCACATAGCGATCTCCGACAGATGCCCTTATAAACGGTATCGACAATCGTTTAAATGCCAGCTCCAAACCAAAATTTGACATGAGGGTGCCAACGATACCGCCATTTAATTTTTTAAATTCTTTCAGATATGTTGCAATAATATAAAGTACGCCGTCACCGTCAACAACGGTACCGTCAGAGTCTACGAACATCAGGCGATCGCCGTCACCATCAAACGCAATTCCCAGATCAGCCTTTTTATCCAGAACAGTGGCAACCAGTTTGTCAAGATGAGTTGAGCCTACTTTATCATTGATATTAATACCATCTGGTTCACATCCGATTTTTGCAACAATATCGGCACCAAGTTCACTGAACACGGCAGGAGCAATATGATGTGTTGCACCGTTGGCACAATCCAGAACAATTTTGTATTGTGATAAATCCTTATCAAACGGGAATGTACTTTTACAGAATTCTATGTAACGGCCGGCTGCATCATCTATTAATTCATAACTGCCCAATTTTTTAGACTCGGAAACCGACAAATCCTTGTCCAGAAGACTTTCAATTTCCAGTTCAACTTCATCAGGCAATTTAGTACCAAATGCGGAAAAGAATTTAATGCCGTTATCATAATAAGGGTTGTGAGATGCACTTATTACAACACCTGCATCACATCTGAAAGCCCGTGTTAAATACGCAATAGCAGGTGTAGGCATGGTTCCTACCAGTATAGACTTTATTCCTGCAGCGGACAGACCGGCAACCAATGCGGATTGAAGCATAAACCCTGAAATTCTTGTATCCTGACCGATTAGAACACGTCTTGAACTTTTTTTTGATAAAACTTTTCCTGCTGCAAATCCCAAGCGCAAAACGAACTCAGGTGTAATAGGAAAAGTACCTACAGCACCGCGAACACCATCGGTACCAAAATACTTTCTTTCCATAACTAACCTCTAGAACAATTTTTTGGTCTTACTATACTGATTGGCGTACAAATACACTTTAAGAGCTTCCGACATTTCCTTTACATCATGAACTCTTAAAATATTTGCACCTTTTTGAACCGCATACAAATGAGCGGCAACACTTCCTATTACGCGCTCATCAACATTTGCATTTATCAAATTACCTATCATGGATTTGCGGGACATTCCAACAAGCAATGGCAATCCAAAGGATAAAAATCTGTCTAACTGACCCAGTAACTTGTAATTCTGATCCAATGTTTTTCCAAAACCGAAACCAGGATCGATAATAATTCTATCCCGTGAAATACCTGCATTCAAACAAGTATCAATACGTTCAAACAAGAATGAAGAAATGTCGCCTATCAGATCGTCATAATGAGGATCATCCTGCATATTTTTAGGCTGTCCCTTCATGTGCATAAGACATACAGGGCAATTATATTTTGCAACAACGTCGACAGCATGATCGGCAGTCAGAGCCTTAATATCATTTATGATATGAGCACCGGCATCAAGCGCGGCTTTCATTACTGCAGCTTTGCAGGTGTCCACACTGATCCATACGTCAAGTTCATTTGAAATTTTTTCAATAAGCGGAATAACACGATCAAGTTCTTCCTGCTCGGAAACCTCATCAGCTCCCGGTCTCGTTGACTCTCCTCCAACATCTATAATGCTGGCACCGGACAAAACCAGCTGTTTAACCCGCTCGAAAGCAAGATCAAGTCTGTTGTACTGACCTCCGTCAGAAAATGAATCCGGGGTAACATTAACAATGCCCATAATTCTAGGTTGTGACAAATCCAGAACTTTTCCTTTATACTCTAATTTTTTTGCCTGCATAATCTGCTACCCTTTCATTTATTATTTTTTTTCCGAGTCATTATTCTGATCGGATTTGCTACTGTCTGTCTCTACCTCATCCCAACTGTCACCTTCCGATGATTTATTTGATTTTGAGTCAGAATTGCTGGAAGAAACATCAACCACGGTAACATCGTCATTTTTCTTTTCCGCATCTGCGTCTTTTACTTTATCAAACTGCTTATCATCCATCGGTTCTTTAGCTTCGCCTCGATCTTCCTGAGGTTCACGAACTTCACGGCGTGCCATCAGATCATCCAGTTGCGCTGAATCAATAGTTTCATATTTCAACAATGCATCTTTCATTGCATGAAGAATATCCATATTGTCAGTTATAATCTGCTTAGCCAATTCATAATTGGTAAACATAATTTTCTGAACTTCTTCATCAATTACCTTGGCTGTATCGTCCGAAACATGTTTATTTTTGGTAACACTCTTGCCTAAAAATACTTCGCCCTCCTCTTCTGCATATAGAATCGGACCAAGACGATCGGACATACCCCATCTTGTAACCATCTTACGAGCAATATTGGTTGCTCGTTCAATATCATTTGATGCACCGGTTGAAACCAGTTCCTTTCCATAAATGATTTCTTCAGCAATGCGACCGCCGAACAAAGAGGCAATATTTGA
This sequence comes from uncultured Aeromonadales bacterium, assembly GCA_902761645.1. Lineage (GTDB taxonomy): Bacteria > Pseudomonadota > Gammaproteobacteria > Enterobacterales > Succinivibrionaceae > UBA2804. Next base: position 34,430 of record CACWLF010000019.1, on the reverse strand, counting down.
ATTTAAATACTGACGGGACTGACTCCAGCGATCCTGTTCAGGAATAAACATTGTTACACCAAGTGCTCTTCCTCTAGGTACAATCGATACTTTATAAACCGGATCATGTTCAGGAACAAGTCTGCCTATAATTGCATGTCCAGACTCATGGTACGCGGTCATTTCAAGTTCCTTTTCGCTCATAACCATGGATTTACGTTCAGTGCCCATCATGATCTTGTCTTTTGCCAGTTCAAATTCATGCATCGATACAATTCTTAAATTGGCACGTGCAGCAAATAAAGCAGCCTCATTAACAAGATTCTGTAAGTCAGCGCCGGAAAAACCAGGTGTACTGCGAGCTAAAACAGAGGCATCAACATCCTTTGCCAGAGGGACTTTTTTCATGTGAACATTTAAAATAGCCTCTCTTCCTTTAATGTCCGGCAAAGTTACGTAAACCTGACGATCAAAACGCCCAGGTCTCTGTAAAGCCGGATCCAGAACATCAGGACGGTTAGTTGCAGCTATAACGATAACAGAGGTCCTTTCATCGAAACCATCCATTTCAACCAGCATCTGATTCAGAGTCTGCTCTCTTTCATCATTACCGCCTCCTAAACCTGCACCTCTCTGGCGTCCTACCGCATCAATTTCATCAATAAATACAATGCAAGGAGCACAGCTTTTCGCCTTGGCAAACATATCTCTGACTCTAGCCGCACCGACACCGACAAACATTTCAACAAAGTCAGAACCGGAAATTGAAAAGAAAGGAACTTTCGCCTCGCCGGCAATAGCTTTAGCCAACAGGGTTTTACCTGTACCTGGAGGACCAACCATCAAAATACCCTTAGGAATCTTACCGCCTAGTTTATGATATTTTTCAGGTTCCTTTAAGAAATCCACAACTTCCGCAACTTCAGCCTTTGCCTCATCGCATCCTGCCACATCCGCGAACGTTGTTTTAATCTGATCCGGTGTCAGCATACGAGCCTTGCTTTTTCCAAAACTGATGGCTTTACTGCCACCGCCCTGCATCTGACGCATGAAATAGATCCATACAGCCACCAGAAAGATTACCGGCAGCCAGGAAATAAACATATTTCCCCAAAATCCTGTAGATTCTTCAAATTCACCGGTAACTTTAACCTGGTGTTCTCTTAAAGTTTTAATTAAATTCTCATCATAAACAGGAATTGTAGTATTAAATGATGAATCAGATTTCGTTTTACCGATAATATTTCTGCCGTTTGTAACGGTCACAGAAGATACCTGATCACCTTCGACCGCATTATAAAACGATGTGTAATCCATTGTAGAACCAGCATATTCACTGGTGTTGATTGCTTGAATGAGCGACATAATTACAATTGCAATTATGAGCCACACGAATATATGCTTTGCCATTGTTTTACTTTTTTATCCTTTATATGCACAATTTCGACAAAATACTATTAATTTTAGCACATAAGTTCTTTTTTTATCAATAAGAGCAAAATTACCGAAATTCTCACCAACCGACTATATTTTTTCAGGTTTATTTAATTTAAAGCCTGTCGCCACATAATAAACTTCTCTGGATCTGGAGCGTGAGGCATCAGGTTTTCTTACCTTTACAGAAGTAAAAACAGAACGAACCTGTTTTAAAAAGTCCTCGGTACCTTCTCCGTTAAACACCTTTACAATCAAAGAACCGCCGCATTTAAGAACATCACGGCACATGTCCAGGGCCAATTCAACCAAATACATGGCCCTCGGCTGATCCACTCCTAAAGTTCCAGACATATTTGGTGCCATATCTGACAATACCACGTCCACTTTATCTGTACCGATCAACTCTTTTATCTTATCCAGGACTTCCTGATCTCTAAAATCACCCTGAATAAAATCAACTCCCAAAATAGGAGTCATAGGCAATAAATCACATGCTATGATCCTGCCTTTTTTTCCAATACACTTTACAGCGTATTCTGACCATCCGCCGGGAGCAGCGCCCAAATCAACCACAAACATACCTGGTTTGATAATACGATCTTTCTGCTGAATTTCTTCCAACTTGAAATGAGCCCTGGAACGAAATCCTTTTTTATGGGCTTCCTGAACATACTGATCGTTAAAATGCTCATTTAACCATCTGGTTTGAGAAGGTGTTCTTTTTTTATCTGTCATATCTGAATTAAATCAATTATTTTATTAATATCGCGGTCTGTCTAATTTTTCTGGATCTCTATGACGATTGGCAGCCATCCTTGCCAATTCATCACAACGTTCATTTTCTTCATGTCCTGCATGTCCTTTTACCCAATTGATTGAGAACTCATGGCGCTGAACCAGCTGATCTAAAATTTCCCATAGTTCCTTATTCTGTACAGGCTTGCCTTCTTTTGTTTTCCAATTATTTTTTTTCCAGCTTTTTACCCATAAGGTAATTCCTTTCTGTACATATTCACTATCGGTTGTTACACTTACCTTGCATGGTTCTTTAAGTAAATTCAATGCATTTATTACTGCCAGCAGCTCCATTTGATTATTAGTTGTTTTTGGAAAACCTTCACTGATCTCTTTTTCATGCCCTTGATATCTTAATATGGCACCATACCCGCCTGGACCAGGATTTCCTAAACATGCTCCATCAGTAAAAATATCAACTTCTTTCACTGTTTTTCCTCAATTTTTAACACGGTTTTCTATAACTTTTTCTGTTTTTATAGTTTCTGTACTTTTCTTTATCTTATCAGTCTCCGATGCATTTTCCAATTTTGGTATTTCATGAGTTTTATCAGATTTCTTTACCTCTGATTGTTTTTCACTTTTAAAGTCAGATGTAATTTCTTCCTGCTTCTTAACAATTATTTTTTTCACATCATTGGAATTTTTATTATCAGATACGGATTTCGGATCTTTTAAAACATTCTTCTGCTCATTAACAATATTCTCAGGTGCAGATTTCTGCTCTTTCGTTTCCTTCTTTTGAACCTTGTTTTCCTTTACGGATTTCTTCTTTTTCGTTTCCTTCTTTTGAGACTTGTTTTCCTTTACGGATTTCTTCTCTTTCGTTTCCTTCTTTTGAGACTTGTTTTCCTTTACGGATTTCTGTTCTTTCGTTTCCTTCTTTTGAACCTTGCTTTCCTTTACGGATATCTGACTGAACCTTGTTTTCCTTTACGGATTTCTGTTCTTTCGTTTCCTTCTTTTGAACCTTGTTTTCCTTTACGGATTTCTGTTCTTTCGTTTCCTTCTTTTGAGACTTGTTTTTCTTTACCTTTACCGGTTTATTTGTTTGTAAATTTATATTTGATTGATTATTTTTATCATCTATAAATTCAATCTCGCAATAAATGTTACCTTCATATTCTCTCTTGGTAATATTCATTGCCTTACTTTCAACATCGCGAACAGTTCTTCCATGATGTTGTGCAAAATCGTATATTGACACCCATTTGCGTTTGGTATCCTTCTTTACAACTTTTTTCTTGGTCGGCAGCATTTTGAAATTATCAAGATCCATATTACGCAGATAATGTGAATAAGCAAAAATATGATACAGATAACCTCTGGTAAAATCAGGCATCTTAACATTATCATAGTTGGAATGACGATTGGAGCTTTCTCCTTTGCCGTACAGACGCTTAACCCTACCTTCTCCTGCATTATAAGCTGCAACCATCGTATCAAAATCACCATCAACCATTTTATACAGGTAGGACAGATATTTTACCGCCGCCTTTGTCGCCTTAAATGGATCTTTACGTTCATCTATTCCTTTTCCCACTTTTAGACCGAAATTTCTAGCTGTCTGAGCAGTAAACTGCCACATTCCTCCAGGTCCCTGCGGACTTTGTGCTTTTGGATTATACATACTTTCTATCATAGGAATAATAACAATTTCTGCAGGCAAATTATTCTTTTTAACCTCTTCGTAAACCATTTCTATATATTTTGAAGCGTTTGACAGAACACTTGCCACATGGCGAGGATGTTCTTTCAGGTATTTCAACCTGCTCTTAAACTGAGATATTTCGAAAGGAATATCATCGTCAAATTTAGAAAAGATCTTCCCTATATTTTTATTTTTTTTGATTTTTTCAGAGTTATCAATAGTAACTTCAACGATTCTATCCACTTTTTCATGGATCAAAAAAGAACTGCACGAATATAATTCCTTATAATTCTTTGCATACATTTCGTCTTCAGACGTTTTGATACTGCAACCGGTTAAACAAACGACAATAGATGCAACAATTATAATAAAATATCTATTCATTATTACCTGATTCCGTTTCAATTTGCTGCCAAAAAAGCTGTTCCGGTATAGTTGGAACATTAAGACTTTGAGCCTTCTGAATTTTTGAGCCAGGATCTACCCCATATATAACTGCAGTAGTCTTTGAGGAAACAGAACCGGAAACTTTTGCACCAAGCAATAACAGCTTTTCTTTGGCTTCATCTCTGGATAAATGCTCGAAAGTTCCTGTTAACACGTAGGTTTTTCCCAAAAGCAGTTTACTGTCTGCAGACTCGTTCTGTATTTGATCCTGCCATGCCACACCGGCATCCAACAGCTCCTGAATAACCTGGATATTATGTTCTTCCGCAAAAAATTTTACTATATGTTTCGCGACAACCTCTCCGACATCAGGAACCTGCTGCAACTCTTCAATCGTAGCATAACGGATTTTATCAAACGAACCAAAATGAATAACAAGATCCCGAGCTGTAGCCTCTCCCACTTCTCTAATACCAAGAGAATAAATAAAATTAGCCAGTTTTGTTTGCTTGGAATCAGCTATTGCAGCAAGCAGTTTGTAAACCTGTTTGCTCGCCTTGAAGAAGTTTATTATTCCACTATAAGACGTTTTTGCAATCGATGGAATAGATGTTAACGTTTCCTTATCAATTTTAAGAACATTATCAAAAGTTTGGCAATAATCAGCCAGAGCTTCCAGCTCGTGAGGAACAACCAGTTCCCTGCTTGCGGCACTGCGCGGTATACCGAATGAATTTAAGAATTTAAATAATTTCTTGGGATCATCTCCGCGAATCATTGAGATCTGCTGTTTAACCCGTTCAAGATCCTCTACCGGAGTAATTTCCTCTTCAGTCTTAGGAACTGTCTTTAATGTCACAAAAATAACATCTGAAGTAAGAGCATAAATATCGCTGATTTTCTTGATGGCACCGACATCATAAAGATTTTCTATAATCTTCTTGCCTAATCCGTCAATATTCATGGCCTTTTTGGAAACAAAATGCTTTAAAGCCTCCTTCTGCTGGGCACTGCAGAACAAACCGCCGGAACAGCGTGCAACAACTTCTTCCTCCAGTTTTTCTATTCTTGAACCGCAGACAGGACACACTTTCGGAAAAACAATCGGTTTTAACTGTCTTTGATCATTTCTGTGTTCTGTCACAACACTTACCACCTGAGGTATCACATCCCCGGCACGTCTGATAACCAGATCATCTCCAATCTGAGCTCCAAGACGGAGTATTTCATCCTCGTTATGAAGTGTTGCGTTGGAAACAACAACTCCGCCAACACTTACAGGATTCAATCTGGCAACAGGAGTGATAACACCGGTTCGTCCTACATGAAAGTCAACATCCAGCAGCCTCGTGATTTTTTCCTGGGCAGGAAATTTGTATGCAACGGCCCATCTCGGACAACGCGTGATAAAACCGAGTTTTTCCTGATCCGCTATATTGTTTACCTTTATAACAATCCCGTCTATATCGTAGGCTAAACTGTCTCTCTTTTCCAGAATGGAATCATAAAAACTTTTGCAGAATGAGAACCCCTTTCCCACCCTGGTTTCCTCATTGACAGGAATTCCCAGACCTGCCACATATTTGATTCTCTCGGAATGTGTATCAGGCAAATCAACCCCCTCCATCACACCGATTGCATAGCAGTTAAACATCAAAGGTCTGCGCGCAGTTTCCCTCGGATCGAGCTGTCTGAGAGATCCGGCAGCCGCATTGCGAGGATTCGCAAAAATCTTATCGGCAACAACGATTCTTTTACCTTGAAGATGTTCGGCATTAAATTTCTTTGCAGCTTCCTGCTCTCTGCGCACACGTTCATTCCACTCATTAAACCCCGCTCTCGGCATTACCACCTCACCTCGAACCTCTAATCTTTCGGGAATATTGTCACCGATTAGTTTGAGCGGAATATTCTTTATCGTTTTTACATTCTGAGTTATATTTTCCCCCACAACACCATTGCCACGTGTTGCAGCCCTGACAAATTCGCCGTTTTCATAGAGAATGCTGCATGCAAGTCCATCCAGTTTCACCTCGCAGCTGAACTCAATCTGATCATTGAAAAGTTCCTTTGATGCACGATTTATAAACTGTTCAAGTTCCTGAGCCTCAAAAATATCCTCAAGGCTAAGCATAGGAACTTCATGTGTTACTTTTTCAAACCCCTGCAGCACCGCATCTCCGACTCTCTGTGTCGGTGATATGGACATTACAAATTCAGGATATGACTTTTCAAGATCAACCAGCTCGTGATAGAGCCTATCATACTCGGAATCAGGAACAGAAGGCTCACCAAGGGTATGATATTCATAGGAGTACCTATTAACTATATTAACCAAATATTCTATACGTTGCCTAACTTCCTGATTATCCACAGTATTCATCCTTAAAAAATAAAAAGAAACCGACAGTATTTACAACCATCGGCATCCCATTGCAATTCAAAATATTCAATCTGACAATCATGCATTTAGATTAAACATGATCATGTTCGCGCAACTGCTCACGATAAGAATTAATAATCTCGTCAGTCATCGGTTTTAAATCTTTGGTACAAATCAATCCGTCCAGAATATTATTCGCATTCTCAACAAACTTCAGTGTCATAACAAAACGATTCTCTGCAATTCTTGAATTAGGCGTGAACATAATTACACAGATACCCTTGGTACTCCAATCGTCTTTTGATTCAGTACCGCTGTAATTGATAGAAACCTGCTGAGGGAATGTACCTGGTTTAATTAAATTTCCAACTCTGAAGATTTCCTGATTCTTACTTGAACTCTGCTGATCATATTTATAGAAGACGTCAAACTCGCCAAAAGTAAGTTTTTCTTGAGCAAAAACCTCTCGCAGCTGCGACAGAGTAAAAGGTTTATGATCTCTTGCGATTATATTGAATTGATAAAAACGAGCCCATTTAGCATCTTTTTCGGCATTGTCAGAATCTTTGTCGGACTTTACACTCTTTTCACTTCCTGTTGAATCAAATGCCGGCTCACTATTGTCTATCAGGCCTGAATTCTGTTTTCTCTTAACAACGACAGGACCTACAGTTCCATCGTCATCAGGTAGATTTCTGGCAAACTCACTATAGTCACGTTCCAATTTTTTAGTTCTCAATTTATTGCTAAAACAAGTGTAACATGAATAGGAAATAATTAATACAATAAGTATTGTTGCAATGATAAAAACAGCTGTTGACATGGTTATCACTCGATAATTATTTATATAATAAACTGTAAAAAACACTCGTGTGTCAATTATATCAGTTTAAACAAAACTAAAGCAATATATTAGCCAATAAATAAATTCATCTGAAAACACGAGATATCCGAAATAAATCAGTTCCGCAAAAGACAAAGCCGCCAATAGGAAGGAATGCAGAGAAAATATAGAAAATCAACCGGTCAGACAGATTATTAGGCGGCAGCTGAAAAGCCCTGTCTCAGATCACGGGCATCTACCACGTTATCCAACACTTCCTTAGGGGACAATTTGTATGAAACACGGGCAATCCTGCCAACCTCATTTTCATAGCGGTATTTTTCCTGTTTTAAAGGTGACAGCGATTCGATAATTTCTTTAGGAATATCATTATGCTTCAATGTCAAAGGTTCAGGATTGAGACACTGCAGAAGATGCACCGCTGTCAATCCGCCTTCTCTGAACTGTTCTCCAAGTTCGTTGGCTCTTTCGAGATCCTGCTCATCGCTCTGCAGTCTGACAGGATTACCTAATTCAAATTTTTTACGTAAATCCTCTTTCTGCTGCTCTTTTGCTGCAGGATCAACAACCCATGCATGGTCCTGCACATCAGATGAAAGCATAGAAACCAAAAGATCAAACTGAGCTTTAAAGCCGTTATGCACAGCCTCATTGAGCGTATCACCCAACTGCAACTCGTCTACTAGATATTTACTTCTGATTTCCTGCGTTAACATCTTATGTCTCCAACTTCTTTTTATGATATCGGCTGTTTCCAGAAATTCTTTACAAAAAATTTCAATTTTATTTTTTATAAAAAATGATAACAACACTGGCGCTGCTTTGAAAAAGCTAATCTTATAACCAAGATCAAAATTATTATCAGTATTTAATGCTATACTCAAGTCCGCAGTTGATTGAAAACTAACGCATTGTTTCAGTTTAATTTTTTTATGTACTTAATCACGAAAGATGGAAGATCCTAATATTTCAAAAGAAAACTCTGTTAAAAATGCGATAAAAAAAAACATTAACAAAAATTTTATTCAATTTTCACAGCTTAAGGTTTTAATTATCGAATCAAGCTCAGGTCTTAAAAAGATCATGAGACATGCTCTTATGGAAATAGGATTTTCATCAGGCAATATAACAAAATGTGAATCCACCATACAGGCAAAGAACATCTGCAAAAACGCCTCATTCGATATCTATATAGTTAATCTGAATCTGGAGGACAGTGATAAAGGAAGGGAATTGGTTCATAAGCTTTACGAAGATCAGCTGATACCCTGTAAATCAGTAATGTGCATTTTGACAAGCGACAATTCACGAGCAACAGTACTGAGTACAATAGAAAAAAAACCGGATGAATATATTGTCAAGCCATTCAGCACCAAGCAGTTAAAAGTGAGAATTTACAGAGCATATCAGAAGAAATGCGATCTTCTTGATATATATGAGGCAATTGAAGTCCAGGATTACTCGGCAATCGTGAATTCATGCTACAACCATCTTGGAACGGATTCCATTCATTCTCTGGATATAAGAATCATGCTGGCAGAGGCTCTGCTGAAACTGGAAAAATATGATGAAGCAGAAATAGTAATCCGGGAAGCTCTGAACTTTTCTGATGCTTTCTCATATCACATAGAACTGGGGAAAATTCTGTATTACCGTGAAGATTACGAAGATGCAATCAAGGAATATACCACAGCCATAAAAAGCAATAATTTACTGATCGAGCCGTACAAAGGTCTGTTTCACACTTATATGAAAATGAACGATCTCGAAAATGCAAGCGATATACTGGCTGATGCCATTAAGATATCTCCTCAATCCAGTTCACTTCTCCATATGCAACTGGAATTTGCCCTAAAAAAACGGGATTATTCCACTGTTAAGGAAGATTTCAACAGTCTGCTTGATTTGCATAAATATGATTCACAAAAACTGTGCCAGCTGCTGACAGGCTTCGTTCAGGCAGAAATCCAGTATGTAACATCGTCTCCTGATTACCACAGCATGGATAAACTGTCCAAGCATGTGAATGCCGTACTGTCCAAAAATGAACAATTCATAAAATTGCCGAGGGAAAAATTTGATTACAAATTATTCAAGAGCATTTCCAATTCAAGAGTTGATATAGCAATGGGTGACATAAGCCGTGCCAAGAAACAGCTGTATAAAACATTATCTTCCTACGGTGAAAATCTGTTAAAACAGAATGAAGCCATGATCAGTAATATTGTACTGAGTTTATGGCAGTTGGGAGACTACGAATATGCCGAGGAATTATTTAATAATCATGTTAATAAAAACAAAATAGATCCATTGATTTCATCTTTTATAAATACATATAAAACAGATCCGAAAATAGATGAGAAACGAACAAAATACCAGGATCTCAACCAGAAAGGCATCAAATTCTATAAAAAGGAAAAATATGAAATGGCTTTGGATTTCTTCAATGAAGCTTTGAAAAAATCACCTTCCAACACCAATGCCACGATCAATAAAGCCCAGGCGCTGCTCAAACTGGCATCAAGCGTATCCACACCGGAAAACAAGAGAAAAACATACATTGCGGAATGCAAAGATATGCTTTTTATTCTTAAAAGCATGTTTTTAAGTCCAAACCTGGTTAAACGTGTTGATGCAATCAATGACGAACTGACAACACTTCTGCAGCCTTCATTTTCTAGAAGAAAAATCAGAAACAACGAGGGTAACACCGATCCGGCTGTTGGAAAAACAAACAAAAAATAGAATCTTCCACAGTCAGAGTACCTAATAAATAAAACAAAAAGGCACAAACACCTCAGTGATATGCCTTCTTTGAATAATATTATCTATACTTATGGAATAATTATTTATTTAAAATATTCAACATTCTGCGCAATGGTTCTGCAGCACCCCATAACAGCTGATCACCAACGCTGAATGCGTTCAGGTATAAAGAACCCATATTTGTCTTTCTGATACGTCCTACAGGAACAGTCAGAGTACCGGTAACTTTTGCAGGTGTCAATTCAGCAATAGTAACAGGTTTTTCATTAGGAATTACTTTTGACCATGGATTATGAGCATCAATAATTTTCTCAATGGTATCCACGGAAACATCTTTCTTTAACTTAATCAGGAATGACTGGCTGTGGCAACGTAAAGAACTGATACGAACACAGTTACCGTCAACAGGAATTGTTGCAGGAGCCAAACCTAAAATCTTGTTGGTTTCCGCCATACCCTTCCATTCTTCTTTACTCTGGCCATTTTCCAACTGAACATCAATCCATGGCAACAAGCTGCCTGCCAAAGGAGCTCCAAACTGTTCAGTCGGGTTATCTGCAGATCTCATGGCATCACGAACAGTCTTTTCAATTTCCAAAATTGAAGAATTCGGATCTTTTAATTTATCGGACACACAGTTGTATAAAACACCCATCTGCAGTAATAATTCACGCATGTTTCTTGCACCGGCGCCTGATGCTGCCTGGTATGTTGATGACTGAATCCATTCAACGAGATCTTCTTTAAACAAGCCGCCGAGACCCATTAACATCAAACTTACTGTACAGTTACCGCCAACATATGTTCTGATACCCTTGTTTAAAGCATTATCAATTACACTGCCGTTAACAGGATCCAGAATAATGATGGCATCATCCTTCATTCTTAATGTGGATGCGGCATCGATCCAGTAGCCTTTCCAGCCGGTAGCCATTAATTTATCGTATACGGCTTTGGTATAATCACCACCCTGGCAGGTCACGATGATATCCATTTCCTTTAAATCATCAATATTGTATGCATCTCTCAAAGTACCTGCATCCTTGCCGGTAAATGAAGGAGCCTTTTGTCCTGCCTGTGAGGTTGTAAAGAAAACGGGATCAATATTAGCAAAATCGTTCTCTTCCACCATGCGGTTCATCAATACTGAACCAACCATACCTCTCCAACCGATAAAACCTACTTTTTTCATATTCAACCTTTGTAAAAACTTATGACATTCTGAAACTTTTTTATGTTCCCGCCTCAAAAAACGACAAGGCAGTCACAAAAAAATGCATTATAAATGCATTATAAATAATACTGTTTATAGTGCATTATTTTTCTTAAGAAAAACAACAAATTTATTAAAAAAATAAATAAATTTTTATTAAATTCATCTTTTCTTTAAGCAATTAGTTATAAAGTATAACTAATATACATAAAAAAATCAATTTAAGTAACAAAACAAACATTATAAAATTCAATTACAGGACAAAATAGGTTATTATTTATCGGTTAGGCAGAAATTCAGGAGGAAACAGACCAATGGTGAACGAATCAGACCCAATATTTGAAGAATTAAAAAAACATGATATACATTTGGTTAGTGACGAAGTTATTTATCCGTATGCTGAAGACAAAGATTCAAACTATGATGATGTAATTCAGGGAGACAGACTGAAAAACATCACGCTGAGTGTTGATTATGTACCAGCTGTTCAACCCTCTGATACTCTTGATATCGTAAATGAAGATCATCATGATTTTAAACAGAAATGTCTGAGCAATTTTATAAAAAATCTGCTTTCATATAATGTTTTTATGGATTTTAATATTCCTCTGCTGCCGGACTACATTGAGGATTTTGATGACGAAACTCAGATTTACGCCGGCGACGAAATGCAGTTTGATATTCCGGACAGTGATACCCTGGGCACAGATACTCCTTTATTCAACGAACAGTTTGAAAAAATTTACCGCTGTTCAGAGTATGATCCGTATTCTCTGGTTGATTTGACTTCCAATTTTTCAAAAATAATTGCACTGCCTTTCCAGAAAATAAACAGTGATGTCAAAACCTATATTCCGCTGAATTTCATACAGAATATTTTCGGCAAAGTTGGAACAGGTATCGGAAACACCATTGAGGAAGCAAAAACCGAAGCATTATATGAATGTATCGAACAGTATGTAAAACTCCAGGTAATATCCCGCAGTTTCACTCTTGAGAGAATCAACGAAGAATATATTGAAGAAAAACTTCAATTCTGGGATACATATCGTAATCTCTACAAGGTAATCAAGGACGAAAGACTGCGTGTTGCATTCTATGATGCATCTCTCGGTGGAAAGTATCCTGTTGTATGCTGTGCAGTATTCGGTTCTGACGACAACAATGCACCGAAATTCAATTTCTCGTTCGCAGCGGATTTCGATCTGGACAAAGCGATGAAAAAATCATTTCTTGGAGCACTGCAGCCTCTTCTGGGTTCAAATAATGAATTAAAATGCGAATTTTCATATGATGTCGGCAAGGTACTGACCCGCAAAAATCTGGAAAATCTTTCAGTCAATAATCAGGGGCTGGTACAGTTTGATATTTTCAAATCTTCTCCGGACTTCGCTTTGTCACCGATCAACAGAAAACTGACAACGGGCGAGGAATTAATTGCATTGATTGAATTGATTTCTCACGAGGATAAAACAATTTACTTCTATACCTTTAATGAGAACTACAATGTTGTCAGAGCGGTTATTCCAGAGTTTTCCGAAGTAAGGGATCCTGATTTCTTTGAAGAAACCAATTCAAACATCGGATTGATGTATCAGGAGTTTTTTAACAATCTGTCAAGCAACAGTATTGCCGAAACAGGGGAATTTCTTGAATCAATCAAAGATAATGAAATTTCCGACGAAACAATCGTTTACGATTTGCTGAAATTGCCAAAATACGGCAATAATAATCTAAGTGATTTGACGATAGGAGAATTAAAAGCTCTAATCGCTCTTCATCAGGAGGATTATGATGCATATCTGTATTGGGCCGAATGGGCAATAAACAATGCCAATAAAATGAATCTTGATATCGATCAGAACCTGCACCAGTGTTTAATCGATTATTTAAAACATTCATTGTCACATCCTGACGAAATTGAGGATTACCTTGAATTGCAGGAACTGCAGTATGACAGTGATACCATTGAAGAACTGGACATGCAGCTTTCAGGACGCGATGATTTCTTCTGCTATGATACTGAACTGAAGGAATTTTTGAATTCAGATATCTATGAGGATTTAATTGTTTTATTTATAACCGCCCGAAATTTCAACTTAAAAACCGGTAAAATGCAGTAAGCAAAATTCGTTGAAACTTTCAAGTTTTTGAAGCAAAAAAAACTGAAAAAATATTTGTAAATTTCCGTGTTTTATAACAAAAAAAGGAGTAAAATACGTGATAACAAATTAGATGTTTTTCAGTGTTAATTCACTAACTTGAGAGTTTTTATCCCATGAGTTTTGATCGTTCTTTGTTTTGCCTCAGTGCAGAAAAAATTGCTGAACTTTCTGAAGAAATAACACTACATAAAGCTACCAGATCTTCATTTCAATCATTTCTTTTGGCTATTCTGGCAGGTGCTTCAATAGCTTTTGCTTTTTCATTCTATGTTACAGCCGTTGCGGCGCTTGGACCAAGTGTCGGTAAGTTTGTCGGCGGTTTTTGTTTCTCACTGGGATTGATTCTGGTTGTATTGCTGGGTGGAGAATTGTTCACCTCCTCTACATTGACAATCGTGGCAAAAGTAACAAAACAGATTACCTGGACCCAGTTGTTCAAGAACTGGTTTATTGTATATTTCGGCAATCTTGTTGGCGCATTATTCGTAGTTCTTCTGATTATGCTTGCTCGCAGCTACATGAATTATGAAATGAACTGGGGCAAAGTGGTATTGGACACGGCAGCGCATAAGGTTCATCATGTCTACGAGTCTGACGGTGATCTTAAATATGCAAGAGGCTTTATTGAAGCAATATCGCTAGGAATTCTCTGTAACGTTATGGTCTGCGTTGCAGTATGGCTGTCATGGGGTGGCAAAACCATGTCAGACAAAATTTTAATCATCATTCTTCCTGTGGCAATGTTTGTTGCCAGCGGTTACGAACACTCAATTGCAAATATGTTTATGATTCCTCTCGGAATGTCCATTCACAATTTTGCGATCCCGGAAATGGTATTGGCGGCAGATCCGCACTATAATGATTTAACTTTATTTAATTTTATATTCTCCAATTTAATTCCTGTTACCATCGGCAACGTTATTGGTGGCGGTTTGATAATTGGTCTGTATAATTGGTTTGTGTCCTATCGAATGCATCAAAATGCATAAGATAGTTTTTTTTAATCTATAACCCAAAAGGTAAAGAGGTAAGAAATGGCTGAACTTAACGAGAAGTTCCAAAAAGCATGGGAAGGCTTCAAACCAGGAGCTTGGCAAAATGAAATTAATACCCGCGATTTCATTCAAAACAACTACACACCTTATGAAGGAGACGAGAGTTTCCTGGCTGGTGCAACCGAAGCAACAAAAACTCTGTGGGCTTCAGTAATGGAAGGAATCAAAATCGAAAACAAGACTCACGCTCCTGTTGATTTTGATACATCTAATCCTTCTACCATTACATCACACGCGCCTGGATATATCGATAAATCTTTAGAAAAGATTGTTGGTTTACAGACAGATAAACCATTAAAGAGAGGTATCCATCCATTCGGTGGTATTAGAATGATCCAGACTTCTTGCGAAGAATACGGCAAGACTTTGGATCCTGCAGTTGTAGATATTTTCACTAAATACAGAAAGACCCACAATCAGGGTGTGTTTGATGTTTATACACCAAGCATCCGTAACTGCAGAAAAGCCGGTATTTTAACAGGTTTGCCTGATGCTTACGGACGTGGCCGTATCATTGGTGACTATCGTCGTATCGCTCTGTACGGTATTGATTACCTGATGAAGGATCGTGTTAAAGGTTTCAATTCTTTACAGGACAATCTTGAAAAAGGTATCGATCTGGAAGAAACCATCCGCCATCGTGAAGAAATCAGCGAACAGCATCGCGCTCTTAATGATTTGAAAACCTTAGCTCAAAGCTACGGATGCGATATTTCCGGTCCTGCAACAACAGCTCAGGAAGCTATTCAGGCAACTTACTTCGGTTACCTGGCAGCAGTTAAATCCCAGAATGGTGCAGCAATGAGCTTCGGTAGAACCGCAACATTCCTGGATATTTATATCGAACGTGATATTGCCAAAGGTTTATTGACTGAAGAACAGGCTCAGGAACTGGTTGACCACCTGATTATGAAATTAAGAATGGTTAGATTCCTGCGTACCCACGTATACGACGAGTTATTCTCAGGCGACCCAATCTGGGCTACAGAATCCCTCGGCGGTATGGGCTTGGACGGCCGTACTTTGGTAACAAGAACCTGCTTCCGTTACTTGAATACTTTATACACAATGGGTACTTCTCCAGAACCAAACATGACTATTCTGTGGTCTGAAAAATTACCTGCTGCATGGAAGAGATTCGTTACCAAGGTTTCAATTGAAACTTCATCAATTCAGTACGAAAACGATGACTTAATGCGCAACGATTTCAACAGCGATGACTACGCAATTGCATGTTGCGTATCACCAATGATTGTTGGTAAGACTCAACAGTTCTTCGGTGCACGTGCAAACCTTGCCAAAACATTGTTATATGCAATCAACGGCGGTTTGGATGAGAAGTTATATCCGGACAAGGAAGGTAATCAGAAACACCTGCAGGTTGGTCCGAAGATGGATCCAATCAAGAGCGAATACCTTGATTTCGATGAAGTTATGACCAGAATGGACAGCTTCATGGACTGGCTGGCAACTCAGTATGTAACTGCATTAAACATCATTCACTATATGCATGATAAATATTCATATGAAGCAATTCAGATGGCATTATATGATATTGATATCAAGAGAACCTTAGGTTGCGGTGTTGCAGGTCTGTCAGTTGCTGCGGATTCTTTATCAGCTATCAAGTATGCCAAGGTTAAACCGATTCGTGATGAATTCGGTGTTGCTGTAGACTTCCAGATCGAAGGCGATTTCCCTAAGTTCGGTAACAATGATGAAAGAGTTGACTCTATTGCATGTGACCTTGTAACCCGATTCATGAAGAAGGTTCAAAGCCACAAGACATATCGTAATGCAATGCCTACACAGTCTATCTTAACCATCACCTCTAACGTGGTATATGGTAAGAAGACCGGTACAACTCCTGACGGACGTCGTGGCGGTACTCCATTCGGACCTGGTGCAAACCCTGTACACGGTCGTGATGTAAACGGTGCTGTTGCTTCATTAACCTCAGTTGGTAAATTACCATTCGCATACGCAAAAGACGGTATTTCCTATACCTTCACAATTGTTCCAGATGCACTTGGTAAAGAAACAGAACAGCAATCCAAGAACCTTGTTGGTTTGTTGGACGGATACTTCCATCATGAAGAAGAAACCAAGAACACTGATCACTATGTGGAAGGTGGCCAGCATTTGAACGTTAATGTTCTCAACAGAGAGACATTGTTAGATGCAATGGAACACCCAGAAAAGTATCCTACATTGACAATCCGTGTTTCCGGTTATGCAGTTCGTTTCAACTCATTAACCAAAGAACAGCAGCAGGATGTTGTAACCAGAACATTTACTCAGAAATTATAATAAGTAAATAATACTGGTTATTGAATAATCACAATCAAGCCTCTAAACTGAATTAGAGGCTTTTTTAACTTTGTCACTACTTAGACGGATAGACTATGTTTAAAAGACTGCAGGCAGGAATTAAATACAACAAACTTTTACCATATGAAAAAGTTTTTAATTTAATTTATCCGGAATTCAGAGTCAGAGATTTTTTGGATTTTGCAAAATGGTTTCTTCCCCCTTTGTTTTTCGGATCTCTGCTTTTAATTTACTACTTCAGATTTAATCTGATCCATCTGGTAGGTTTAACAGTTACACCGGTTTTTATATTGGTTATGCTGCTGATTCTGTATTTACATCAGGGAAGACAGGCATTAAAAGCGCTGACAGAGGCAGAAAAGAAATTATATATTCATCTGTGTGAATGCAACGATCATCTGCCTAAACCGGAAACAACCAGAATTGATTTTATAACTGAAATCAATCTGGCCATCAGTAAAGGCAACCGCGAATTTTTAGACAAAATTTAATTATCTGACATTAAGATGATAATCATTAATGAGAATCTGTTTAATTTTATTAATCTCATCTGCAGAAGGCGGAGATACATTTTCCAGTTCGTAAGGATCATTGTATTCCTTCCATTTATGTTTTCCAAGTTCATGATACGGAAGAATATCCACATAATCTACGCAGTCCTTGATATTCTCAACAATAAACCGGCCAAGCGCCCTGACATTTGACTCCTGATCAGACCAGCCTGGAACCACAACATAGCGAATCCACATATGAATTCCGCGCTTAAACAAATGCTTTGCGAAATCCAGTGTAAACATGTTGCTCATATGAGTTAATTTTTTGTGCTGTGCTTCATCCATATGCTTAATATCAAGCATTACCAAATCGGTTACATCAAGGAGATCTGACAGTTTCTGATCGTAACGTGTAATACAGCCATTGGAATCAAGGCAGGTAGTAAGATTCAGTTTTTTAGCTTCAGCAAACAATCTGGTAACAAAATCCATTTGCAGAGTAGCTTCACCGCCTGATGCCGTTACACCTCCGTTGTTCGGTCTGTAAAAAGCAAGGTAACTTTTTATTTCCCTGAGCATTTCGTCCAGCGATTTTTCAAAGCCTCCGCTCATATTCCAGGTGTCACGATTGTGGCAGTATCTGCATTTAAACTGGCATCCCTGAAAAAAAACAACGTATCTTAAGCCTGGACCATCAACAGCACCGCATGATTCAATAGACTGAATTCGTGCCACATCACTACTCATATTCATCTCCGGATTATCTTTTGTTACTACAGCAGTATTCTACACTCAGATTGCAAATCTTAAAAGTCCGGAATTTATTCATAGTATTTGCATAACAGTAAAAACACAGCTGTCCGTATAACAGCAATATAATTATTGGTTCTGTTGTAACAACAGAGCCTAATTATTTTATTCTTTAGTTTTTACTAAAGACAAATTTTGTTAAAATTAATGTAGCCTCCTTTGTTGGAATGACTAGGTTTATTTTTAAAATAATCAATTAATGAGGATTACAAATGACTCAAGCAAAAGTAACAGATGCACCACAAAAATTCTGTGAATTTTTAACTCAAAAAGCTCATGAAGCAAACAAAAGAATCGTACTTCCAGAAGGTAATGAACCAAGAACCGTTCAAGCTGCTAATATTTGCGCAGAAAAAGGAATTGCAACTCCTGTATTACTTGGTAAAAAAGAAGAAATCGAAAACGTTGCAAAGTCTTTAAATATAACATTAAACGAAAAAATTGAAATTGTCGATCCTGATACCATTCGTAATAATTATGTAGATCGCCTGGTTGAACTGCGTAAATCCAAGGGATTAACTCCTGAAGATGCATTGGCTTTACTGCAGGATAATGTTTATCTTGGTACCATGATGATTGAAAGAAATGAAGTTGACGGTCTGGTTTCAGGTGCTGTTCACACTACAGCAAATACCATCCGCCCTGCACTTCAGGTAATCAAAACCGCTCCTGGTCAATCAATCGTGTCATCTGTATTCTTCATGCTGATGCCGGATCAGGTTTTAGTATACGGTGACTGCGCAATCAACCCTAAACCTACTTCAGAAGAGTTGTCACAGATTGCTATCCAGTCAGCAGATTCGGCAAAGGCTTTCGGCATCGATCCTAAAGTTGCAATGATTTCTTATTCAACCGGAACTTCAGGTAAAGGTGAAGATGTTGATAAGGTTCGCGATGCAGCAAAACTTGCACAGGAAAAGCGTCCTGATTTATTAATTGACGGACCTTTACAGTACGATGCGGCTATTGTTCCTGAGGTAGCAGCTCAAAAAGCTCCAGGTTCAAAAGTTGCAGGTCAGGCAAATGTATTCATTTTCCCTGATTTAAGCTGCGGTAACTGTACATACAAGGCTGTTCAGCGCTCTGCAGGCGTTATATCTGTAGGTCCAATGCTGCAGGGTTTAAAGAGACCGGTAAACGATCTGTCACGCGGCGCATTGGTTGAAGATATTGTTTACACAATCGCCATAACTGCAATTCAGGCAGATCAAATTGCGAAAGCATAATTAAACTCTATATTAAGTTTAACAGATTGTTAAGTTATAAAAGCCACCTGAAGAATATCAGGTGGCTTTGATTTATGACAACAATTCTTCTGATGAACTTACTCTACTGCCTTCGGCTGATAATGATGAATATCAAATCCGCCGTCAGCAACATCTTTACGATAAGCATCAACTTTTGCTTTCAAATCATTCTTGTTTTCAGCAAAATCTGTTTCAAATGTATGAACAACAGGCTTCTCGCATGTTCCTTCATCTATGGAACCGTCAGAGAAACTCCATACGCATGAGTAGTCAGAAATCGGATGTTCAGCATCATCCCATGTTTTGTTCAAATCATATTTCTTCACAACCTTCATGGTTTGCAGCAATTTGAATTTATATTCGACAGGTTTACCGTTTGAGGATAACACTGTAATCTTCTGTTCAGGATTAAGACTGATTGTAGAAGAACCATTGATAAAGTGTTCACCGTTAACAAATACCTGACCATCAAGAGAATTCACTTCAAATTTAGGTTTTAACAGCAGATCCTTAGGCAGGAAATCCAGTTTCTGAATACGGCAGATAATCTCATGACGCTTGTAGTTGATACGGCATGCTGTATTACCGTCCAACTTAGGATTATCCTCTTTCAGCAGATCAACTTTTACAATTCCGTTGTTTTCGTAGAAAACCGTCGGATAATCAGGTACGAAGTTAACACCGTTGCGATGGTAGTCATTGCCGTAGCACTCTACATCGTTATTTCCTCTGATAATGCACACCTGATTATTACCCTGTGAAATTCCTACCACATCAATCTGAGCAGGTACTCCTTCATAGTAGAACGGTAAACCGCCGCACATTCCTCTGGTAGAACGATCCTGTGCAACATAAGATACACACGCACTCTGAGCTCCGACAGAAATGGATTTTGCGTCATTCACACCGATAATATCGATATCCGTGTAATCAAAGCTTTTCTTAGGACCATAGCAGGAAACGGAATTGTTTTCCCCAGCTATTACACATACTGCATCATTACCGACAGAGAAGTCCTTTACGTCGGTAATATCTTCAATCTTCTTTAAAACATTACGCATTTCCTTGAATCTTGAATTATCCAGATTAAATCCGTAGAAATGCAGTTTGCCCTTAAAGTCCAATGCTACAGTATAAAATTCCTCTGATTCGATTTTTTTAATATCGGAAAGATCGTTGACATTACCGCCGGACTCATTGGTATATGCAATGTAGGCATTCTCTTCATCCTGGGCATCAATGCAGTAAACCTTGCCGTCAAGAGTTACATAGCATATTGAGTTGATACTTACCGAAGCATCTCTTACCAGGGATTCAATCGGTTTGAAACGTTTTGCATCAACACCGTAGCATTTGAAATTATGATTCGGATCAATCACGCAGGTAACATCCTGACTTTTTGACAGAATAATATCCGCAGCCAGTGTTCCGTCTGCGGTCTGAGTTCCTTCAGGATTTGAAAAGCCTCTAGTATTACCCCAGCACTTAACACTGTTGTCAAGTCTGATTGCACAGGCATGTTCATATCCAACCTTGACTTTTTTTGCTTTCAGGCGACCTGCAAAATCTATAATTTTGCTGTTGCACACCTTTTCAAAATCGTTACATACCTTGATATTGTATACAGAAGAACAAGGTGATCTGGTATTCAGTTTATCGCAGGTATATTTAAACAGACCTGAACTTGAATCTCTTACCATTTTCTGGCAGGTATCACCTATGCAGATTTCATAGTGATAGTCACGATCCATTTGATTGGCTACCAATATATCCAATGCTACATCACCTTCAACCACAAGGGTCTTCAGATACTCCTGGGGATTTGCAAAAATTGTGGCAGAATCCACCTTTGGAGCCGGTTCAAACTTCGGCTGTTTGGCAGCAACTTCCTGAACAGCCTTGTTATCGGCTGTCTGTGCAGGTTTTGCCTGCTGTGCCGGAGCTGGATCATCGTCGCAGCCAGCCAGTATACCCGCACTGCATGCAATAAATGAAATCAAACAATATTTTTTTAGCAAATTACATAATTTCATAGATACACCAATAAACTATTTTATAAATACAACCATTATACTTACTTTTATTTCTTAAATAGTTAATATGAGTCTTATTTTTGCAAGAAAATACCAACAATTATTAACGAATATATATATTATCACTCAAAAAAAACAAATAATTTTGTAACTTATAACGGACAGATAAATTTGGAAAAAGTTTAATTGTAAAAATGTATTACTTCAAACCCGAATTGATAAAAAACCAACCTGTTGGCCATTCATTAATTTTCATTGTATAACTTGCATATTTCATATAAAAACCATAGTTTTCAAACAATTTTATTGATGATCTGTTATCAGGTTTTACTTTTGCAACAAGCGTCTTAATATGATGAAAGTTTCTTTGAACTTCATCAACTATTAGTTGCAGAATTTTCCTCCCAAACCTTTTCCTCGAAAGTTGGCTGATATGCTATAGCTTATTTCTGCTTCATTTCCATCTATATTCAGTCTAATTTGTCCTACAGGAATGTTACGTTCCATCATGATGTACAGTGCTACAGAATCATCAGTCATGATCCTATTGAACCATTCTACATGTGTATCATAAGATATCGGCTCCGTACTAAAGGAGTTTTCCCGTACAACATGATCATTAGCCCATTCATACAGCAAATCAATATCCGACAATGTAGCTTTTAGCAGAAATACCATAATTAATTCTCCTGCAGTATTTCAAAAGAGATCGGCGTTCCAAAAGGAATATCGACCTTTGCTGTTTTATCCAAAATATCCGGATAGTATTTTGGTTTAAGTCCTGTTGACGGTCTGATACTGCGAACATTTTCTGCTGTAATTTTTTCTCCGGCCCTTATATCCTTCACGGCAAACAGGCTTCGTCTGAATTTAAGATTTGGCCGTTCTCCTTCTGATGCACCGTAAAACACATCCCCGGCAATAATTTTTGCATCACGTACATTTTTAACCATTTCTGCGAATTCATCAATAGTCATACTGAATTTGCTATCAGCGCTCTCAACACCTTCAATTTTGATATGTTTTTCAATAACACACGCTCCCATGGAAACCGCAACAACTGATGCAATACTTCCTGAGCTGTGATCAGACAACCCTACTCGTAAACCAAAACGTTTTATCATGTCAGGTATATTTGATACATGCATATTTTTCCAGTTTGCCGGGTATTCACTACAGCATTTCAGAAGCACAATCTTATCATTACCGACTCTATGGCATGCATCGATAGCTTCCTGAATTTCTTCAATACTTGCCATACCGCATGACATGATCATAGGTTTATTCATGGATGCGGCATATTCGATCAGCGGAATATCTACAAGTTCAAAACTGGCTATCTTATATGCTTCACAACCTATTTTTTCCAGAAAATCAACCGCCTCCCTATCAAAAGGTGTGGACAAAAAATCAATCCCGCAAGCATCACACTCTTCTTTGATTCGCCGTTGCCACTCATAAGGAGTAGCAGCTTCAGTATATAAATCATAAAGTTTTGATCCATTCCAAAGTCCGTCATGAATTATGAAATCATCCGAGTCGCAGTCAATCGTGATGCTGTCAGCAGTATAGGTCTGAATTTTTAGGCAGTCTGCACCTGCATTTGCTGCCTGCCTAACAATTTCCAATGCCGTATCCAGATTCCCGCCGTGATTAGCACTCATTTCTGCTATAACATAGACATAGACATGGCCATTGTTAATTTTATCAAATATACGAAACATTATTATTACCTCTCACAATTTCAGTCCCCAAAAAACAAATGAAAAAGTTTCTTAGTAACAACTCAATTACATCATGATTCTTTTATAGATCAGATTTAACCTTACCACCAATGAGAATGTCATCAACGCTATCAAAATCTATTATTTTCTGATCATGGAAAGAACTTCAATAGTTGCATCCAAATAATCAAACCCATCTTTCTCTGTGTATCAATCATCGAGGAGGTAAATTACAAAAGAAAATTCTGCATTGTAATAATGTTTATAATTTGCATGCAACGTACTCTGCATTATAACAAACTAGACACAATTCTATTTCCATCCAGTTCAACATCTTATACATTAATCACTCTTATCATCAAATTTGTATATCATTTATTTTAAATAAACATAAATTACGAATAACAATGTGGTCAACATTTATTTATGTGACTATGTCACAGAATGAATAATCCATATTTGTTAGTATGAATACCAATATTGGAAACAATCAAATTTGAATCATAATAAAGATCACTTACAGGAGATTTCACAATGGGCAATGTAAGAAAAACAGTTATTATCGGCGGTGTTGCAGGCGGAGCAAGCTGTGCCGCACGTCTTCGCAGATTAGACGGCAACCGCAAAATAATCATGCTGGAACGCGGAGAGTATATTTCCTATGCCAACTGCGGTCTTCCATATCATGTAGGCAACGTGATACGAAACAGAAATGCACTGCTCCTGATGACTCCTGAACGAATGAAAGAACGATTCAACATTGATGTCCGTGTAAAAAACGAAGCAGTTAAAATCGATCGGCAGAATAAAAAAGTTCATATCAGAAACCTCAATACCGGCGAGGAATATCAGGAATCTTATGATGATCTTGTCATAGCAACCGGTTCCTCTCCACTGCGCCCTAGAATTCCGGGAATCGACAATCCGAAAATTCATACATTATGGACTGTACCTGATACAGATAAAATCAGAGCTCTGGTACAAAGCGAAAAAATAAAAAGCGTGGCGGTTATAGGCGGCGGTTTTATCGGTTTGGAAATGGCTGAAAATCTTCATCATGCAGGATTGAAGGTTTCACTTATCGAAGCACTGGATCAGGTAATGGCGCCTGTTGATTTTGAAATGGCTCAGATTCTGCACGAAAATATAAGACAGAAAGGTGTAGATCTCCGGCTGTCGGACGGAGTTGAATCTTTTACTGAACAGGAAGAAAAAGTAATCATAAACTTGAAAAGCGGCAAGTCGATAGCTGCAGATTCGGTTATTCTTTCCATTGGAGTACGTCCAAACAGTTCATTGGCAAAAGATGCCGACTTAAAACTCAACGAACGCGGCGGTATTGTTGTTGATAAATTCATGCGCACCAGCGATCCTTCCATTTATGCAGTCGGCGATGTAACCGAAGTTGAGGATTTTGTTTTCAAAAAACCTGCAATGGTACCGCTGGCAGGGCCCGCAAACAAGCAGGGAAGAATAGTTGCCGACATTCTGGCAGGAAAGGAAACATATTACAAGGGAACACAGGGATCATCCATTGCCAAGGTTTTTGATTATACTGTAGCATCCACCGGTGCAAATGAAAAGACTCTGCTCAGAAACGGGATGAAGAAGGGTTCCGATTACGAAAGTCTGATTATCACCCAGAATTCCCATGCCGGTTACTATCCAGGTGCAGCACCTATGGTAATAAAAATGCTGTTCGTACCGGATTCAGGAAAAATTCTCGGTGCTCAAATCGTAGGCAAGGACGGCGTTGATAAAAGAATTGACACTCTGGGCGTAGCGCTGCGCCTCGGAGCATCCGCCTATAACCTGAAGGATCTGGAACTGGCATACGCTCCTCCGTTTTCTTCAGCCAAAGATCCTGTAAATATGGCAGGATATGTAGCAGAAAACATCAGGGACGGTCTTGTTAGATTCGCATCATATGATGCACCTGCAAAGGAACCGGATTCTGTACTGCTCGACGTCAGAGAGGAGGCAGAAACCATGGCATATTCCATCCCGGGTGCTGTTAACATTCCTCTCGGTTTACTGCGGGACAGACTCGTGGAAATTGATAAAAACCGAAAAATCATAGTATTCTGTGCAGTTGGCGTAAGAGCATACAACGGAGCAAGAATTCTGATGCAGAACGGATTTTCAAACGTGGAGGTATATCCAGGCGGTGTTAAATTCTATCAGTCAAACTATCCGCAGGATTCAGAACATAACGGTTTTCAGGAACCTGCAGCTTCGCAGACTCCGGATAATTCATCTGCAGGCAAAACCGATACATCCAGGACATTGAAACTGGACTGCTGCGGAATGCAGTGTCCAGGACCGATTATGGAAGTCTTTAAGACAGTCAAAAACATGAATGAAGGAGAACAGCTTGAAATTTCAGCCTCGGATCCGGGCTTTTCAAAGGATATTGCCTCATGGTGCGAAAGAACAGGAAATACTCTGATAGGCAGGCAGGAAAAAGGCGGTGAATACATGGCAACAATCCGCAAGGGAAAATCTTCTGCAGGACCTGAAATCAATAAACCGGCTGCAGTCAGCGAAACCAGAGGCAAAACAATAGTTGTATTCAACGGTGATCTCGATAAGGTTATTGCCGGATTTATTATAGCCAACGGAGCACTGGCAATGGGGAGTCCGGTTACAATGTTCTTTACATTCTGGGGACTGAATGCATTGCGAAAAGCGGATAAAGTCAAAGTAAAAAAGAGTTTTATTGAAAAAATGTTCGGAGCCATGCTGCCAAGGGGAGCAGGCAGACTCAAACTGTCCAAAATGAATATGGGAGGTATTGGAACCGCGATGATGAAGGGAATCATGAAGGACAAAAATATCGACAGTCTTGAGGATTTAATGAAAAAGGCCATTGATAACGGCGTTAAAATTGTTGCCTGTTCCATGAGTATGGATGTAATGGGAATACGAAAGGAGGAACTCATAGACGGTGTTGAAATCGGCGGAGTCGGCACTTATCTTGGCGATGCGGAGAATTCCGATGTCAACCTCTTCATCTGATCTCGTAAAGCATCTTGCTTCCTTTGGTTTCTGGTCAAATCTTACGAAAAAAGAGCAGACTGAACTCATTGATGCAGCCTTGATCAGAAACTATAAACAGGGAAGTCTTATCTACTCACGGGAGCAGGAATGCCTTGGTCTGATAGCCGTTATTTCAGGTTCTCTGCGGACTTTCATGCTCTCCGAGGAAGGACGTGAAATACAGCTTTATCAGGTTTCTGCAGGAGACTGCGACGTTCTCTCAGCGTCATGCGTTCTGAACAGGATTTCATTCAGAACGCACATGATTGCGCAGACCGACTGCACACTTCTTGTAATACCGGCCTTTCACCTGGTCAATTTTAAGGAACATAACCTCCACATCCGATGTTTTCTGTATGAAAAACTGGGAGAAAGATTTTCAAACGTTATGTGCCAGATGCAGCTGATTTTGTTTGCACGCGTAGATCATCGCATTGCAGACATGCTGACAAATAAACTTAAAAACAGCGGTGACAGCAGCATACGGATCACTCACGAGCAGATCGCCAGAGAGATCAACTCAACACGTGAGGTTGTATCAAGAATTTTAAAAGATTTTGAACATCGTGGAATTATAAAACTCGGAAGGGGAAAGATAACCGTCATCAAATCATTGGATACACTCTTCTGAAAAATACCGATCATCTCGATTATTACCGGTGCAATCTGTCTCAGTGTTTACGCCGACCCTGGAATCTGCTAATACATGAATAACCGTATCAGATCTTCAGATTCATAAAACTCTGCAATCGGCGGAAACACATGTCGGCTTTAAACAAATACGTGAAAACAATCAAACTTAAATTTCACTTGTTATTTTATAATCCGGTATAATTTCACTCAGAAAACAATAACAAATTAGGAGTTTACGGTGAATTTTTTAATTGCAGGGGCAACAGGTCTTATCGGTCAGCAGATAGTTAACGAACTGTTAAAGGATAAAACCAATTATATTATCATTTTGACCCGCAATGAAGAACAGGCAAAAAACAGGCTTCCCCTTCAGAACAAAAACATAACCTTCACTGATTACAAGAAAGGCTGGAAAGAAGACAAGATTGATATAATTCTTAACCTTGCAGGAACGCCGATAGCATCAAAGCCATGGACCAAAAATCAGAAAAAGAAAATCATCAACAGCCGTTTGCTCAGTACAGACTATATTTATATACGCTGTCTGCAGAATAAAATCAAACCGAAACTGTGGATAACATTTTCCGCTACCGGTTATTACGGCAACTGCGGTTCAGAGGAAGTGACCGAAGAAACAGTCGTGTCACCGACATCATTTCTGCAAAGTGTTACCGACCAGGTTGAAAACAACAGCAAGAAAATTTCCAATATAGTAAATCGTCACTGTGTGGTAAGGATCGGCATTGTTCTGGTAAAAAAATACGGATTACTCGCAAGTATTCTGCCTTTTTTCAAATGGAACATCGGAGGGAAAATAGGAAAAGGGGATCAGTATGTTCCCTGGGTTCATCTTGACGACGTTACCAATGCACTGCTTTATATCATCAATAACGAAAAATGTACCGGCGTGTACAATGTCTGCACACCAAATCCAAGCACCAATAAAGACTTCTGCAAAGCACTTTCCAAAACACTTCACCGCATAAACTTTCTGACCATTCCGAACTGGGTAATCAGACTGTTTATGGGAGGAAGATCCGAACTTATAACATCGTCACAGTGCGCATGCCCGAAGCGTCTGACAGAGGATGGTTTCAAGTTTAAACATCCGGATCTGGACGAGGCTCTTGACGACATTTTAAATAAACAAAAAGACGAAGATCTTTACTGACAGCAAACACCCGCTTTTTTATACATAAACGATCGATGTAATCATAATACATCTCTGCATAACTCTGAATTTTATATCAAATTCATAGAATTTAAATCCGTATTCATGCTCATCAGAATCCGTTCTGTATGCAGGACGCGGATCATAGGAAACAATTTCCTTTATTATTTCCACCAGACTGGGGTATTTGCCTAAATCCAGATTTTCAATAAAGGTTTCTGCCTCATCTGAAAATTCAACATTCATTTCAGGAGGAGGAATCCTTGCATACGCACTGTCGGCATGCTCTATTGCATCAGTGAATTTTATATACGGTTTAATGTCGATTACCGGTGTTCCCTCGACCAAATCGGCTCCGGCAATAAGCAGATATGTTTTGTTATTTCGACGTTCGACGCCTCTGTTGACAACCGATGACAAACCCAGATTGTTCGGACGGTACGGAGATCTTGTTGCAAAAACGCCCATCTTTTTATTGCCGCCAAGACGGGGCGGACGAACTAGAGCTCTGAAGGAATGATCTTCAATTAAATTAAAATCAAAAATAAGCCACAGATGAGAAAAATTTTCGATTCCGCGAAAACAGTTAAGATCGTCATACGGAGGAAAAAGTTCTATCCGGGATTCAATATCGGCAACCAGCTTGGCCTGACGCGGCACTGCAAATTTTTCCTTGAACGGCGAATGAACTATTCCAATGGCACTGACAGTTTTTTCAATCATGAGCGCAGTTATTTAACCTTTAAAGCCTGACCGTAGCAGGTATATTCCTTTATACAATGCAATGTTGCCTCAAGTTCAATGCATTTTCCTGTAACAACCGCATTGGCGCCAATATCGTAGGCGGATTCAAGCATATATTTCATTGCCAGTTTTTCCTTTGGTTCAGCTTCCTCCGGTGCAGCCTGACAGCTTATTCCTTCAACCGGACCCAAATCTTCATAATTCTCCAAAGTCTGCAGGTCTTCCTTGTGATACTGTTTAACCAGACTTGATTTATAATACTCGGTAAAGTTTTCAGGATCCACATTGGTGCTGAAACTGAACCAGCTGCATCCTGTCAAACAAACCAGCGAACAGAGAATAAAATATCTATTTTTCATAACAAGAAACTGAAACAAAAATGAATATGTGGAAATGATATAAAGAAAATAACTATAAGACCGCATTGGTGGAGCCAGGCGGGATCGAACCGCCGACCTTTTGAATGCCATTCAAACGCTCTCCCAACTGAGCTATGACCCCAAACGCAGACCTATAGTATCAAAAGTTATGCATTTTTGCAAATTATAAAAACTATAAACCTGAAAATAATTTCTCAACTGGATTATTATCAATCAGATACTGATAATTATCATCCGTATTGCTCAGCAATTCATACAGAAATTCCGGATGTTCCAGAGTATACTGCTGCAGCGCCTGAACATTTCTTTCAACAATTTCTTCAATTTCCGGATTCTTTTTAATGGTTGCCATATTCAATGCATGAATCGAGGAAATATAATACTTCAGGATTCCGAGATTCAAATTCAGGAATTCCTCCTCACCCACCACAGACTCATTCAGGTTGGTAAAAATATCCATGGTTGCATCAGGCAGTTCACTGAAGAACCAGTGGTACGCAATATAATTTCTTATACCGTCGATAGGATCCATATTGGAAAACTCCAGATTTGAAATCATATTCTTGTGAACAGTCTTAGGAGCGGAAGGCGTACTCTTCGACTTGCCGATAATATCACGGTAGAAATATGTAAAATCAATATCTGCCAGGTACTGTGCATCCTGGAACATGTTAGGCAGATGCCAGAAATCATCCTTGGAAAATGTGTACGGGATAACACCTATGGAAGGATTAGGAACAAATTCCTTGCTTGAATGTGTGTAGGCCTTGCTGATGATTCTGCGCTTATTCGGGAAGTCGGTATTCATGCTGACATCAAAGTCAAAATTCCAGTAGGCGCAGTACTTAGATTTGAATTCCTCTATTACAGTAAAGATGGTCTTTGCACAGTCGCTTGCATCAAACACGATAACGCTGTTCGGATTAACAAACAGCATGTTCATCAGTTT
Source organism: uncultured Aeromonadales bacterium (assembly GCA_902761645.1). Taxonomy (GTDB): domain Bacteria; phylum Pseudomonadota; class Gammaproteobacteria; order Enterobacterales; family Succinivibrionaceae; genus UBA2804. Next base: position 4,200 of record CACWLF010000019.1, on the reverse strand, counting down.
GCCGCTAACCCGGTTTTCACGTGTTTTGATTTCAACAAAATCTCCTTTCGGAATAACCGGATTAACAGCAGTATCAGCAACGTAAATGGAATAGTATTTAGAGCCTTCATAAGCCAGCTCATGACGGGCGCTTTTTTCAAACACCTTCTTTTCGCGGGCCATTGCAGGGCAAACCGGAGACATTTTTTCAGCACTGCCCAAATTATATAAAAGAGCATAAGGATGCATTGAAATCAGCAGATTTCTATATTCATCCACTTTCGGATTAGGGTAGATACGCATATCAAAAAGCGTTTTCAGCAGATCCTTATGATTTTCCATAAAGGATTCAACCTGACCAAGTTCACTAACATCAACACCGCATAATCCGGCAGCAACCAGTGCTCTGATAACAAACTTTACACGATTACTATTAATAATAACAGCCATGTATTACTCTCTACACCTTATTAAATTAACTATTCCAATAAAAAACAACCTACGCCTTTGCAGCCAGCATATCACGAACTTTTGCAATTCGCTCAAGACTCTTTTCTCTGCCGATAAGTTCCATGGTTACATCGATTCCAGGAGACTGTCCCCGTCCTGTAACAGCAATTCTTAAAGGCATGCCGACCTTACCCATGCCGATTTCCATTTCCTGGGCTACCGCTTCAACAACCGGATGAATATTTTCGGCTTTCCATTCGCTTTCAGATAAATCAGCAAACTTTTCAAGACATCTGGTCAAAGCTTCCGGAGTGTTGGCCTTGAACCATTTTTTAGAGGCAGCCTCATCCAGTTCTGTAAAGTCCTCATATACATAACGGCACTGATCCGCCATTTCCTTCAGGGTGTTGCAGCGTTCAGCATATGCCTTCACGATTGCCGACAGCTTAGGACCCTTCGAATAATCGATCTTCTGATCCTTCATGTGCCACTCAAGATGAGTTGCAACATATTCAGGATCCAGTGTTTTGATGTAATGGTTGTTCATCCATTTGAGTTTGTTCAAATCGAACGCTGAAGCTGATTTGCTTACGGAATCCAGATCAAACAAATCAATCATTTCCTGAACACTGAACAGTTCCTGATCTCCGTGGCCCCATCCCAGTCTTACCAGATAGTTAAGCAGAGCCTCCGGCAGGAAACCGTCATCGCGATACTGCATTACACTTACAGCTCCATGACGCTTTGACAGTTTTGCTCCGTCGGATCCAAGAATCATGGACACATGAGCAAATTCAGGAACCTTTGCATTCAGAGCCTTGTATATATTAATCTGACGAGGGGTGTTGTTAACATGATCTTCGCCTCTCACAACATGGGTAATGCCCATATCATAGTCATCAACAACCACACAGAAATTGTAGGTAGGAGTACCGTCAGTTCTTCTGATAACCAGATCATCAAGTTCCCTGTTGCTGATTTCAACATCTCCGCGAATGTGATCGTGGAACTTGACTGTACCTTCAGTCGGATTTTTAAATCTTACACAGTAAGGTTCATCCGGAGAATGATGTTCCTGCGAGCAGCGGCAGTGACCGTCGTAGCATGGTTTCTCTCCGCGTTTCATCTGCTCTTCACGAAGCTGTTCCAGACGTTCCTTGGTACAGTAGCATTTATAGGCACGACCATCAGCCAGCATTTCATCTATCAGCTGATTATAGCGGTCGAATCTTTTGGTCTGATAATACGGACCCTCATCCCAGCTCAAATTCAGCCACTTCATGGATTCAATTATTGCATCAATGGCTTCCTGGGTTGAACGTTCACGATCGGTATCCTCGATTCTTAAAACAAACTGTCCGCCGTTATGCTTTGCGTATAACCATGAATATAATGCAGTTCTGGCACCGCCGACGTGCAAAAAACCTGTCGGACTAGGCGCAAATCTAGTTTTGATAGTCATTTTGTTAATCAACCTTTAACTTGTTTAAATATTTGTATATTTTCTACACAAATAAGAGAAAATCTTTTTAGATATTAGACGTTAAGATCTATGTTGTAATTATAGTTAAAATAACTCCTTCTAGCAATAAAGTTGATAAAAAAAGCCGTTGCATCAAACCGAATTTTATCGGTTGTCACATTCTGTTTCCGCACTCATTGAAGTTCATAAAAACGCCAATAAAAAATCGTCATTAAAGCGAGAAAAACATCTAATTGTGATATAATTCCTAAAATTTTTTAATTTTGGAATATTTGTATGAGAACAAGTAAATATTTACTAAGTACCCTAAAGGAAACACCTGCAGAAGCAGTTGTTGAAAGTCATAAATTAATGCTTCGAGCAGGCTATATCAGAAAATTAGCCAACGGCCTGTTCACATGGCTGCCTACCGGTCTGAAGGTGTTGAACAAGGTAACCGCGATTATCCGTGAAGAGATGAACAAAGCCGGCGCCATTGAACTTGTTATGCCGGTGGTGCAGCCTGCCGAACTGTGGCAGGAATCCGGCAGATGGGAGCATTACGGCCCGGAATTATGCCGTTTTAAGGATCGCCACAATGTTGATTTCGTACTGGGACCAACCCACGAGGAAATTATCACCAATCTGGTAAAAAATGAAATCAGCAGCTACAAGCAGCTGCCGATCAACCTGTATCAGATCCAGACCAAGTTCCGTGATGAAATAAGACCTCGCTTCGGTGTAATGCGCGGCAGGGAATTCATCATGAAAGATGCATACTCATTCCATACCGATCGTGAATCTCTGGACAAGACATACCAGGATATGTATCAGGCATACTGCAATGCCTTCACCCGCATGGGACTGGATTTCAGACCTGTTCAGGCTGATACAGGCTCCATAGGAGGTTCATCTTCCCATGAATTCCAGGTACTGGCCGACAGCGGAGAGGATTTGATAGCATTTTCAACCGAATCAAATTTTGCGGCAAACATAGAGCTGACAGAAGCGCTGGCTCCGACAGGGGAAAAACCAGAAGGAACCGCAGAACTGCAAAAGATTCAGACTCCGGGATGCCATACCGTTGACGAGGTTGCCGCATTCTTTAAACAGCCGGCGGAAAAGGTTGCCAAGACACTCCTGGTTGTGGGAGAAAAAACCGAGCAGGAGGAAACTCCATTAATCGCTCTGGTTCTGCGCGGAAATCATGAACTGAATGAAGTCAAGGCGGAAAAGATTCCGGGAATTGCAAAACCACTGACTTTCGCCACCGATGAACAGATTGTCAAGTACGTAGGATGTCATACAGGCTCGCTCGGACCTGTAGGATTCAAAGGTCGCATCATTGTGGATCGCACCGCAGAATACCTGAGCGACTTTATTTCCGGAGGAAATGAGGACGGTACACATTATACAGGAACAAACTGGAAGAGAGATGTTCCTGATTATGAAGTAGCCGATCTTCGCAATGTTGAAGCCGGAGATCCGTCACCTGACGGAAAAGGAACGATTATCCTGAAAAGAGGCATCGAGGTAGGTCATATCTTCCAGCTGGGCAGAAAATATTCAGAAGCAATGAACTGCACCGTGCTTAATGATGAAGGTAAAAACGTAATACTGGAAATGGGATGCTACGGTATAGGTGTAACCCGCGTGGTTGCAGCGGCAATAGAACAGCATCATGATGAATACGGTATTGCCCTTCCTCCGCAAATCGCTCCGTACGATCTTGCAGTTATACCGATGAATATGCACAAGTCCCCTGAAGTTAAGGAATTCTGCGAACAGCTTTATGCAGATCTGGAAAAACAGAATTTTGATGTTTATTATGACGATCGTAATGAACGTCCGGGAGTTATGTTCGCTGATGCCGAACTAATCGGTGTGCCGTATCAGGTGGTAATCGGTGCCAAGAATTTAGCAAATAACACCGTTGAATTCAAAAACCGTATAACCGGAGAAAAATCAGTTCTTCCTGCTACTGATTTAATCAGCGAATTAACTAAACTTATTAAAAAATAGTTCAGTTTTCTTCAGTTTTTTTATTGAGAAAGCGATTCTGCGGAATCGCTTTTTTTTGGTGTGCTCGGCATGAGTATAATCTTTAGGGTGAAAGTCCCGAATCCGTCCGCTAGAGGAAAGGATTAGCGACTCGCAAGGTGATCATGGCGACGTGATAGCTGAAAGAAGCGATAGCAAAGTGTTGAACCGACGTACAGAAATCACTTCAGGCCGACGTGGAGGGCAAGAGTGCCAAATAACTCGAAGTCCAATATCTATACGGAATTCACGTAGGTAAAGGTGGCGGT